>JAFLTG010000028.1 GCA_022510545.1 Lachnospiraceae bacterium | reverse complement strand
TTCCCGAAAGCCGACCACCAGCCAGCTTACTATTTGTGCAATCCGTCTTTCAGGCCCAGCCACAAATTTCAATTTATAAATACCTTAATAAGTCTTACAACTTGACAAATACATAATATATCTTTATAGTATCAATATACATAAACTGATGCTTGACTTACAGGCACTATTATGTTAACTAAATAATCGCTAGGGGAGCACATTGCTGAGATTGAAATATACACAATATTTCTAACCCTCACTACTTGAACCGGATAATACCGGCGTAAGGAAGCAGATTAATCTTTGGTATGTATGGCGTATTTAAACTTTTACCTGCATATTATTGATTATATTGTGTCTCCCTCCTTAGCATCTTAAAGGAGGTTTTTTTATGTTTTACAATACTGTTGTTAACGATTGGGACGAAATGACATACGTACCCACAATTTATGGAAATATAGTGCTTGCAATAATTATTCTTGCCTTACTAGCTGCTGCACTGTTCTTTGCAGGAAAACAAACATCCAAAAATTCCAGCATATCTAAGCCTTCCGTAAAACTGACCATAAAACAGCTGGCATTCTGCGCTATGGCACTGGCCCTTGGTACGGTACTTTCAAACTTGAAGATATTCGATATGCCCATGGGAGGTTCGATTACTCTACTCTCTATGCTGATTATATGTCTGCCAGGCTACTGGTTCGGCTTAGGCGCCGGACTGTTCGCCGGGGTTGCCTATGGAATTTTGCAATTATTAATCGAGCCCTATGTGCTGTATCCAATGCAGATGCTGATTGATTATCCATTGGCTTTCGGAGCGCTGGGATTATCCGGTTTGTTTAGTAATTCAAAGTTTGGGCTTATAAAAGGTTATATTGTAGGTGTTATAGGAAGATACATATTTACTGTAATCTCCGGCTTTGTCTTTTTTGCCAATTATACTTGGGAAGGCTGGGATCCACTGCCCTATTCATTAGCCTACAATGGATCATATATATTCACAGAGGCTGCTATCACTATTATAATCCTGCTGCTTCCACCTGTTAAAGAGGCTATGTCAAGAGTTAAAAAACTGGCATCTGAATAAAACTTTATAACTGTCATTTAGTCGATTGCAATATACAAAAAGAGGGCATTCCCAAAGTCAATTGGTGTGCTCCCCGTCAAGTAGACAATTGAAAAATAAAAATTTTTGTGTTGCCCAGTGCAGGCTGGGCAACATTTTTATGCTGCCAGCAGTTTCTGGTGAAATTCCATTGGAGTCAATACTCCCAGTCCACGTTGTGGACGGTCATTTGTGTAGTACAGCATATATTCTCTGATCGCTTGGACCAGTTCTTCCTTTGTATGGTATTTTTGCCTGTAATACATCTCTCGTTTTAAAATCCCCCAGAACCCTTCCATTGGTCCATTATCCGTGCAATGCGCCACACGCGACATGCTCTGGATCATACCTGCATCTTCCAGCTTCTGATGGAACACCCGTGAGGTATACTGGTATCCTCTGTCGCTGTGGAAGATGGGATGTGCATCCGGATTGGCAGTGACAGCAGCATCGAATGTGTCAAATACAAGCTGATTATTATTATGGTCCCCTATCACATAAGCAACAGGTCTGCGGTCACACAAATCTAAGATCACACTCAGGTAAAGCTTATGTATATGGTCAAAAGATACCCCATACTTGAATTCCGTGACATCAGTAACCCATTTCTCGTTGAAATGTTCTGCATGAAAATCCCTGTTTAAAACATTCCCAGCAATGAATGCAGGATTTCTGGATGGTCTGGTGCATCCGTCATAACGATGTTTTAGGCTGGACTTTATCTGTCTGTTCTGGGCTTTTAAAAGCCGGTTTTCAGCACGCAGCCTTTCCAGCTCTGTCATTTCTGCTTCTGGTTTTGTCCGCCCCCGGCGGTCCTCTAAAGCTTTTGCGCCATGGGATTTATATTTTCTTACCCAGGAATAGACCTGCTGGTAAGACACCTTATATGTTTCAGCAGTCAGTTGATAATCATTATTGTTTTCTATACAGAAAGAAACGATCTCTGTCTTTTCATCAAAAGTTGTTTTGCGTCCTTTTGTCATGATTGCAGTACCTCCTGTTTCAGAGCCTTTTATGCCCCCGCAATCATTATACTGCAAAACCCATTTCCGTACAGTCTCGAAGGATGGGATTTTAAAACGGACAGCCAGATCGTAATAACTGCCTTCCCCTGAAAGATATGCCTGTATGACTTTGTGCTTGAACGATCTGCTGTAGTGCTTTTTTGTATGAACTGGCAGTAGTGCAGCATCCCCACCGGATTGATATTTTGCAATCCATTTGCGGATACTGGTACTGCCTGCACCATACTTTAGTGTCAGTTCCCGTAAGGTTGCCCTCCCTTCCAGATAGTCATGGACTGCACAGAGCTTGTCTGTAGGGGATATGGATGCCGGTAAAGATGATTTTTGGAATGCCATGTCTCCCTCCACCTTATACTGATCCAGCCATCTACGGATTGTCGTATCTGTAACACCATATTTATCGGCTATTGAATAGGTACTGCCTTTTCCATCCAGATACTCCTTTACTGCCCATAGTTTCTCTTCTTGTGTTAGTCTTCTTGGCTTCTTAGACATAAAATATGCTCCTCCTTGAAATAGACATTTTTATTATTTCCAATGTCTACTCCAAGGGGAGCATATCAAATAACGACTTCCGGAACTGCCCTCTTTAAATTTCACTTACAAACTGATTTATGTAATGCTCTTAAGTACCTACTATGCTGTCATAAACATCTCATATGCCTGAATCGCTCTCTGCATCTGTGTTACATTGGAATTGTTTTCGGTTGCAGCATTCTCGGCATTCTGATTTACATTAGTATTCTCTGATAATGACTTAACCTGAGATGTCTGTGTCTTAACTTCCTCAGTATTATCCTGCTCTTTTGCAGGCTCTAATCCGTTTGGCATAATCTTTGCCGCACGATTCTGACTCTGCTGCATCTGTTTTGCCAGAATTCCTTCAAAATCTAAGGTCTCCCCCTTTTTCAATGGATTCTGATTCTCTTGTGCAGTAGTCTCTGAGTAATTTACCTTTTTATCAAGCACATTATCCGAAATTCTGGATAACTTGTTCATGCTGGAAGCATCTACCGTATTCGGATTATATACATAAGTAGGGTAAACATTACCAATACCGCCTATTCTCATGAGAACATTCCTCCTTTTCTATTCAATAGTATAATCCTGCCAATTCCAAAATGCAAACATTTTTTGAAATAACTAATGTAATTTAAATCTGTCATTTTAAATACGTCATTTCGCATATTTATCCACAATACGTTTCACGGATGAAAGGTACGAGCGTCCAAACATATTAAGATGATTTAAAAGATGATATAAATTGTACAGGTCCCGGCGGCTGCTATATTCGGGCTGCAAGAGACCGGTTTCCTCATAGGCAGCATAAAATGCCTGTGAAAATCCGCCAAAAAGCTCTGTCATGGCAATGTCCGCTTCTGCATGTCCCACATAAACCGCCGGATCAATAAGCCAGGCTTTGCCGTCATTTCCCGTGATGAAATTACCGGACCATAAATCGCCATGCAATAAAGAGGGCTGCTCCGGTTCCACAAGAACATTGTCAATATGGTCAAGCAGTTTCAATATCTTTTTTAAATCTGAAGAATCAAAGTATGCGGCAGCTGCTTTAAACTGAGGTTTCAGGCGACAATCGCGAAAGAAGGCCGTCCAACTTTCATTGACAGTATTTATCTGTCTTCGCGCACCAATATAGTTGTCGCAGACAAAACCGTATTTTCCCCCGTCAACGAAATCTTCCGTCGGAGACTTGTGCATTGCCGCCAACTGATAGGCGAAAGTCTCCCAATAATTGGAGATATGTCCCTTGCTTTCAATAAATTCCATAAGCAAAAAAGAACCGCCAAACCTGCCTTCATCGGTACCAGTACAGATAATATCAGGCGTTCCTATGGCTTTAGTCTGTGCAATAGCACTCAGTCCCATTGCTTCCGCAGTAAAAAATGAAGCATTTTCCTTAGAATTGGACTTCATAAAAATATGTGTTCCATCAGTTAACGTCAATCCGTATGCATCATTGATGTCACCGCCGGAAATCCTGTCGGTATGTGTAATTTTGATTCCACTTCCAAAAAGTGTAATGATAGCATCTTCCATTGAGGTGAAATGCTTTGGTACCGGGAAAGGCATGTTATGTCAACCTCTCTTTCGCATCAGTTTAATATTTTCAATATAAAATATAGTATATTTTACCATAATAAATATGTGCGGTCAAAATCTCTCTATGCCGTACGTATCCTATATTTTGCACAAACAGCGTATTAAAAAACTTGCGAAGCATACTATATTAGGGTATAATATGGTGCAATGAAACTAATGAGAAGGGTTGCACATGTGGTGACGTATCATGCTGTTTAATTCATTCCAGTTTCTCATATTTTTTCCAATCGTAGTGCTCGTTTATTTTGCGATACCGGCCAAATCTCGCTATTTATGGCTTTTGGCAGCGAGCTATTATTTTTACATGTGCTGGAATGCTTCTTATGCTCTATTACTTCTGTTTTCCACGGCTGTTACATGGCTTGGAGGTCTTGCGCTGTGGAAATTATCCGTGATAGACTTGAACGAAAGCAAGAAGACATCTTTACGTAAGCTTTGCGTTGCAGTCAGTTTCATCTTAAATCTTTCCATCCTGTTTTTTTATAAATATTTTTACTTTGTAACAGACAATATAAATTTTGTTTTAAAAGCATTCAATCTCAAAACTTATGAACCGGCTTTTGATATAATACTTCCCGTAGGTATTTCTTTTTATATTTTTCAGGCTTTGAGCTACACAATGGATATCTACAGACAGCAGGTGGAAGTGGAAAAAAACTTTGCAAAATATGCCCTGTTTGTTTCATTTTTTCCACAGTTAGTTGCAGGTCCTATTGAGCGTTCCAAAAATCTCCTTGTCCAGATTGAAGGTATGGATAAGTTGAAACTCCTTAATTATGAGCGTGTTCGTGACGGTGTGCTGCTCATGACGTGGGGCCTTTTCCAAAAAATTGTCATTGCGGACAGGATAGCAATTGTAGTCAATCAGGTTTATGATAATTATCATTCATATGGATGTGTGGAGTTAGTCACTGCCGCACTTCTTTTTTCCTTTCAGATTTATTGCGATTTCGGCGGATACAGCAATATTGCCAAGGGTGCGGCACAGGTCATGGGAATACAGCTGATGGACAACTTCAGGCAGCCATATCTGGCGGAAAATATCAAGGATTTCTGGCGAAGATGGCATATTTCCCTCACTACCTGGTTTACGGATTATCTATATATCCCACTGGGCGGAAATCGCAAAGGTAAGTTAAAACAAAACAGAAACATTCTGATAGTCTTTTTGTGCAGCGGATTGTGGCATGGGGCCGCATGGACATACGTTATCTGGGGAGCTTTGCACGGATGTGCACAGATATTGGGAAATATATTGGGAAATATTAAGAAAGAGCGTAATGCTGCCCTCGGAATATTGGTGCGGATATTTAAAACAGGTATTACATTTGGCATTGTCACAGTATTATGGGTTTTCTTCCGCGCCGAAACAATAGGACAGGCCTTCGGATATTTTGCCCAGATGCTTAGATACAAGCGGCTGCAGACATTTGAAGCAATGGGTTTAGGATATGCCGATTGGATTGTACTGATTGCCGCATTATTTATTCTCTTTATGATAGATATAATGCATGAAAGGGGAATCAGACTGCGCCGTGAATTATATAAAAGAAATGTCTTCTTTCGAGGCTTTATATATCTTTGTATAGTGTGGTCGATTCTTTTATTTGGTATATATGGCTATCAGTATGATGCAAGTCAATTTATTTATTTTCAATTTTAGGAGACTTTATGGAGCGATTTCGTTTATATGTAAAAAGAATAGGGGCGTTTATACTTTTCATTTTAGCTATGGTCTGTGTGAACGAAGCATTGCATTATATTCTGACAGATGATATAAATTCATATACAAGAATCTCAATGCATGAATTATATGAGCAAAAACAGATAGATGCTCTCTTTCTGGGTTCTTCTCACAGTTATCGTTCCATTGACACAGCTTTGACAGATGAAATCTGGGGAATTAATACCTTTAATGCCGGCACATCCTCTCAAAATCCGGTGGACAGTTACTATCTATTGAAGGAAGCTGCGAAAAAAAGACATATTTCCAAAGTATATATGGAAGTATACTATTTAATACAGGGGCAAAACACGGAATATCACTCACCTACAGCCACTTATATCGTCTCGGACTATATGAAATTCTCTCCCAATCGCCTTCTTTATATTTGGGACAGCGGCGGCAAGGATTATCTGGCTCATGGCTTGATTTTAGGCAGGCGAAACTGGCAGAAGCTGTTCTCACCATCAGAAATTCTGGATTTAGTTCACAAGAAAAGCACTGCATCTTATCGAAATTTCGAATATGTAAGGGCGGAAAACGAGGAATATGCCGGAAAGGGATTTGTCAGAAATTATGAAGAGGTAAAACCGGGAACTTTTTCTTCAAACAGGTCAATTACTTCAATATCTGAAGAAGCAATTTCAGAATACAATCAGAAATATTTAAATAAAATAATAGATTTTTGCAAGAAAGAAGATATTGAGCTTGTTTTTTACTCTTCACCAATTTCGGACTTTCAGCTTCAGGCAATAGGAAATTATGACAGCTATATATCTCAGATGAATGAATTTCTGGAAGGTAAAAATGTACCCTACTATGATTTTGGTCTTAGCCGCAGTTCATTTTTGGATTTGGACGACTCTTGTTTTATGGTAGACGGACATCATTTAAATGGCAAAGGAGCAACAATATTTACCCAGGCATTTGCCTCTTTGTTTGGCGGAAATGAAGAAACAGATACTGTGTTCTGGGACAGTTATGACCAAAAAATGGCAGAGGAAGAAAAAACTGTATTTGGAGTAATCTGCCTGATGCCAAAGAATGAAGCCGGTGAAATTGAAGCCAGTATTATTCCGGTACATAATATGACCGGGCCACTGTACTTTAAAGTTACCAAAAGAAATGAAAATGAAGAAGAATATGTGGAATACTGCCCTTTTTCAGAAGAGACAACATTTGTTCTTCCTGCCGGTGAAAGCGGATATGTACACATCTATGTGGCTACGGATATAAATGGAGAAAATATTACAAATGATGCCACTTTCTACTACAAATAGCTTACCCCTTCTCCTTCTGCGGAAGCTGCGCCAAAACTATCGCCACAAACATCAGCCCACAGCCCGCTAACTCCCGCCTGCTCAGATTCTGCCCAATCAAAAGCCAGCCTGCAATTACCGAAACAACCGACTCCAGACTTAAGATTAAGGATGCAACCGTCGGATTCATTCCCTTCTGCCCCAAAATCTGTAATGTATAAGCCACTCCACAGGACATAACCCCGGCATACAGAATCGGCAGCCATGCCTGCATAATTGCATAAAGAACCGGCTCTTCCCAAATCAACATACAAATACCGGATAATATCCCACAGACAAAAAACTGTATACATGACATCTTTACTCCGTCCACTTTTGGAGAAAAATAATCAATCACAAGGATATGTATTGAAAAAACAAGGGCACATAGTAGTTCCAAAATATCACCGCGGCCAATAGAAAACCCTTCCGTGATACATAAAAGATAGAGCCCTGCCACTGCCAGAAGCACACTGATCCAGATATTAATTCCTATCGTTTTCTTTAAAAAAATCCCCATTATAGGAACCAGAACAATGTACATCGCCGTAATAAAACCAGCCTTGCCGGCACCTGTGTATTGGATGCCAAGCTGTTGCAGATTACTTGCCACAAACAGTATCACTCCACAGCAAAACCCACCGATGAGCAATAAACGCCGTGTATTCTCCCCTTCTGCCGTACTGCCGGACACAAGAGTATCCCCGCTTTTTTTCCCCTCCTTCAATTTGTCCAGTAAAAAAATGCAGGGGATAAGCACAAAACCACCAATGATACAACGTATAAAGTTAAACGTAAACGCTCCGACATATTCAGTTCCAACACTTTGTGCAACAAAAGCAATACCCCAAATGACTGCTGTCAGAAACAGCATCAGCGGACTTTTCCAAGATGAATTCCTCACAACGTTCTCCTCAATTATTTAAATTAATTAAATTTTTTCAACTTTTCCTATTATAAGATAATCTTACAGGAATCGCAATATATTTCGGAATTCCAGAATTTCGGAATTTCATTAACTTCAAGTATTTCAAAATTTCACGGCTTGAGCAAAAATATTGCAATCCACCGAAATATATGATACATTACAAAGTACAGTAAATAGGGTGAAATTAAAAATTACACCCTAAGCTTGGTAAGAATGGAGGATATGATATGAAAAAATTTATTACAATCGCACTTGCCACAGTAACTGTTGTGGCAGCCTTAGCCGGATGCGGTAACGGCAGTAGTAACAGCAATGATAGCAGCAACAGCAATAATAGCGGTGATGACAGCTCTAAAAAAACCGTGAAGGTAATCCAGGTGGATCTGACCGATGAGGAATATGCTTTTGGCGTGGATAAGACCCAGCCTGAGCTGCTTGATTCCGTCAACGACTTCATCAAACAGATTCAAGATGACGGTACCTTTGATGAAATCTGTAACAAGTATTTCGGCGACGGTACGCCTGATCCGGTAACTTCCGCAACTTTGGATGAGAGCAAAGATCAGTTGTTAGTTGCAACTAACGCTGCTTTTGAGCCATTTGAATACACCAAGGGCGACAGCTACTACGGTGTAGATATGGAGATTGCCGCAGCGTTGGCAGACTACCTTGGCAAGGAGCTGGTTATCCAGAATATGGATTTTGATGCCGTATGCCTGTCAGTAGGCCAGCAGAAATGCGATATTGCAATGGCAGGACTTACGGTTAAACCTGACAGGGAGGAGTATGTAACATTTTCAACATCCTACTATGTTGCTTCCCAGAGGCTTATCACTCTTTCTGACGATACGGAGTTTGATTCCTGCACGGATGCGGCTGCTATAGAGGCAATTTTGAATGAAAAGGACAGTAGTGTAAAAATCGGCGTTCAGAACGGTACAACAGGCCAGTTCTATGTAGAAGGTGATGAAGACTGGGAATTTGACGGCTTTGCAGCGACAGCGGTAGGGTACAAGAACGGAGCACTGGCAGTGCAGGATTTATTAAACGGCAATATCCAGTATGTTATCATTGATTCCGCACCGGCGGCTTTCATTACGGAATCCATCAACAAAATGCAATAGGTATAGAGGATTAAATGGGAAATTTTAGTCAGAAAGTAGATAACTTTATATACATATTTATGGAACAGAACGGCTATGTAAGGGTCATAGAGGGTTTAAAAAACACACTTATGATCGCTGTGTTGGGACTGTTCATCGGTATTATCATCGGTACACTTATTGCTACGGTAAGGGTTATCCCCAAGTATAAGCTGCTGCCCCGTATTTTAAACGGTTTCTGCAGCTTTTATGTGGGGCTGTTCCGTGGCACGCCTATCGTGGTGCAGCTGCTGGTGTTCTATTACGTTATGCTGCCCCTAATGGGTCTTCGCATCACAGGCGTACAGGTGTCTATACTGGTATTTGGTCTAAACAGCGGCGCTTATATATCTGAAATCATGAGGAGCGGTATCTTGTCCGTAGACCATGGGCAGATGGAAGCCGGACGCGCAGTAGGCTTAAGTTTTAGCACAACCATGGTAAAAATCGTAATACCTCAGGCAGTAAAGAATATCCTTCCTACCCTGGGCAACGAATTTATTGCCCTGGTGAAGGAAACCTCTGTTGTCAGCTTTGTAGGCGCGGCAGATCTTTATGTGGCATTTAACTACATAGGCAGCAACAGTTACGAATTCATGGTTCCTTATCTTGTTATGGCAGTCATTTATATCTTGCTTGTGCTGATCATCAGCGCGGGCATTAAAATTATGGAAAGGAGCCTGAGAAAAAGTGATAGACGTAATTAATCTGGAAAAGCATTTTGGCGAAATGCAGGTACTGCGTGGCATTAATGTTAAAATTGATAAAGGCGATATTGTGGTGGTTATCGGTCCTTCCGGCTCAGGCAAGAGTACTTTCCTGCGCTGCTTAAACTGTATGGAGGACCCTACCGGCGGACAGATTATCTTTAACGGAGTGGACATTGCAGACATGAAGGTGGATATCAATGTACACAGAAGACATATGGGAATGGTGTTCCAGCACTTTAATCTTTTTAATAATAAGACAGTGATCGAAAACATCATGCTGGCTCCAATGTATCTGCAGTGTCAGGATATACGCCGAGACAAACGTAAAAACCTGGGCATACGCATTTCCAATCTGTTCCGGAAAGAAGCGGAAAAAAAGGATTTGCTTCCTATAACCACAACGAAAACAGAAATCAGTAAAAAAGTCAGGGAAGAAGCTCTTGCTCTCCTAAAACGGATTGGTCTGGAGGATAAGGCAGACGTTTATCCTTCTACCCTCTCAGGAGGCCAGAAACAGAGGGTTGCCATTGTACGCTCTCTGGCTATGAATCCCGATGTAATTCTGTTTGATGAACCCACCAGTGCCTTAGATCCTGAAATGGTAGGAGAGGTCCTGGATTTGATGAAATCCTTGGCAAAAGATGGCATGACAATGATCATTGTAACCCACGAGATGGGATTTGCAAGAGAAGTGGCTAACAAGGTGATTTTCATTGATGAGGGACAGATTTTAGAAAGCGGTTCTCCGGAGGAATTTTTTGGTAATCCGAAGAATCCGCGTCTTAAAGAATTTTTATCTAAGGTTTTATAAAAATAAAGAATATCTGCAGTTTTTAATGCCAGTGGTTTTTAATCTGCAGGTATTTTTTTGCCAATGTTCTAAATTATTCCGGTAAGCTTGAATTTAAGCACAACGCCCCATACCCAACCCGTTCATTGGGATAGACCCTTTCACCTCTTATGGGCTTGGCGCCTTTGCGCAGATAGGCCTTAACTTTCTCCCCATACAGATATGGGTCGTTACCGTCAACTATTCCCCACTGCATAAGCAACGCCGCCGCTCCGGTGACAAAAGGCGTCGCAAATGATGTCCCCGTGACCGGCTCATAGCCTCCTGATCTGGTGGGCGCTAAAATATTGACTCCCGGAGCCGCCAGATCCGGTTTGATAAAAGAACCTTCTATTCGTCCGCCCAACCTGTCCTGATACAAATATCCACGCCCGGAAAAATCTGCATATGCCTCTAACGTGGTCTGATAAGCACCCACGGTTATTACCTTGGATGCGGTAGATGGAATTGTCAGTGTCACATTCGGTGTCGGTCTTAAGAATCTGGTCTGTGCTGAGCGTACAGTTTCCGAAGGTAGATAAAAGGTATAATTCCCAGTAACTGTTTTTATTGCCTCCAACTCAAATGTCCAAACTCCGCTATTTATATAGCTTCGGTTTTCCAAGGGAAGAAAATCAAAATATATTTCCTGACTTGTAAGATAAGGCGCCGGTTCCCCGTTATACAAAAGTATTTTGGTCTGCTCTAAAATATATGTCTGCTTTCCAGGTCTGTCTGTATCAATAGTAAAACTTTCTCCTGTAGGGGAAATCAAACGTAGACTGTATCGGTCAACATAATCTTTCCAAAGCTGAACATTAAGCCCGGATTCATAGTTTCCTACTACAAGTTCAATTGCGGCAGTTAAGGCATTTACTGTAGTATTGGGATTATTACTTATACCCCCTAAAGAGTTGCCATTGCCTGTCACTCCGACACTTCCTCCTGTATGCCCTCCTGATGCTCCTTCATTTCCGCTTCCTACACAGATAACATTCCTGCCTATTTCAGAAATATTATCAATAAAGCGTTCCAATAATGAAGTCCCGTTGTGCGCTCCATAGGTATTTCCAAAACTCAGATTTATGGCAACGGGTCTTCGCAGTTCCAGAGACTTCTTGACCACATAAGTCAATGCTCGCATAAGTTCTGTTGTTCTGGGAAAAGAATTTGCTCTTGGGGTTCCAAGCTTCACAATTATAAGCTCACTTTCCGGCGCAACTCCGGCATAAACACCTCCGGAAACACCACCGTTTCCTGCCGCAATACCCGCAACCGCTGTTCCATGCCCTGATGTATCCAGACTTGGAAGCAGTAGATCTCCTTCAAGTTCGGAAGATGCATTCAATGCGATATTAATCCGGGCATTATCAAATTCCACTCCGCTATAAAAACCTTCCGGCGGAGCATACTCCGTCGCTCCCGTTTCCGAAATGATTCCGCTTTGCGCAATTCTTTCTCTTATCAGTTCCGGCTGCAGGGTCTGATCCCAGAGATACAATATCCGGCTTGTTCCATCCGCATTACGAAAGTCCTGATTTCTCCATGCTATACCTGAATCTATGACCGCCACTATGACTCCCTGTCCACGCAAAGTGGTTTCCAGCTGACTTCCCGGTATAATGCATGATGCTATTTTACCTTGAAGAGTTTCAAAAAATAAGCGCTTTGGTTTCTCTATATATTCGATTTCCTCTACTGCTGCCAAAGCATCAACAAATGACTCCGGTACGGTGATAATCGCATATCCGGCTATCAATTCTTCCACCTGCAGCAAATTCCCCTGAGGCAGTGAAAAAAAAGAAGACAATCCTGCTCTGAGGCTGCCATGATACTTTACTATCAGCTCCCAGGTATTGTCCTCTCTTTCATATCCGACATTTAATTCAAGCGACTGATTTCGCTCCTCCATAGGTGTTTCCAAAGCCAGATTCAGTAAATTTTCAAACTTCTGTGACGGCATAGCGTACTCCTATTGACCACATTGGTCAAATCCAATACAATTAATATACTATATGAGTACGGTTTTATCATGTGCAATATCAGATATCATAATTGCTATTCTTCATTTTAGCATATGATTACATCTTATACAGTAATTCCTATCAGCTTATTGAAACAACCTCATAGTCTTTGTCTTCCACTGCTTTCCTTAAAACATCGTCTGAAATCTCCTCATTCAGATTGACTACCGCAGTCCCTTTCTCATGACTCACTGCCGCCTCACTTACCTGAGGTAATTCCTCAAGCGCCTTCTTAACCGTTGCCTCACAGTGTGCGCACATCATTCCTTTGATTTCCATTGTTTTTTCCATTTTTTCAGCCTCCTTATTATTACTTTTATTTTTATGATTGTTACTATTACTTTTTCTATTATCAGTGCTTAATGCGTTTGTCATATCGCTGCTTTGACTATTATGGTCAGTATACCCTTCCTTACCGGAGCCATCACTCATTTTAAAAAGATTCAACCTAAGCGCATTACTTACCACGCAGAAACTCGACAGACTCATCGCTGCCGCTGCAAACATCGGATTAAGTTTAAGTCCGAATGCAGGATATAAAACACCGGCAGCAAGCGGGATACCTATTACATTATAGAAAAACGCCCAAAACAGGTTCTCGTATATATTCTTAAGTGTTGCTCTGCTCAAACGTATTGCAGCCGGTACATCACTCAATCTGCTCTTCATAAGCACTACATCAGCCGCATCAATCGCTATATCGGTTCCGGCCCCGATTGCAATACCGATGTCTGCTCTGGTCAATGCAGGTGCATCATTAATACCGTCTCCTACCATAGCCACCTTGCCGCGTTCCTGCAAGCTTCTGATAACGCTTTCCTTTCCGTCAGGGAGAACTCCCGCAATAACTTCATCTACACCGGCCTGCTTTCCTATGGCATTTGCAGTTCGCTCATTGTCTCCGGTTAACATAACTACTTTTATTCCCATTTCCTGTAATTCTTTTATTGCTTCGGAACTGTCCTCTTTCATCACATCGGCCACTGCAATTATTCCCTGGAAAACTCCGGACTTACTGAAAAAGAGCGGGGTCTTTCCTTCATTGGCAAACCGCTCAGCCTGCCCGGCTGCTTCTGCGGATACTTCCGCCTTGGTCCTTATAAAAGCAAGATTTCCTCCTGCCAGCTCCTCGTTCTGACGGATTCCGGATAAACCGTTTCCCGGTACGGCCTGAAAATCATCTGCTGCCTGCTCATGAATTCCTTTTTCATTAGAAAGCTCTATGATTGCCTTGGCAAGCGGATGCTCACTCTTTTGTTCCAAGGCAAAAGCAAGTTTAAGCAGCTCTTCTTCCGTACAGTCTCCTGACGGAGCCACATCCGTCACCTTCGGTTCTCCCCTTGTAATAGTGCCTGTTTTATCCAATGCTGCAATCTGAACCTTACCTGTAAGTTCCAAAGACTGGGCTGTCTTAAACATAATTCCATGTTTGGCGCCTCTGCCATTTCCTACCATAATTGCAACCGGTGTTGCCAAACCAAGGGCGCAGGGACAGCTTATTACAAGTACCGAAATTCCTCTTGCAAGAGCAAATCCCAAACTTTCTCCGGCAATAATCCAGACTATACCGGTCAATATGGCAATAGTGATTACTGTCGGCACAAAAACTCCTGAAACCTTATCTGCCACCTTCGCAATCGGCGCTTTGGTCGCCGCAGCATCGCTGACCATCTTTATTATCTGTGACAAAGTGGTATCTTCACCCACTCTCGTTGCCTCACAGCGCAAGAAGCCCGACTGATTTAAAGTTGCTGCCGATACCGTATCTCCTGCCTGTTTATCCACAGGAATGCTCTCTCCGGTCAGCGCCGCTTCATTGACCGCACTGGTACCTTCGACTACAATACCGTCTACAGGTATATTTTCTCCAGGTCTTACTACAAATATATCTCCTATTCTGACCTTGGTGATATCAACTTCCACTTCTTGACCGTCACGGTCAATCACTGCTCTTTTAGGTGCCAGCTTCATAAGACCTTTTAAAGCATCCGTTGTTTTTCCCTTTGAACGCGCCTCTAACATCTTACCGACAGTAATCAGAGTCAGAATCGTAGCCGCAGATTCAAAGTAAAACTCATGCATATAACCCATGACGGCCTCATGATTTCCCTGTATCTGAGCATCCGTCATTGCAAACAAGGCATATATACTATATACCATAGCCGCACTTGCCCCCAGCGCAACAAGCGCATCCATATTAGGCGCTCTGTGTGCAAGGCTCTTAAAACCACTTACAAAAAACCTCTGATTTATTACCATAATTGCAATGGTAAGCAGAAGTTGTACCAGCCCCATTGCAATATGATTATTGTCAAAAAATCCGGGCAGCGGCCAGTTCCACATCATATGTCCCATAGAAAAATACATAAGCGGTATGAGAATAACAATAGAAACAATCATTCTTTTTAACAAAAGCGGGGTTTCCTTATCCTCCAGCATACTGTCATAAGACGCTGTTCCTGCATCAGAAACTTCACCTTTTGCTGCTGCGGAAGACTTTTTAGCTGCCCCGTATCCTGCCGCCTCGACTGCCGCAATTATTTTTTCCGGCAATGCAGTCCCCTCTACTCCCATAGAATTCGTAAGCAGACTGACCGAACAGCTTTCCACTCCGGGTACCTTGGACACCGCCTTTTCCACTCTGGCACTGCAGGCCGCACAACTCATTCCTGTAATTGTATACTGCTCCATTTTTTTCGCCTTTCCTGATATTTTTATTTCATCAATATTTACTGCTTAATTTCACATTTTCTTATTTACTTGCTTATTTATTTGCTTATACTTTTTTGCTTATTCTTACTTCATCAGCTTCTGTAAAAGTGTTACAAGCTCATCTATAACTTCATCATTTCCGGAACGGATATTTTCCGCCACACAGGTATGAAGATGATTGGAAAGCAATACCTTGTTGAAACTGTTCAAGGCCGCATTTACGGCTGCCACCTGTATCAGAATATCCGTACAATAGGCATCATCCTCAAGCATCCCCTGTATACCTCTGACCTGCCCCTCAATTCTTTTTAAGCGGTTCATCAGATCCTTATATTCTTTTTCCGAACGTTCCTTAGTCTTATTATCTTCGTTTTGATTCATATATACCTCTTTATACACTTGTTATGTTTTGAAATAATCATCTTAAATATACTTTCCTTGTTTGCAGAAGCCTCTCATATACCTCACGGGGGTATATCTGCAACATTTAGTATATACCCCTATGGGGTATACTGTCAAGCAAAAAAATATTTCCCCCCAAAAAAACTTCTAAAAACGCCTCAACCGGATTTTATGAAGTGTATCTTTCAGCGGAAATATTTACATTGCATCAACTTTTCACCCTATATAAAAAGTTCTAAATGCATCTATCAGATAATCAACATCCTTAACCCCTGCCGTTTCCATAGCAGAATGCATGGCAAGCTGCGGCAAACCGATATCCACCATATCTACCGATACCTGAGATACCAGAATATTTCCAAGGGTGCTTCCCCCCGCAATATCCGAACGATTGGCATAGGACTGATACGGCACTCCCGCCCGCTTACAGATATCTTTCATATATGCCGCTGAATATGCATCGGTAGCATAACGTTGACTGCCATGGTACTTGATGACTATTCCTCCATTTAACACAGGCTTATTGGTTAAATCTGCTTTCTCCTGGTGATTTGGATGCAAGGCATGTGCATTGTCGGCAGAAATCAGAAAACTGTCTGCCAGCATACGCCTATAACCCTCTTCATCCATACCCAGTTTGGTACATATTCTTACAAGTACATCTTTTAAAAAGGTAGAATCCGCTCCCTGTCTGGTTCTGCTTCCTACTTCCTCATTATCAAATATTGCACATATATTGATGTAATTCTCAGGTTTTTCATTGACCAATGCGGTCATTCCCGCAAAAGCACATTCCAGATCATCCAGTCTCGGACCCGCGATAAACGCATCGTCTATTCCAATCAAACGGCATTTATCCCTGTTATATAAAAAGAGGTCGGAGCCTAAAATATCTTCTGCCGATACGGCCGCCTCCTTTGCTATAAGCTCTAAAAACTCTTTCTTTGACCCTGCTTCCCCTATAAGCGGCAGCATATCAACCTGTGGATTGTATTCTATCCCCTTGTTCATATCCCTGTTCATATGAATTGCGAGATTGGGTATGATTGCGGCATCCCGGTCCAAATTAACCGGACGGCTTTCCAAAGAGTTATTACTTTTTATTATAACCCTGCCTGCTATGGATAACGGTCTATCCAGCCACGTTGAAAGAATCATTCCGCCATATTTCTCCACATTCAGCTTAAGATAAACGTCATCTACTACTATTTCCGGCGCTTCTTTGAGCTTAAAGCAGGGTGAATCGCTATGCGCTGCCACCATATGAAAGCCTGCTGGCTTTTGAGCCGGCATAACAAAGGCGATTATCGATGAACCATTTCGGTTAACATAATATTTCCCTTCATTTTCAATTTCCCATATATCTTTCTCATCCAGCCTGACAAAACCTTCATCTTCAAGCATTTTTTCCAGATTTGCCATCGCATGAAAACAGGTTGGACTTCCATCAATGAAGTTAAACAGTTCCTTTAGCTGCATCATATTATTCATAAAAATATCATCCTTATTTTCCACTGTAACACCTCTGCGTTATTCAAAGCTGTTTAATCCTGTAAAAACATAATCATATACCAGGGCAGATAAAAAATATTTCCTTCTTTTTCAACATTTCTGTCACAGAATATAAAGCCTTTTTTAAGCTCCGGCTCTTTTTGCTCCATTATCAGATCAAGTGCCGCATGTGATTTATATGTATCTCCGGCTTTAATTTCTATGGGGATTACATCTTCATCTTTCTGAACAAGAAAATCCACTTCACCCTTATTCTTATCATTAATATACCTGAGCACAAAACCGTTTGCAGTAAGAGTCTGTGCAAATGCGTTTTGTATTATGCTTTCCATCTCCGGCTCAAGTTTCCCCTGCATGATGCCAAGCTGCGTATTTTCGGCAGACATAGCACACAAAAGACCGGAATCCGCCAAATATAATTTGAATAAATTCCTTTTTTCGTTATCTCCTAACGGTGATCTGGGGCTGCTTACATAATAGCAGGGCAGCGTCATACCTAAGCCCTCCAGTTTATTTAAGCTGCTTTCATAACGCTCCATCCTCGCGCTCTTCTTAATATCTGCCAATAAAAAACGTTTATTCGTTTTATTTAACTCTACAGGCACAAAATCCAGAATTTTATTCATTTTGGTTTTATCTATATTAGATATATTTCCTGCCTTTTCAATATCCTGTCTGTATTGCTTTAAAATCCGCTTATGTACCCCGGTTACTTTTCCCATGTCATGTGTATCGACAAATAGCTGAACTGCCTCAGGCATCCCTCCTACCACAACATAGTATCCAAAAATTCGCTTGAGCATTTCATGAGCGCTTCCACTTACGACCCACTTCTGCTCATAGCAGTCCCGAACATACTCTATGGCATCACTTTTAATTCCATTCGCATACATGAATTCCTCCAAATCCAACGGACGCATGGAATACTTTTCCTCATAATCAAAAACCTCTTCTATAAAACCGGCTTCAATACAATCATATCTTCCATCTTTTACCAAAAGACGCACAGCCTCCCTTGCCTTAGGGCAGGCCTGGATTTCGTCCAGAAAAATAAGGGTCTTGCCCGGTTTAAGGCTTGTTTCCTTATATGCTGTAAGATTGTCTATAAGGGCATATGCAACCGAAACATTGGCAAAAACATCCGCTGCCGCTTTATCCTCAGCAAAATTAATTTCTATAAAAACCTCATAGTTCTCTTTTCCGAACTTACGTATGCTGAAAGTCTTTCCGGTCTGACTTGCTCCAGTTACAAGCAAAGCCTTCTTTTTCTTTTTTACCTTCCACTCATCAAGGTATTTTGATATCTTTCTTTCCAACATAATACCACTACTCCTTCATTAAACCAATCTTGATTATAGCATATAACAAAGCAGCAGACAACAAAAAAGCGCAGACCATAGGGTCTGCGCAATTTTCTATACAATATAAATATTACCTAAATATCGAACATCCCGATATTACTGTAATGCAGCGCTCATAGCTGATACATCAAACAATGATGCCTCCAGATTCATAAGATCAGTCTGGTTAGGTCCATACACATTATCCTTAAGTTCAATTCTAATTGTAGTTGTTTGAGGGTCAGCATATGTTACATTCTGAAGGGTTTCTACAAAATAGTCTTTCATTAAGTCAATAACTGCTGCTACCATTTCCTCATCTGAAGGAATCTCTTCACCTGCTGCATATGCTTCTGCCCATGTATTTCCCAGATCTTCAACTTCCGGTATATATTTTTCCATTACAGGTCCAAATATCTGCATCTGCTCATAGGTAATTGTTACTACATAGGAATTGTCATCCTGTTTTTCTGCTTCACCGACGGTATATCTGGCGCCTGCCAGAATGTCTGCAAATACATTTCTGAACTCTGCTGCCTGCTCATCTGATATAGCATTGCCTGATTGTGCAAGCATTGCATCAGTCTCTGCATCAAGTCCCTGCTCATAAAGATCTGCTGCTTCCTCTGCTGTACCAATCTTCAAAGCCACAAAATCTGTTGAATCATTCTTATAGGAATTGTCAAGTAATGCCTTAGTATAAGCAGCTGCATCAAACTTGCTTCCGCATCCTCCAAGCAATCCAACAGTAAGTACAACTGCTGCTATTATAGATAATTTTTTCATTTTCATTTTTCCTCCCTGTGTTTTAATTAATTAAAATAAATTATCCAGTATATAAATCTATCAGTTTTCTGAGATATTGTCAATAAGTTCAACAAATTTTAATAATCTCAATTCTCACCCATCTTCACCAGTTTTGCCGTCTGATCCGCTGATATACAGGCATCCAGTATCTCCTGAATATCACCGTTCATAACCTTATCCAGCTTATAGATAGTCAGGTTGATTCTATGATCCGTCACACGTCCCTGCGGGAAGTTATAGGTTCTTATCTTCTCAGAACGATCACCGGTACCAATCTGGCTTTTGCGTAGTTCAGCTTCCGCATCATGGGCTTTTTGTTGCTCAATATCGTATAATTTTGCACGTAATAACGCAAACGCCTTGGCCTTATTCTGGAGCTGGGATTTCTCGGTCTGGCTGTAAACCACTATACCTGTAGGGTAATGTGTCAGTCGTACAGCCGAGTCGGTTGTATTGACGCACTGCCCACCGTTTCCGGAAGCTCTCATTACGTCGATTCGGATATCCTTTTCATCAATTTCCACATCTACCTCTTCCGCTTCAGGCATAACTGCCACAGTGATTGTAGAGGTATGAATACGTCCTCCGGATTCGGTTTCCGGAACACGCTGCACACGATGCACACCGCTTTCGTATTTCAGTACGGAATAAGCACCCTGTCCCGTTACCATGAAGGTAACGCTCTTCATTCCTCCTATTCCGATTTCTTCAACTTCCATAGTCTCTACTTTCCAGCGTCTGCCCTCGGAATAGTGAACATACATACGGTATATTTCCGCCGCAAAAAGTGCAGCCTCGTCACCGCCCGCACCGGCACGTATCTCTACTATTACGTTCTTGTCATCATTCGGATCCTTAGGCAAAAGCAGAAGTTTTAACTCATGCTCTAACTCCTCAACTCTTTTTTTGGATACGGAAAGTTCCTCTTTTAACATTTCCCGCATTTCATCGTCAGATTCACTCTCTAACATAGCAAGACTGTCTTCAATATCCTGATTACATTTCTTATATTCCTTATAAGCCTCCACGATCGGGGTTAGGTCACTCTGTTCTTTCATCAAGGCGCGAAAGCGTTCCTGATCATTTGCTACCGAAGGCTCACTGAGTTCATTCATTATTTCTTCAAATTTTCTAAGAAGATCTTCTAATTTATCAAACATCTTATTCTCCATGCCTTTCTGTGAGCAGGCTTCCATACACAACCCTGTCAAGTCCTGCATAATCTTTTATTATTTCAACCTGCTTATATCCTGCAGCTTCCATCATATTCTTTACGTCAGCTCCCTGGTCAAAACCTATTTCAAAAAAAAGTTTTCCGCCGCCTGCAAGATATTTTCCCGCTTCTTTGATTATCTCACGGTAAAAGTACAGTCCATCTTCCCTGCCATCCAGTGCGGATATTGGTTCATAATCCCTGACTTCCGGCATCAAAGTTTTGATTACAGAGCTTTTTATATAGGGTGGATTTGAAACAATAATTTCAAATTTAAAATCATCTATATTCTCCAAGTTTTCACCAATCACCGGTTTATCTTTATAACTCAACTTAATGTTTCCAAGTTTATCAAACAGATCACTCTGCAAGAAATCAACATTTATCCCGCTTTTAACGGATTCTAACTTCTCTGCATTGCGCATCGCCACATCCAGTGCTGCCTTGGAGACATCGATGCCAAGTCCCGCACAGTCATTTGAATAATACAACAGACTAAGCAGAATACAACCTGAACCGGTACACATATCCAAAATCCGCATACCGTCATGCAGATGCCGCATTACTTCTTCTACCAGTATTTCCGTATCCTGCCTTGGAATCAGCACATTTGCATTGACTTCAAATTCCAGCCCCATAAATTCCTGAATACCTGTAATATGCTGAAGCGGAATATGTTTCTCCCTTTGGGAAATATGGTTTACATAACTTTCATACTCTTCTTTAGATACTTCCCTATCACTATGCGCAAGCAGCGTATTCCTGTCGGTCTTACACACATACTCTAGCAGGAGCCGTGCATCCAGCTCGGCTTCCCGGATTCCGGCCTTTTTAAGGCAGTCCGCACCCCATTCGTATACCTGTTTATATTTCCAATCCATATATCAAATCTCAGCCTGTGTTTGTCTTTCTTGTACATTCTCGTCGTCTGCTTCTTCGTCTACCTCTTCTTCATCCTTCGCTTCCTGTGCCATCCATTCATCATCTATCTCATAGCCGAATGTATCGTAAATATATCCTTTCCAGTCAAATACAGCCTCAACCGCCGCAATGGCAACCTCTACCATATCCGCATCCGGCTCTTTGGTCGTAAGCCTCTGAAGCCACAATCCCGGCGCAGAAATAATCCTTACTAATATATTGTTACTCCTTCCGGCGAGTCTTATAATCTCATAGGAAATCCCCGCAATAACCGGTATCAATGCAATACGCAGCAATACTCTGTAAGCCGGATTCTCCACTCTTATAAAGAAAAACAAAACTATACTCACCAACATTACAAATAATAAGAAACTTGTTCCGCATCTTTTATGCTGTTTGGAACTTCTCATAACATTTCTGACTGTAAGCGGACGTCCCTTTTCAATGCAGTTTATGCACTTATGTTCCGCTCCGTGATACATATATACTCTTTGTATATCTTTCATTAACGAAATTCCGACTACATATAACACAAAAATCAAAATACGGATGACACCTTCCAATATGGCCAACAAAGAAGCATTTCTAACATAATTTTGCAAAAGCGAGGTCAGAAAATACGGCAGAACCATAAAAAGGGCTACTGCCAGTATGATAGAAATCACTGTCACTATCCCCATAAAAACATTCTCCGCCTTATCTTTAAATATCTTATTAAAAGCTCTGTCCGCCGCTGTTTCTTTTGCATCCGCATCTTCATAGAAAGTAGATGAAAAGTTAAGGCTCTTCATTCCCAGAATAAGGGAATCAATAAAATTAAAGATTCCTCTTATAAAAGGTACGTTAAGCAGAGGACTATCATGTATGATACTATGATAAGTATCAACATCCACCTCTATCTCCCCGTCCGGTTTGCGGACCGCAATGGCATACTGCTCTTTATTTTTCATCATAATACCTTCAAGAACAGCCTGCCCTCCGATTCCGGAGTATTGATTATGTCTATTCTTCAATTTATCTGCCTCCGACGAGTTCAAAGTAATAGCTATATTTAAATAAGGTTGAGACATTCGTCCCAACCTTTTTAAGCAAACTATTTGCTTTCCACACCATATTTCTTATTGAACTTATCAATACGTCCTCTGGCCTGAGCTGCTTTCTGCTGACCAGTGTAGAATGAATGGCACTTGGAACAAACTTCCACATGGATTTCAGGTTTGGTAGAACCTGTCGTAAATGTGTTACCGCAGTTACATGTTACTGTTGCCTGATGATATTCAGGATGAATTCCTTCTCTCATTTTATCGTACTCCCTTTCCTATATTTTACGACGTTTTACGCCATCTAAAATTCTCTTTGTATTAACTGCTGCCAATATCAACAGCTTATATATTGTAGCATAGGAATTTTGCTTATGCAAGCATTTTTTAAATGAATTTTATCTTTTTCACCATATTTACAAATTCATTATTGTTTCTGGTTCTGGCAAACATATCCAGAATCTTGTCTACCGCTTCTTCGGGTTTTAAGCCGTTTAAGGCTTTTCTCATTATATTGATAGCCTCAAGTTCCTCCTGAGTCAGAAGCAGATCTTCTCTTCTGGTTCCTGATTTGGGAATATCAATCGCCGGAAACACTCTCTTTTCTGAAAGCTTGCGGTCCAGTACCATTTCCATGTTACCGGTACCCTTGAATTCCTCATATACTACGTCATCCATCTTACTTCCGGTCTCCACAAGCGCCGTTGCAAGAATAGTCAGGCTGCCTCCCTCGCGCATATTTCTAGCTGCACCAAAGAAGCGCTTAGGCATATGGAGAGCTGCGGGGTCCAGACCACCTGATAAGGTACGTCCACTGGGCGGAACCGTAAGGTTATATGCTCTTGTAAGCCTTGTAATACTGTCTAAGAGAATCACAACATCTTTTTTATGCTCAACAAGACGTTTACCTCTCTCAATTACCATCTCGGATACCCTTTTATGATGCTCCGGAAGTTCATCAAAAGTCGAATAGATAACCTCTACATTAGGTCCTTCTATAGCTTCCTTGATATCGGTAACCTCCTCGGGACGTTCATCTATCAAAAGAATAATAAGATGCGCCTCCGGTGTATTCCTGGTAATTGACTTTGCAACTTCTTTTAATAAAGTTGTCTTACCGGCTTTAGGAGGTGATACAATCATTCCTCTCTGTCCTTTTCCCACCGGACTCATAAGATCCATAATACGCATTGCAACCGAAGAACCCGGTACTTCAAGCTTCAGACGCTCGTCCGGGAAAATCGGAGTAAGATCTTCAAAATTGGCTCTTTCCATTGCCACTTCGGGAGAATAACCATTTATCGTTTTTACGTACAAAAGTGCGCTGAATTTCTCACCCTGCGTTTTCACTCTGGTATTGCCTTCCAGAATATCACCGGTCTTGAGTCCGAATCTCCTTATCTGGCTTGGTGATACATAGACGTCATTTTCTCCGGGAAGATAGTTTTCACAGCGTATAAATCCAAAGCCGTCACTCATAACCTCGAGAATTCCATGCGCCATTATTCCGCTGTCAAGCTCTGCCGGGAACTTTTCCTCTTCACTTCCTGAAGTCGTTGCTTCGACTTTTTCTGTTTTTTCCGATTTTTCTACTTTTTCCGCTTTCTTTGGCACTACCGATTTAACCGCTACCTCTTTGCCCTCCGACTTATCTTTTTCGTCTTCACGCAGCATCGCCTCTACCAAATCCGCTTTTTTCATCGTAGAGGTTCCCTTGATGCCTCTAAGTTTCGCGATTTCCTTTAAATCCGCAAGCGCTAATGATTCATACTTTTCTCTCATATTTATACCCCCTTGTCCGATATGATGGACATTAATTCAATATCTCAAAAAGAACTTTCAAAAAGCCCGATTCCTTAATTTATCATAACTCAGCATTATTTATTCACTCTTTGGTTGAGGGATTTTATATCTCGATATGTAAATTGAAATGCATAAACACCTATTCACGATAGATATTATACACTATAGAAAAGAAAATATAAAGAGTTTTTTAATTATTTTTCCTTGCAGAAAAATAATTAATAATATATGATAAAAAATATAATTTACGATATTCATAGAAACGAGGCAAATCCATGACTACCAACGAAAAAGCATTACAATTACATAAAGAATGGAACGGAAAACTTGAAACAATATCCAAGACACCGGTAAAATCCAGGGAAGACCTAGCTCTTGCATATACCCCGGGTGTGGCCGAACCCTGTAAAGTAATCGCACAGGATAAGGAGGCCGCTTATACCTATACCTGGAAGGCCAATACAGTGGCTGTCGTTTCCGACGGAAGCGCAGTTCTGGGACTTGGTAATATCGGACCTTATGCCGCTATGCCTGTTATGGAGGGTAAGGCAGTGCTATTCAAGGAATTCGGTGGTGTAAACGCTGTGCCTATCTGCCTTGATACTCAGGATACCGAGGAAATCATCAAAGCGGTCACTTATCTTGCTCCGGGCTTTGGCGGTATAAATCTGGAAGACATCAGCGCACCGCGTTGTTTTGAGATAGAAGAAAGATTAAAAGAGATTCTGGACATTCCGGTTTTCCATGATGACCAGCATGGTACTGCCATTGTCGTTCTTGCCGGAATTATTAACGCTCTTAAGGTAACAGGCAAGAAAAAGGAAGACTGCAAGGTAGTTGTAAACGGCGCAGGCAGCGCAGGTATCGCAATTACCAAACTGTTGCTTACCTATGGCTTTACCAATGTTATAATGTGTGATAAAGCAGGTATTATTCACAAAGCTTTGGACGGTCTAAATTATATGCAGCAAAAAATGGCAGAATTGACCAATCTGGACAATGAAACGGGAACTCTCGCGGATGCCATGAAGAATGCGGATATTTTTGTCGGAGTGTCTGCCCCCAATATTGTGACTCCTGAAATGGCTGCATCAATGAATAAGGACTCCATCCTTTTTGCAATGGCCAATCCGGTGCCGGAAATCATGCCCGATGTGGCAAAAGCCGCAGGTGTCCGTATAGTAGGCACAGGACGTTCGGACTTCCCCAATCAGGTCAATAATGTGGTTGCATTTCCCGGTATTTTTAAAGGTGCTCTTGAGGGCCGGGCAAGACAGATCACGGAAGAAATGAAGCTTGCCGCTGCAAACGCCATTGCATCACTTGTGCCGGATAATGAACTTAGCGAAGACAATATTATGCCCGAGGCTTTTAATCCGAAGGTTGCAGAGGTCGTTGCCAACGCGGTGAAATCCCACATTCGCAATTAAAATATTTAAATCTCCCATAGAAAAACGTCGCAAATCACAGGAAAGTATGAACTGTTATGATACAAGAAGACTCTTTAATTCAATATAAGCTTATTGTACTGTATATGCTTGGCCGTGCTGCGTTTCAGATAACCAAATCCCAGATAGCGGATTTTATTCTGGAACAGGAATACACGGATTTTCTGACATTGCAACAGGTTTTTGCGGAACTTGATGCTGCCGGAATGATAACCTCAAGCACTATACGCAACCGTACACATCTTGCATTAACCAAAGAAGGGCAGGATACCCTGTCCTTCTTTGAAAAGCGCTTAAGCGAAGTTACAAGAAAAAAGATTGATGAATTTTTCCGGGAAAACGAAATGAAAATGCGTAACGAAGTCTCCATCGTCTCAGACTACTATAAATCAACGTCCGGAGAATATGAAGTTCACCTCGTTGCAACAGAAAAGAAAATTAAATTGGTTGACATAACCATGTCGGTTCCCGATGAGGAAACCGCCTCTGCCATCTGCGACAACTGGCAGAAGAAAAACCAAGCTGTTTATCAGTCGCTTATAGAGCAGCTATTCTGATTATCTTAATAGCTTTTAATCACTTCACTCCAACTTGAAATTCCTATCACTCTCAGCGCAAAGTCCGTATATTCCGCGGCTCTGTCCGTATCCACATATTTGTATGCATTATATATGGACTTATGGCCTCCGCCCTGATCATTAATCCCCAGCGCAAGTCCCTGAGCCACCTCCACTGAAGCATCGGTTTCCCTGGATAAAAGCAGGTTATCAATATACCGGTTCGCTTCTACGATTTTATAGGCATACACAAAGGACGCTGCCTGAAGCTCCTGCCCCGCTGATGAAGTATAACCCATTTCACTCAAAGTTACATGTCTGACTTCCCCGTCGTCCGTCAGAAACTCCTCTTTTTGCAGATAATCGGTCAGTACGTGAATATTTTTAATGGAAAGTACCGGCGTTGTCTCGGAATCCAGTATATAGGAGGCTGCCCTGCCCGATGCAGTCCATGCTCTCGCGTTATTTAAAGGATAATTATACGGATGCTGCGCCACTCCCCAGTTTATATTTCCGCTTTTTTTAATATTTCTGTTAAAAGAATCCAGTATTTCTTTAGAACCGTAACCGTTAGACCTGGTAAGACTCTGCCCCCATTGCTGGTCAAGAGAGATGTAGACTCTTGCGTTACCGTTAATGCTTTTGATCGCATTATAAAAAATACGGAATGCCTTGGCATACTCCTCCACATAACTGTCCGTTTCCATATACTTGATATAATTCCATTCATGTCTGGCATTGATTTCGTTACCTATTATCCAGTTCATTACCTTACCATGTCCGCTGCCGTTGTAGCGCTGCGCAAGAAACGAGGCAATTGCCGCCAGATACTGCGTACCGCTCTCATCTGCCGCATTAAAAGCAGCGTATGGCGCACTTCCTCCTGAACGTGCCAGCGGATGTATGAGTTCCGTCTTACCATGTAAGTCATTTAAGATTATCGCCGTAACGTCAATTCCTTTCTTAGTCAGTGTGGAAAAAACATGGTCATACTCTTCCACTACCGCCCGGCTAAAGGAATAACTTTTTCCGTTATATGTATAACCAATCCCTGAACCACCAAAAAACCGGCTGACAAAAACATTATAGGCGGCATGCTTTACGCCTAAATCATCAAGCTCGGAAGTCGAAAGCTTATTAGGGTCAACCAGCAGACCTTTCTTGGACTTAGTCTGCGTAAATGAAGGTGAGCTTTTCGCAATAGCCTCGGGATTCGTAATATAACAGGGTTTGCTGATTTCAACAAACTCGCCGTCTTTAAGCATTGCAACTACAAACTTGGAAAAAAGTCTGGAATTGGCGGAATTATAATTTAGATTGACCGAGAAAGTCAATTCCGTATCCTTCCCTTCCTCTATAATATAATCTTCGCCATTTATCGCCATTTCGTATGTTTTTTCCTCAAAAATATAATAATATCCATCATCACTTGACGCTATATCCGATGCAGTAACCTTGATATCCACCTTTCCGGTCGCAGGATTTATAAGACAGCTTTCAATCGTAGCAAAATTACTCTCTTCACCTTTGGTCAGTTCCACCTGCTCAGGCCTGTTTTCAATTCCTTTAAGCATATATTCCATCGCATCAAATGAAGTAAAGGAAGCATCCTTACCGGCTTCCCTGACCAGTTCAACTTTCTTATTCTGAATCCTGCCATAGCTCATTATATTATCAATTTCTGTGTAGAACATCGCTTCTACTGTGGATATCTGAGACTTATGCGTTTGCAAAATAATGTAAGCGAATACTGCGATGGCTGCCATAGCCAATACAGCAGCATATATTTTGAAAACCTGATTTTTAGGTTTTTTCTTCTTTGGTGTGTCCATTGATTTACTTTGATTCATGGGCCGCCTCTTTCTTTATACGTTTTATATGTTCCTTGATCTTAACTTCATAGCCGTTACCGGAAGGTCTGTAAAACTCCTTCCCGCTTAATTCATACGGTAAATACTGCTGGTTTACATAATTATTAGGATAATCATGCGCATACTTATAGCCGACTCCGTGACCAAGATTCTTTGCCCCTTTGTAATGGGCATCCTGTAAGTGTGTGGGAATCGGAAGGTTTCCGGTCTCTTCCACCGTAGACATTACTTCAAAAATCGCCTGACTGCTGGCATTACTCTTAGGTGCGGTGGCTATATAAGCCACAGCCTGTGCTAAAATAATCTGTGCTTCGGGCATACCTACCCTTTCAACCGCTAAGGATGCATTGACTGCCACGGTCAATGCATTAGGATCCGCATTTCCCACATCCTCCGCTGCACATATCATTATCCTCCTTGCGATAAAAGTCACACTTTCCCCTGCATAGAGCATCCTTCCCAGATAATAGAGCGCCGCATCGGCATCGGAACCTCTCATACTTTTAATAAAAGCGGATATCGTATCATAGTGGTTATCACCGCCCTTATCATATCGGATAACTCTTTTCTGAATACATTCTTCTGCTACTTTTAATGTGATATGTATCTTTCCGTCTTCACTTCTTTCAGTGGTCATGATGCCAAGCTCTACCGCATTCAACGCATGTCTTGCATCTCCTCCTGAAAGTTCCGCCAAGAAATCCTCTGCATCCTCGTCAATAACAGCATCATAGCCGCCCATTCCTTTATCCTTATCATATACGGCGCGACTTATCAGTTCTTTAATATCATCCTTAGACAAGGGCTTTAGTTCAAAAATTATGGACCTTGATATCAAAGCTCCGTTGACCTCAAAATACGGACTCTCAGTGGTTGCACCAATCAATATGATGGTGCCGTCTTCTACAAAGGGAAGCAGATAATCCTGCTGACCTTTATTAAAACGATGTATTTCGTCTATAAAAAGTATGGTTTTTTTACCATACATTCCACTCGTATTTTTCGCCTGCTCCACTACTGCTTCCATATCTTTCTTGCCGGCTACGGTTGCATTAATCTGAGTGAATTCCGCGCTGGTGGTGTTGGCTATCACCTTGGCAAGCGTGGTCTTACCGGTTCCGGGAGGACCGTAAAAGATGAGGGAGCTTAGTTTATCGGCTTTAATTGCACGGTAAAGAAGCTTATCCTTGCCGATTATGTGCTGCTGGCCTACTACCTCGTCTAAAGTTTGAGGTCTAAGGCGGGCGGCAAGGGGGGATTCTTTTTCCATGTTGGTATTTCGCATGTATTCGAAGATGTCCATTAGGGGGCTCCTTTCCTGCACATACTATTTTATATTACCATCTCGTATACCATAGTGTAAATGTTAAATTTTCTCAGGTACACGTTTTCCAAAAAACTAATTGGGTAGTGTGTGGCCGTTAAAAGCTACGCACTACCCAATTTTAGCATATTGGCTTATGTTATTATTTCATGTGTCTTTCTTTGAACTAAATAATTTTATCTTCTTTTCATAGAATAGAGCTCCCACAATTCCCACCAAAGATAGGATAAGCAGAATCACCCACAGCGCAATATTCGTCTCATCACCGGTTTTTAGTATACTACCCAAGCTTTGTGTACTATCCGGGTTTTTCGTGGTATTGCCTGAGCTAATCAGATTATTCGGATTGCTTGAATCGGTCGGGTTGCTCGTATCGGTTGGCTTGCCCGGCTTTTTCGTCTTGCTCGGCTTTTTCGGGTCGGTTGGATCCGGGTCGACCGGATCGCTCGATGGGGCTTCCTTATCAATCGTAGCCTCCACAGATTTCGGAGCACTATCGTTGTGGTTTTTGTCCCCTACAACCCTGTACCAAACCACATAAGTACCAACTTCAATGCCGGTAGGAAGATCAACATACCAGGGTCCGTCTGCTGAAAGGCTGTACTCCATCGTTCCGTCTTCAGTGCTGCCTGCTTCAACCAATTCCTGAGCATTACCGTTGTATTTTAGATGCTTTGCAACGGGCGGAATACAGGTCGAATCGGCCTTTATAATCGTCACCGTCGCGCCGTTTGCAATTATATAATTCTGGCTGTCTTCGCTTGCCGTGTACTTGCTGTCTTCGCTTGGCGTGTTCCCGCTGTCTGCTTTCTCCTTGTCGTAGTCATAACTGCCTACGTCGGCGCTGCTGGTAATGAGCTTGACGGTGATTTTTTCGCTGGTACCGTCCGCCAGAGTTACTCCATCCAGCCCCACATCAAATTCATTGGTTCCGTTGTAGGTGACCGTCTTCTCGGGGATATACAGCGGGGCAGGATCAATTTGATACGTTACGGTCGTCGTGCCGTCACCGGGCAGATCGTAGTTCGGGTCTGACAGCTTTTCTGCTTTTGCGGTATAAGGGCCACCCGCATTGATCTCAGAACCGCCAGACACCTCTACAAAGCACTCATCATCACCAGGAATCAGCTCAGTCGCCGTGGCGGTGACGTTTGAGGGTTTTCCATCGTATACACGGTCAGACACGCCTCTCCACTCTAGCTTTACCACTTTCGGCTCGATCTTGCCGTCTATGGACTGAACTTCGACCGTATAGTTTCCGCTCTGAACACCGCTCAAGGTGACGTGATTGGCTGTGATGGTATTGGCATCAGTCACCAGATAGCTGTTGTAAGTATAGCTGTCTGCCGAGACGGTCACATTGCCTATATCGCACTTCTCCACTCCGTCAGGTCCAAAATCAAGCTCAAGACCTGTGGCGATCATGTTTTTGTCATAGGTTTTGGTTGTGTTATCACCTTTGATCGTGGCAGTGATGGTTTTGGGTTCAACAGTGATGGTGGAAGCAAAACTTTCTACAACTTCCTCATTTTCGTTTCCGAGATATTCTGCATAAACGGCTATCCGCCCTACGGAGAAGCCATGCTCAGACTCTGCGTCCGGGATAACCCAAGTCGCCACGCCGGTTTTTAGGTCAATAGGTACGTCTTGCTCCCAATCGCCTATATAGAATATTACCTTATCAGTATCTTTCAGACCGGATTTTACTGTAATTTCAACCGTAAGTGTCAGCGGTTCACCATATGTGATGTGATCTGGCGGATTAAATTTAATGTCCTTTAGCTCTTTGAGGATATACCATTTCTGGGTCACATTCTGCCCATTTTCCAAGGTATAGTTCTCATCTCCAAGATCAATGACCTTTGCGGTGTAATTTCCCACATTTACATTGGTATTATTCTCGTAGGCCAGGGTAAACGTATCGCCCTCAATACCGTTTGTCACTTTTGCTGTTACCTTATGGGTCACATTCTCTTTAAATGCAAAGGTAAGCGGGCCCTCCCATTGCAGTACCACCGGCAGCGGGTCAATCGTCAGCGTTCCGGCATTTTTCGCGTCCACAATGTAGTTGCTGTTGGAAAGGGTCACCGTGTACTTGCCTTCTCCTGCCTTTTCCGCATACGCATAATTGCCCGCGTCCTTGCTTTCCGCTATCAAGGTGGCGATAACGGTCCTGCTGGAGTCCTCGCCATCCACCTCTACGCCCTCTAACGCCAGGGTGAAGGTGTTTCTACCGTTATAGGTGACGCTCTGGGCAGGAATCTTAAGCTCACATGGGCTGATGGTTGCTTCAACGCACTTGGGCTCGGTATCATTGTGGTTTTCGTCGCCGATCACCTTATACCAGATATAATAGGTACCCACATTGGCCCGGGACGGAATAGTATAAGAAAACTCGGCGTTCTCATCCGGCACAGCCTCAGGATCGTCTGTGAGCCAATACTTCATAACGCCGCCGTCGGCGTATCCGGCTTCTATAAGCGCTTCCGCCATACCGTTATATGTGCTGTTGATCGGTTTCGGCGGTTTAACATGCTCCGGATCCACCTTATTGACCGTCAGCGTGACATAAGCACTTGCGTTATTATAGTTTTTTGTATCTGTCGGTATAAATGTGACGGGATATCCGGTGATGGCTGCTTCGTTTACCGTGGGTTTGGTGTCCTCGCTTGTCCATGTGAAGATGCCTTCAACCACCGTACCCGCCGTGGGATGCTGGGCCTCGCCGTCTGTGAGTTTGCTGTCACTCAGCACACTGCCGTAGTCAACAACATTGGATGCCTTCGGCTTTATGACGATTACAGGATTAGCCTTGATGATCTCCACATTGAAGGTTAGGAGAACATCTTTTGTGTCAAACGCACCGAGCGCCAGTGGCGCGATAAAGGGCTTTTTCTCATGGGCATTTACAGTGAGGGTATATACTCCCACATCCGTGCTCTTCGGAATGGTGAGGGTATTTCCGTCTTCGCCCAATTCCGCATTGAGAGTCTCATTCCCGCCGGTGATCTCATATTCAAACCTGCCTGCGGCGGACGGGCCCCCTTCTGCGTACTTCATGTACCCGTCCAGATCCAGTGTCAGCGTAGGCTCGACCGGATTATAGGTTCCGGTCACGGTGACCGTTTCATTCTCGCCCGCAAAGAAGATGCGCTCGCCGCCCACAGCGTCCACATCGTGGTTTGTGACGTCACCGTTAAATACCATGGGCAGCCCTTCGTCATCCAAGACGCCGTCGCCATTTTCATCGACCACATACCATTTGGCTGGATATTCAAGTTTATACCTGTCTTGCTCCAAATCAATATCCGTTTCCGGGTCAACATAGATTGTTTCGTTGATACCTTTACTAGGCGCCTTGAGGGTGACTCTGTACACCGGGGTCGTAGTTAATTCTTTATCAGGGGCATCAGTAAAATGGGGATGCTTGTCGATCTTGTCTCCAGTAAGGTTCTGTCCCCAGCCGTCGCCGTCTGTACCATGGGCGAGCTCCCAGGCCACCTGCCCGGAGGCAAACTCATCCTCCGTTCTCTGTTCTACATTTTCCACATCGCCCATCC
>JAFLTG010000027.1 GCA_022510545.1 Lachnospiraceae bacterium | reverse complement strand
GAAAGCCGACCACCAGCCAACTTACTATTTGTGCAATCCGTCTTTCAGGCATAGCAGCAAATTTCAATTTACAACCCTATTGACTTTTTTTACATAGTAAGTGTTTAATATTAATGTAAATAAATTCATACTCAGAAAGGCTGCATACTCCAATGTCCGATAAAAACAACCTGACCCATGGCAGCATAATCAAAACCTTAATACGCTTCTCTCTGCCGCTTTTGTTTGCAAATATCATACAGGCACTTTACGGTGCTGTAGACCTTATGGTAATAGGCAAATACTGCTCCGCAAGCAGCGTCGCCGCAGTTTCAACGGGAACCCAGGTAACCCAGATCATTACCAGCATCATAACCGGTATGACACTTGGTGGGACGATTCTGGTGGGAAAATATATAGGTATGGAAAGACCCGAAGATGCTAAGAAGTCAATTGGAACCACTTTAAGCATATTTGCAATTTTTTCACTGATTCTGACCTTTATAATGATTGTTTCTTCAGGCACGATATTAAGCCTCTTACATACACCGGCAGAAGCCTATGCGCTTGCTCATAGATATGTATTAATCTGTTGCTCAGGTATTTTCTTTATATGCGGCTATAATGCAATAAGCTCTATATTAAGAGGCTATGGTGACTCGGTAAGGCCTATGATGTTTGTTGCGATTGCCTGCGTTATGAATATTATTTTGGACATAGTCCTTGTAAAATATTTTCATATGGACGTTGCCGGAACGGCCCTCGCAACTATTCTGTCACAGGGCTTCAGTATGCTGTTTTCCATCATCTATCTTAACAGACATAATTTCTTATTTACTTTCCGACTTGGGAACTTCAGAATTGAAAAGGAAAAAGCTCTTGAACTTGCCAGATTAAGCATTCCCATTTCACTTCAGGAATGTATGGTAAGACTTTCATTTTTATATTTGACTGCTGTAGTCAATACTCTGGGCATATATGCAGCTTCCGCAGTAGGCGTTGCCAGCAAATATGACGTATTTGCAATGCTTCCCGCCACCTCGATTGCCAGTGCGCTTTCAGCAATCACCGCACAAAATCTGGGGGCCGGAAAACCTGAGAGAATACGCAAGTCCGTTGCTGCGGGTCTTGGTATCGCGCTTGCAATGTCAGCCTGCTTTTTTGCATGGGCCCAAATCTCGCCTGCAAGTATGATAAAAATATTCGCCGACGATCCTAAGATAATTGAAGCCGGCATTCCATTTTTCCGTACCTGTAGTTATGATTATCTTGCAGTAACTTTTGTTTTTTGCCTAAACGGTTTCTTAAACGGATATTCCAAAACTATTTTTACTATGATAAGCTGCTGTTCGGGTGCTCTTTTGTTGAGAATGCCGTTATTGTACATCGTACAACATTACTTCCCGGATTCACTTGCAGTACTAGGCTGTGTGGCACCTGCGGTATCTGGAATTATGGCGGTTTATACTATTATTTACTCGATAAAATTGCTTACTCTGTCTAAACCACAGAACAATCTTTAAACTCATTTTTAAAAAATTAGCACTCAAAAATGGCGCCCATCGTTATAATAGTTAACACGATAGCGCCATTAATTATTTTCTTAGAAGTTACTGCCGTTCCAACCCCAGTCTGGTATCGGATGATAGGTCACATAAACCGACGACGACTCAATCCCAAGCTCTTCATTTAGTATTTCACATATTTTCCCGGTCATCTTACTATAATCATCAGATGATGCCTTACCATATAAGCTTACAGATACGTATGCGCCCTTATCAAGCTTCTTTCCGGCCAGCCAAAGATCGTAATCGCTTTCAATTCCAACCATAAGATAGGATTCCGTTTTGTGAAGCAGGGAAATCGCCTGTCCAAGTTTTACCTTAATAGCCTCTTTTTTCTCGGGTGTAACCGATACGGTAATTTTAGAATCAATAAATGGCATGTCTGAACCTCCTTAATTATTAATAATTTTCTGCACTGATTTCAAAGTAGCTCTGTGGATGCGCGCATACAGGGCACACTTCCGGTGCATTCGTTCCGACTACGATATGACCGCAGTTACGGCACTCCCATACTTTCACTTCACTCTTTGCAAAAACTGCCGCTGTTTCCACATTTTTAAGCAGTGCACGATAACGCTCCTCATGATGCTTCTCAATTGCGCCTACCATTCTAAATTTTGCAGCCAGTTCAGGGAATCCTTCATCTTCTGCCGTTTTTGCAAAGCCTTCATACATATCTGTCCATTCAAAATTTTCACCATTAGCTGCTGCAGTAAGATTTTCTGCAGTATTGCCTATTCCTTTTAATTCCTTAAGCCACATCTTAGCATGTTCTTTCTCGTTTTCGGCAGTTTTAAGGAAGATTGCAGCTATCTGCTCATACCCTTCCTTCTTTGCAACAGAGGCAAAGTATGTATATTTGTTTCTGGCACCTGATTCACCTGAAAAAGCTGCCTCTAAGTTTTTTTCTGTCTGTGTTCCTGCGTATTTGTTTTGTGAACTCATGATAAATTCCTCCTATTGTTTATAGTCAAAAATATTAATAATAATTTATGTTTCGGATAAAGTGCCCATATTCTCTGAAATCTCTCTGATGGTATCCGCGAAATTTTGAACAACCTTGACATTCTGCTCACTCATTTTGTACGCTTCACTGATGCTCGCGCTAATCTCCTCGCTTCCTGAGGACAGCATATTAATACTGTCCACTATTAGACCGTTAGCGTTCATCAGATCCGACATCTTAGTTTCAACCATGTGGATATTATCAGCTAATACATCCGTCTTCTCATACATGATACTAAACTGCTCTTCCGTACTCTTAACCAGTCTGTTTTCTTCATTGGACATTGCAACATTCTGTTGTACTTTTTCAGTTACAAGATTTGCATCGCGGCTAAGCTCATTTAAGATCTCTGCTATATTATCCGTCTCTCTCTTGGTTTGCTCTGATAAGTTTCTGATTTCATCGGCAACAACTGCGAATCCTTTTCCGGCTTCGCCCGCTCTTGCGGCCTCTATGGAAGCATTCAATGCCAGGAGATTAGTCTGACTTGAAATGTTAACAATTACATCCACTACACCACGAACTTCATCTGACTTCGTTTTCAGAGTTTTAGCTGCTTCTTCCATATCCTGCACTTCATCAATTGCCGAATCAACGACTTTAGTCAAATCACTCATTGCTTCCATGCTTGTTTTTAGTGCTTCTTCAATATCGTCCATATACCCAACTATCTGTTCCGTTTGCGTATATACCTCATCAATTGTGCCCTGAATCATCTGTGTCTGATCGGTCTGCTGTGCAACGGCGCTCACCACATTATCCATTCCAGCGGTTATATCACCCATGGCAGAATTGACTATTTCAGTCATTCTTAGTGTTTCATTGGCATCATCAACTGCACTTCTCGTTCTACCCTCTACGTTACCTGCTACCGTCTTTATCTTGTCGGCTTTTTTCATATTGTCATCCATAATTGCAGTCAATTCTTCCATAGATTCCGTAAAAAATCCCTGCAGGATTTTAATCCCCATGACAGCTGCTATTATAGTGAGAATCGTTATGATCAATTCAATCATATTTGCTTCAATCACATCATTTACATTTTCTGCTCCCGCAAAATTCATGATGATCCGTATTAGGTTTGCACACCCAAATAAGCTGCTGGTAATTAATATAAGCTTACGGTTCATAAGGAAGACCATAACTATTATAATTGATATCATATACGGATAAGTTGAACCGGTAGTTGACATCAATAATATAACTATATATACAAGAGAAAAGCCAATACCTACGCAGAAATGATATTTTTCTGTTGTCCTAAACATAATATACATAAAAAAGCAGAACACATAAACCAGAATATTAAGCACCAAAGGGACTGTGCTATATACCGGAGGCAATCCTGAAAGCTTAAGTTGTGAAATCAGTCCGATAGTCAGAAACACTACCGTAACTGAATGTACGATAAATAATAACTTACCTGTTCTTTGCAAATGTTTCTCTTTCATATTATTTCCTTTTCACCTTTGACATAATCGACTTCTCTAATGTGACTAAATGAGCTTTAATATAAGTACTCATCTTATCTCCTAATTTTCTGTCGAATCCTCCAAGCAAAACATCTCTGAGCAATCCGATCAGCAGGCATATAATGAAAACAAGCAGTACTATGCAAGCCAAAATCAAAAAACCCAAAACTCCGCCGGGCCTTCGAAATTCCGATTGACCACGCAGATACTCCATCACCACAAGAACAAGTGAATTATTCAAGGCAAACACCGCAAAAATATAGGATGCCGCCTTGTTAATCAAACCTGACCTCACATCCATACCCTTGAACAAATAAAATAAAAGTACTGCCATCGTCAGATTCGTTATACTGTTATCTTTACATAGATGATGATATATACCGCCTATTCGAATGGGAATCTCATGGGACACTCCGTTGATGATCCATAAAAGAACGAACAACGCGAATGCTTTTCCTCTCGGAACCTGAATATCATGATACATGCTAATATAGCGTCCGATCATATATACCATAATCATCTGAACGAGCCCTTTGCCGTTGTCCGGAATCAACTCAAAATAAAACAGAGTTGGAAATACGCTAAACAACACAAGCATAAGCATTAACAACTTCTCAAAGACTTCCCTGTCCAGAAATTCAATAAATTTCTGTATATACCCGCTAAAAAGCATCAGACAGACATAACAAGAATAAAACCAATACTTTCTCGTAATAAAAGGCAGTAATGACTTGACCAACTGTTCAAGCAATACCGCTCCCCGCATTTGTTCCGGAAATGCTATGAATAACATAACTGTTTCCAGCAAGGAAAAGACAATCATCATGCATTCCATTTTAACCAGTTTCCCGATATTAAATTTTACTCCATAATATCCCGAGATAAGGATAAAACAAGATACACCGATGTTGCATATGCCGTTGACCAGCCCGTTGAAGAAAACATTGTATTTACCTGTACAAAATGTTCCCAAATACATATTGGCATGGATGAACACAATCATATACATTGCAAGCAAACGTAATAACTCATGATTGGAATTCCTATTTAACTCTCTGTTCATCAATCCCTTGCCCATGCAATTCACCCAGTCTGAATATCATTTATACTGTATTACTTTACTATAAATAGGACTCCTTAAACCGAATTTCAGCTCAAGAAGTCCAACTTTTACAATATTTATTTAGAACTTACCAGCCTTAGCAGCCTCCTCAATACTAACCGCAACAGCTACAGTAGCTCCAACCATAGGGTTGTTACCCATACCGATAAGTCCCATCATCTCAACGTGAGCAGGAACTGAAGAAGAACCGGCAAACTGTGCATCAGAGTGCATACGTCCCAATGTATCCGTGAAACCATAGGAAGCAGGACCTGCAGCCATGTTATCGGGATGAAGTGTACGTCCTGTACCACCACCGGATGCTACTGAGAAGTATTTCTTTCCGGCTTCTGTTCTTTCCTTCTTATATGTACCTGCTACCGGATGCTGGAATCTGGTAGGATTGGTAGAGTTACCTGTAATGGAAACATCTACGTTCTCTTTCCACATAATAGCAACGCCTTCAGGAACGGAGTTAGCACCATAGCAGTTAACCTTGGAACGAAGTCCGTCTGAATAAGCTATTCTCTCTAACTCTTTTACTTCGTTTGTATAAGGATCATACTCTGTCTCAACAAACGTAAAACCGTTAATTCTTGAAATAATTTTTGCAGCGTCTTTTCCAAGACCGTTTAAGATAACTCGGAGAGGTTTCTGACGTACCTTGTTAGCCTTCTCTGCGATACCGATTGCGCCTTCTGCAGCTGCAAAGGATTCATGACCTGCAAGGAATGCAAAGCAGTCAGTCTCTTCCTCTAATAACATCTTACCAAGGTTACCATGTCCAAGACCTACCTTACGTGTATCGGCAACGGAACCCGGAATACAGAATGCCTGAAGTCCTTCTCCAATTGCTGCTGCAGCATCTGCTGCTTTCTTGCAGCCTTTTTTAATAGCGATTGCTGCACCTACGGTATAAGCCCAGCAAGCGTTCTCAAAACAGATAGGCTGGATTTTCTTAACCTGCTCATAAACATCTAAGCCAGCATCTTTTGTAATTTTCTCAGCTTCTTCGATAGAAGAAATGCCATAATTATTTAATACAGAATTGATTTTGTCAATTCTTCTTTCATATGATTCAAATAAAGCCATCTTATCTTTTCCTCCTGTTATTTATTCGCATCTGGGATCGATAATCTTTACAGCGTCATCAACACGGCCATACTGTCCGCATGCTTTTTCATATGCTGTGTTAGGATCATCACCTTTTTTGATAAAGTCAGTCATCTTACCAAGGCTTACAAATTTGTAACCGATAATCTCATCATTTGCATCAAGTGCAATACCTGTTACATAACCTTCGGCCATTTCAAGATAACGAGGACCTTTCTTCAAAGTACCATACATAGTACCTACCTGGCTTCTTAAGCCTTTACCCAAATCCTCAAGACCTGCGCCAACAGGAAGTCCTTCTTCTGAGAATGCAGACTGTGTACGGCCATAAACAATCTGTAAAAACAGCTCTCTCATTGCCGTATTGATAGCGTCACATACAAGGTCTGTATTGAGCGCTTCCATAACAGTCAGACCCGGTAAAATTTCCGATGCCATAGCTGCTGAATGAGTCATACCGGAACATCCGATTGTCTCAACCAATGCTTCCTGGATGATGCCTTCTTTTACATTCAGGGTCAACTTACAAGCGCCCTGCTGAGGAGCACACCAGCCTACACCATGTGTTAAACCGGAAATATCTTTTACTTCTTTTGCCTGAACCCATTTTGCTTCCTCTGGGATTGGAGCACAGCCATGATGTACACCCTGTGCCACAGTACACATTTCTTCAACTTCTTTTGAATAAATCATGTTATAACTCCTTTCAATATGTATATATTATATTATTTTTATTTTCTCACACTACAGGTAAAAAATCCAGTGATTTCTATAATTTTAAGTTAAAATCATTCGGTCATTGGAAAATTCACCACCGCTGACTTCTTCAAATTTTGCAAGCAAGTCAGCAACCTTTAGTTTCTTCTTCTCTTCCCCGCTCACATCATATATGATTCTGCCTTCATGCATCATAATCAGCCGGTTTCCATGGGCAATCGCATCTTTCATATTATGTGTGACCATTAGGGCTGTAAGATTGTTTTCATCTATTATCTTATCAGATAACGCAAGCACCTTTGACGCAGTTTTCGGATCCAGCGCTGCAGTATGCTCATCTAAGAGCAAAAGATCAGGTTTCTGGAGTGATGCCATAAGCAGGGTAACCGCCTGTCTCTGACCTCCTGAAAGCAGCCCCACCTTGGTTGTAAGCCTGTCTTCAAGGCCCAAATCCAGTGTCTGAAGCTTTTTCTTATAGCGCTCTCTTTCACTCTTGGTAACACCCCATTTTAAGGTGCGCGCCTTACCACGTCTGGCAGCTATGGCCATATTTTCATCGATTGACATAGTCGCAGCGGTACCGGTCATAGGGTCCTGAAATACACGACCAAGAAACTTGGCACGTTTATGCTCGGGCAGTGATGTGACATCCTGTCCCCCGATAATTATAGAGCCTTGATCAATAGGCCACACTCCGGCAATCGCATTTAACATTGTGGACTTACCCGCGCCGTTACCACCGATTATAGTAACGAAATCACCTTCATTCAGTTTAAGATCCACACCGTCAAGTGCCACTTTTTCATTTATAGTGTTCTTATTAAAAGTCTTATGAATATCTTTTAATTCCAGTGCATATGCCATTATGCCGTCACTCCTTTCTTACCGTACTTTCCTTTCAGATAAGGAATGGAAAGGAAGATTGCAACAACTATTGCCGAGAACAATTTCATATCATCGGATGGCATCCTTAGCCAAAGTACAAATGCAATTACGATATAGTAAAGCACTGCACCAATAATAACTGCAATCATATTATAGGCAAAAGTGAAGTGTCTGCCCGCACATAATTTCCCGAATAAAACTTCGCCAATTATAACGGCAGCCAAACCGATTACTATGGCCCCACGACCCATATTTACATCGGCTGCGCCTTGATACTGTGCATAAAGACCTCCGCACAGTCCTACAAGACCATTGGAAATCATAAGAGCAAGTACCGTATGAAAATTGGTATTGATTCCCTGTGCCTTAGCCATATTTTTATTACAACCTGTTGCACGTATTGCAGATCCCTGCTCGGTTCCAAAGTAACAATACAATATCACAACCAAAATTAGACAGCCTAATATAACACCGCCATAAAACTTAAATTTTGTGACAGCGTCTCCTGTTATATAACGAAGGGAAACCACCAGACGATACTGATCAACATTTATTGCCTGATTGGATTTGCCCATAATATTCAAATTAATGGAATACAAAGAAATTTGCGTAAGAATACTTGATAAAATTCCCGGAATACCAAGCGCTGTATGGAGCATACCGGTTACAAAGCCTGCAGCCATTCCTGCAGCAAAGGCCAGTAACAAAGCAATTGAAGGATTGACTCCTGCACGGATAAGCATAACCGCTACTGCCCCGCCTGTTGCCAATGATCCATCCACAGTCAGATCCGGAAAATCTAGAATACGGAAAGTTATATAAACTCCCAATGCCATAATTCCCCATATAAGCCCCTGTGCACAGGCACCGGGCATCGCCCTGAGAAGTGACAACGGGGATAATGATGCCGCCATTAAAACCATGAAAATCTCTCCCATATATTTAATGTTAAGAATTAATGTGGGGATGAAATGCCATCCCCACAATTAATGTGACTTATTTATTCTTATTCTACTCCAAGTCCTGAATAATCTTCCGGAATTGTAATGCCTAACTCTGCAGCAATAACCTCATTATACTTTTTAGTTACCTCAGAAGCATATCGTATATCCATTGTTGATACATCAGCTCCGTTTACAAGAACCTCATAAGCCATCTCACCTGCTGTATAACCTATATCAAAGTAGTTGATTGATAAAGTCGCAACACCACAGCCTCGGCAGATACCTTCCTCACTTGCAATAACAGGAACTCCTGCCGGAAGACATATATTGTTTATAGTCTCGGTTGCAGCAGCCATTGTATTGTCAGTAGGAATATAAAGTACATCACAGCTCTCACAAGCGCTGGTTACTACAGACTGGATTTCATTGGAATCAGCTGCTGTATATTCTTCATAATCGATACCATCTGCTTCAAGAGCTTCTATAAAAAGATCTGCCTGATATTTTGAATTGGGTTCTGCTGAACAATAAAGAATACCAACTTTCTCTACGTCAGGGAAAAGCTCTACAAGCATTGCTTCCTGCTCATCAATCGGAGCAAGGTCAGAAGCACCTGATACATTGGTTCCTGTTGTACCATTCCAGTCAGAAATATCCAGTGCGGTTGCATAATCCGTAATTGAAGTTCCAAGAATCGGAATCTCATTAGTTGCAGCTGCAGCTGCCTGTAAAGGAGCCGTAGCATTTGCAAGAATCAGATCAACACCGTCGGATACGAATGTAGTAGCTATTGTTGCACAGTTTGTCTGCTCACCCTGTGCATTCTGGAAATAGAATTCTACGCTATCTTCACCAACCAAGTCTATAAGCGCCTGCTCAAAGCCCTGTGTTGCAGCATCCAAAGCTTCATGCTCGATCAGCTGACAGATACCGATTTTGTAAACCTGACCGTCAGCAGCGCCCTCATTTGCTGAATCAGTCCCTGTTTCGGCACCGTTAGCGTCTGTTCCTGCAGTGCTTCCGGTTGTAGAAGCGTTATTTGTTGTGTTGTTTGCAGTCGAATTAGAACTGCCTGTTGTACCGTTATCAGAACCACAGCCCGCAAGTAAAGCAGCTGTCATAGCAGATGACAACAGTAATGCCAGTACTTTCTTTTTCATAATAATCTCCTCCATATTTTTAAATACTCCATTATCCCGTGAGTTTGCGTGTATACGCAAACTTGCAGACAAACGAAGTTTGCCTTATGAAAATATACACGAAAAACGTTAATTCGTCAACCCATAAAATATTCCGATATATCAACGCCATTCAGCATTACCAGTGCATTTTTCTCTTTGCATTCAAGCCAGCTTGCACTGATCTTATTCCAACAGCGTAGAGAATAGATAAACATTTCTTCTGTATGTCTTGCATGCCTGTCTTTTTTATTCAAATGTCTGAAAACACAGTGTTCACATGGCGTATCTCTGTCCTGCATAACTTTATAACATATATCACCGATCTTAACGTTAGGCAGGCTCATTAACAGTTTCTTATTAACAAAACTTATTTCATATGTATCCGCATTTACAATATATGAATAACTGTCCATATTATCCATCATATCCATCTGTGTAACAAATTCCTGAAGTCGATCCATAAGTCCTACTTGAAGCAGATGTGCTTCAAGAATCCTAAACAGTGAACGCAATTCTTCCATAACGGAATCTTCAAACTCTAACTGAACATCCTCATGGTTTTCAAATACGATTGCACCCTGATACTCTCCCTTGGATGTAAGCGGATAATACAAAAGACTCTTAATCCCCTGAGATTGAAAATAATACCGCATCTCATCCACGCTTATATCATATTCATGTATCACACTGGCGCCTTTATAAGACTCATAAAAAATCTCATATATAATACGCCTTAAGTTATCCTGCTCTTTACTCTCCGCTCCTACTTCATAACCACGTACGGAGAATTGTGCCAGTTTAGAGTTGGGGAGACTTCCTTTTTCATTGCCACAGATATATCCCCTGTGGAATTTGTATCGAACCGTAATAAGCTCAATTGCCGATTTAAGTGCTGCATCAAATACCTTCTCCTCTAAGAAAATCTGCATTACCATATCTTCCGTACTGTACCCAAGTACCATCCCTTTTTCAGGATCATAGGGTACATTTTCACTTTTTCTTAAAGCGTGGTAAGCCATGGTTGAAGCAGCATCATAAATACGATATCCGCATTTACCGTTTGCCTTAGTTCTCGTCAAAGCCCTCTGGGTCTTATTAAAAAGCTCTTCATAGCTGATTCCATGATAGGGACTTATGGCTACTCCGACACTACAGTTAACATTCAGTATTTCATTTTCATAAGGTAGTTCAAAACTTACCTTTTTTACGATTTCCGACGCTATTAAATCCGCATCAGAAAGAGTATTTAGATTTCTAATATATAAAACAAACTTATCTATATCCAGCTTTCCAACAATATCTTCACCCTTGGCAGTCTCACTTAAATACATAGCAGTTTCAGCCAAAATCTTATCCACCTGCGCTTGTCCTAACAGGTCGCTTACATGCTTACAGTTATCTATATCAACTATCATTAATGCATTCAACGTATCGGAATTTTCTTTTTCGGAAAGAGCAATATCTATAAGCTGTCGTACAGTATCCTCACTATATATATTGTTCAATGAATCTCTTCTGGCACGAAGTTCAAGATTAATTTCCTGAAGCTTCTTTTCATGTATATTGACAACTCTACCCACAATCCTGGTAACATAGCCTTCTGCACCTAAAAGCGAAGTCAGATTAAACTGATACCATTTGTAACTACCATCAAATCTCTTGGTTCTGATTTCCACAGTATCATGTTTGGGGCCTTTGAGCATACTATCAAAAACTTCTTTACATTTATCAACATCCTCCGGATAAATTTCAGAAGTATCAAGCTGTTGCAAATAACGATTGATAATAATTTCACCTACAGCCGAATGTTCGCTTGACAGTTTAAATACAAGAACATCCGTCTTGGCATTATAATCCATGATCTTTTCATCACTTGCTTCCATGATGATGTGCATCTGTTCTGCCTGTAGAAGGAGTTCTTCCTCAACATTTTTCTTCTCCGTTATATCATGAATAACAGTAACAATAACATATTTGGAGCCTTCTCTGGAATAAAGGTTTCCTGTCACTTGAAGCCATCTTAAACCACCATTATCGGTTACCGTTCTGAATTCTATTTCTACAGAACCATCATCCTTTAGGACATCTTCTATTCCCTGTTCAAAAATCGGCATATCTTCGGGAATAATATGCATCTTGACATTCTTTAAATATTTCTCTCCCTTGGTTTTGGGATATCCAAGCATACGAAAGAAACCGTCATTGGCAAAGATCGGTTTTAATTTGTTATTTTCATATTCAAAAACGCAAATCCCCGCTATGACGTTGTTTATCATAGAAATGCAGTCTTCCATTTTAATTCCATTTGTCATATTCTCATCCCCAAAATTCTTTCTCGAATAGCCGCAAGTCAGTTATTCATTCTCTTTTATTTTTGATACTATTTCATCCTGATTTTTGTAAATACTGCCCGGAGGAACGAAGCCCCTTACTCTGGAAACCGGATATATATTTGTTCCCCTTCCGATAACCGTACCCGGATTTAGAACGGAGTTACAACCTACTTCCACATTATCTCCAAGCATCGCGCCGAATTTCTTAAGACCTGTCTCGTAACGTTCATCTCCTGCCTTAACCACCACCAATGTCTTATCACTCTTAACATTGGAGGTTATCGAACCGGCACCCATATGAGCCTTGAAGCCCAAGACACTGTCGCCTACATAGTTATAATGCGGAACCTGTACCTTGTTGAACAATATAACATTCTTAAGCTCGGTTGAATTGCCTACTACCGCTCCTTTTCCAACAATTGCAGAACCTCTTATAAACGCACAATGTCTGATTTCTGCTTCCTCGTCGATAATGGCGGGACCGCCTATGTATGCCGACGGATATACTTTGGCATTCCTGGCTATCCAGACATTCTCACCGCGTTTTTCATATTTTTCTTCCGGAAGCTTATTGCCAAGATCAATTATAAACTCACTAATCTTTTGCAAAACCTCCCACGGATATGTAAGACCCGTAAAAATTTCCTTTGCGATTGTCTCATTTAAATTATATAGCTCTTCTATTGTAACATTTTTTAAGCCGTATGACATCTTTTTTTTTAAATTTCCTTTCAAATTATTCTAAATATAGTTATTTTCTTATTAAAATCTTATTATAATTTATGATTTGCCATATATTTTTCTATTTATTTTTATAAAACTGAGATGCATAGCTAAATCTTTCGTTGAGTGCGGTCTGATTATTCATCTGCTTTACCATATTGGTCCTTCGTGTAACAAAATCGTCCAGTTTGACCATATATTCATCTGCAGAAATGGAGCCGTCTGCCACCAAAGTCAAGCCTTTCTCCCAGCTTGCGGTAAGTCTTGGGTCAAGTAACGGCTTTATGGAGGCGGATACCACCTCATATATCATCTCACCAAGCAGCGTCGGTGTAATTATCTGCGTCTTTTTATTCAAAGCCAGATATTTTATGTTAACCAACTTTTTCAGAATTTCTGCTCTGGTAGCCGAAGTTCCTATGCCACTTCCCTTAATCTGTGCGCGAAGTTCCTCATCCTCAATAAACTGCCCTGCATTTTCCATCGTCAGGATTATAGTCCCGGAATTATATCTTTTGGGGGGCGAGGTTTCACCCTCTTTAATCACAAATTCCGCCATAGGAAGTTCGCTCCCTTTTTTTAACGAGCTTAATATCTCCATAAATGTGGCATCGCAGACTTCTTCTGTTGCATCGTCATCTGAGTTATTGTCCTTTTTATCGGCATTTTGAACATTATCGTTTTTTCGATAATTGCTATCTGCTCCTGCAGTATCGGTTTTCTTTTTGGAAAAAGATAATTGGGCCGCCTTCAAATATCCGCTTTCAGCAAGCACTTTGAAGTTTGAGAAAAAATACTCACCCTTTATTTCTACCTTCAATCCTATTTTCTGATAAATAGCCGGCGGATAAAAGATACTTAAGAATCTCCTCACTATACATTCATAAACATTACGTGCGGTAGGATTCAATGACCCCAGACTTCCCAGGCCCTGACCTGTGGGAATAATCGCATAGTGATCCGTAATCTGTTTATCATTAACATACCTGGTTTTGGATATATTCTTATAACTGCCTCCGGAAAGCACTTCGCCTGCCAGCTCTTTTACGGGTTCATACTGGCGGAGACCTCCAATATTCTTATGTATTTCCTTAGCTACCGCAGACGATAATACTCTTGCATCGGTTCTCGGATAGGTAGTCAGCTTCTTTTCATACAGCTCCTGTGCTATCCTGAGTGTTTCATCCGGACTTATTTTAAACAATTTTGAACATTCGTTCTGCAATTCTGCAAGATTGTATAAAAGCGGCGGATTTTTGGTTTCCTTCTTTTTTTCTATACTGTTTAATTTGGGAGCTGTGACAGGTTCTTCCTTTAAAAAATCAATAAATTCCTCTGCCGACTTCTGCTCCAAAAAGCCGTTGTCCTTATATAGCAGCGGTGATGCAAAATAGCGTGAGCCTTCTATAGCCTTCCACTCGCAGTCACATTTTTTACCTTCTATATCTATTCCGGCAATGACGCGGTAAAAAGGTATTTTAACAAACTCCCTTATTTCGCGCTCCTTGTTTACCACCATTCCAAGCACGCAGGTCATTACCCTTCCCACAGATATGACAGCCCTGTCAGTTTTTAAGTAGGTTTTGACCGGATAAGAGTATTTCAGTGTAAGCACTCTGGAAAAATTTATGCCCATCAAGTAATCTTCTTTTGCCCTGAGATATGCGGCATCTCCAAGATTATCATATGCAGATAAATCTTTTGCTTCTTTTATGCCTCTAAGTATCTCGTCTTCTGTCTGAGAGTCAATCCACACCCTTTTACGGACTTTTCCTGTAACATTGGCCTGTTGTTCTACCAGCCTGTATATGTATTCACCCTCACGTCCAGAGTCGGTGCAGACGTAAATTGTATCCACATCCTCACGGTTTAAAAGTCTGCTGACTGTCTCAAACTGCTTTTTCACATTATCAATAACTTCATATCTGAATTGCTCGGGTATAAAAGGAATCGTATCAAGAGACCATCTTTTATATTTTTCATCATATGCCTCCGGATAACTCATTGTTACAAGATGCCCTACGCACCAGGTAACTACCGCTTCACTTGATTCCATATATCCGTCCATATTACTCATTTTATATTTCAACGCTTTTGCAAATTCTCTTGCAACGCTTGGCTTTTCAGCAATAAATAAACTTTTTCCCATATATATGCTCCACAACCCGCGATGTTTGTGTGAAAACACAAACTCGCAGACGAATTTCATTCGTCTTAGATATCTGAAATCAGCATAAGCTTTAAGTTAGGTTTGACTTTTGCTTCCAGATTCAGCTTTTCGTCAAATCTCGATGCCGTATAGAGATAAATATAGTCTGCATTTATACGTGCTTTTTCGGTACAATCAAGAATCCATTGATAGTCTGCATAGGTAAACATAGGTTTTTCCCAGTCACATACGCCTATTAAGGTTTTTCCGTTTTCATCCTGGGCAATAAAATCTATAGCCCCGTCTTTTCCGACCCATTCTCCGCTCTGCTTATATCTGATTGGAAGCCTTCCACGCTCATTTAACTTCTCCAAATGCTGACAGCATACCTGTTTAAAATACGTTGAAACATATTTTTTAAACTCAGGATAAATATAGATGTTATAAAATTCTCCCACAGACAGCGTATGCAATGCACTCATATTCGGATACATATAGGTAAAATAAAAATCTACAAAAGGATGAACTATGCGGTATAACCCTTTCTGGGTATTTTCTCTGCCTGCCGTATCATATGAATTTACTTTTTCCACGAGTTCCAGTTCAATTAAATTTTTCAGGTAAACACTGATTTTAGCTCTGGAAAAGCCGGTATGTAAATATATATCATTCAATTTACATTTTCCGGCAGCTATTGCAGCGAGTATGGTATTGTACACACTGGTTTCCCGAAGCTGCTCCGCCACCATACGATCTCCCTCATCAAACAGGAAACAGTCCGGATTAAGGATATTACGGCAGATATTCTGCTGTATTGTAAGTTTATCGTCAAACTGGTTCCACAGCCCGGGAATTCCGCCTAGTATAGAATATGCTTCCACACACTCTTCAATTCGGAAATCGGGAAAACGATGTACTAAATCTACGAAAGACAGTTCTTTTATTTTGAGAGCGCCTGATATTTTATGTGCAGTCTCTCCATTTTGTTCCAGTATGTTATTCTCTATCCAAGACGTGGATGAGCTGCACAGCGCAAACGTAATTCCGGATTTTTCATTGCGATTATCCGTAAATTCTATAAGTTTCTCCATAAATGTATCATCAGCTTTTACTATATTATGAAATTCATCTATCACAATTACTTTCTTGCTGACACCGCTCTCACATATGGCAGTAAAAATATCATTATAATCCGGAAAATCATTATTAATAATCCCGTCAATCCTAAGCTGTCTCCCCCATTGAAATACTTGCTCTCTTTCGGAACAGGGTCTGGCAAGATAATAATACCCGCCTTTATCTTGCATAAATTCTTTGATGAGGGTAGTCTTACCTATGTGCTTTTGTCCATATATGACCAGAATCTGACTGCCTCTCTGATCATAATGCTGATTCAGATATTGCAGCTCCTGCATTCTTCCTGATAACATAAAATCGCTCCTCAACCTGCGATAGATTCTTCTATTAATTTTTCTATTTTTTCCGGCGGCATCGGTTTCCCGAAATAGAATCCCTGTATATTATCACACTCAATGCTTTTAAGGAAATCATATTGCTCTTTGGTTTCCACGCCTTCAGCGATAGACTCAAGCCCCAGTTTCTTTACCATATAAACTATTGTTTCGGTAATTATTCTGCTGTTTTCATCGGTTGTTACCGTATCAATAAAGGATTTGTCTATCTTCAAGGTATCAACCGGCAGTCCTTTTAAGTAAGACAATGACGAATAACCGGTCCCAAAATCATCCATTGATATCTTTATGCCTATATCCCTTAGTTCTTTAAGTTTCGCAGTAATCTCCTTAAAATCATCGATTAATATTGTCTCGGTAATCTCAAGTTCTATTTCGTCCGGAGAAATACAATATTTATTTAGTATACTCATTAAATTATCGATAAAATCCTTCTGCTTATACTGAATTGCAGACACATTTAAGGATACCAGCATAGGATAATCGTATTTTTTTCTCCAACCGGCATATATCCTTATACTTTCCTCGATTACCCAGCTTCCGATAGGCACAATAGCCCCGTTCTTTTCTGCAATCGGTATGAATACATCCGGACGGATTATCTTATCACTCTTATCTTTCCAACGGATGAGAGCTTCAACTCCTCTTAGCTTATTGTCGGAAGTCTTATACTGAGGCTGGAAGTACATCATAAAATTCTGTGAAAATACGGCTTCCTTGAGCTTGTTTTCAATCGTAACATTTTGTAAAAAGTCATCGAGTATTGATTTTTCAAAATATTTAATACTGCCTTTATTTCCGGCTTTAGCCCTAAACATAACAATTTCGGCACAGTTTATCAATTCCAGCGTATCAGATGCCGCTATTGGATACTCCGCCACTCCGACAGTGAGCGTAAGGGATACTTTTTTCCCATCGCTGAGTACAAAGGGTTCTTTAAGCCTTTCGCTAATTTTATTATAAATTGTTTCAACGCTTCTTTCTCCACAGGGATCATATATGCCGATGCAGAAAATATCGGCATTAAAATGTGACACCAGTACATTTTCATTTGAAAGCCCCGATAAAAACTGGCCAAATAGCTTTATATATTCATCACTTCCATATATACCGATATCATCGCCCAGCTTCCTGAAATCATCCAAATCCAGAAACATTACCGATACCGTTTTATCCTTATAATCAGAGCGGCACACGAATTGCACAAGAAGATTTATGAAATAATTACGGTTGTATAGACCGGTCAGGGGGTCACAGTATGTAATATAATTGGACTCATCATTTTGCATATTGAACTTTGTGACATCCGTAAATCTTATTATCTTATCCTGCGGACGTCCTTCTTCATCATATATAACATTTGTTTCTATCTCTACCCACATCCGGCTGTCTTTCATCTTAAAATCTGCCGTAGCAGACTTCATCCCTCTTTTTTCCACGAATAGTGCGTCTTTTAAAGGTAATACATACTTTACCTCTACATATTCGTATAATTTGGGTAAATCTTCATGAGTCTCCACTTTACAGTCGAAAAAATAATCCCAGTTTGCAATAGTATCAATCGTATTATCCTCGTAACTATAGCAAAGATAGGCTACATTTGAAGTTTCGGAAATTAGCCGCAGTAACTTTGAAGCTTTAATCAAATCCTTATTCAAGCTTTCAAGTGTGCTTATCTGTCCAGTTAAATCCTTCATACATTTTCCCCCATAAGTATATTTTAAAATACCTTATATTTCTTTGTAATGTAACCCTTAGCTTTTAGTGTTTCGGCACACAAGACTGCACCGCCAGCGGCACCACGTACAGTATTGTGCGAAAGACCGATAAATTTCCAGTCATATACGCTGTCTTCTCTTATCCGTCCTACACTTACCCCCATACCATTTTCAAAGTCAACATCCAGCTTGACCTGAGGACGGTTATCCTCTTCCATATACTGTATAAACTGTTTCGGCGCACTCGGAAGCTCAAGTTCCTGTGGAAGTCCCTTAAACTGACGTAATTTTTCAACAAGCTGTTCTTTGGTAGGCTGTTTCCTGAATTTAACAAATACCGCAGCAGTATGTCCGTTCAAAACCGGTACACGGATACACTGGCAGGTAATGACAGGTGAAGCCGCCGGAACTATTTCTCCGTTTTCTATTTTGCCCCATATCCTGAGAGGCTCTTTTTCGCTCTTTTCCTCTTCTCCTCCGATATACGGGATTACATTCTCAACCATCTCCGGCCAGTCCTTAAAGGTCTTTCCTGCCCCGGAAATTGCCTGATACGTAGTTGCTACCACTTCGTATGGTTCAAACTCTTTCCATGCAGTAAGCACAGGCGCATAACTCTGGATTGAGCAGTTGGGCTTTACGGCGATAAAACCTCTTGTTGTTCCAAGTCTCTTTTTCTGAGATTCTATTACATCAAAATGCTCAGGGTTAATTTCCGGTATGACCATAGGTACATCAGGTGTCCATCTGTGTGCACTGTTGTTTGAAACTACCGGAGTTTCGGTTTTAGCATACTCTTCTTCTATTTTTTTAATTTCATCCTTGGTCATATCGACTGCAGAAAATACGAAATCAACTTCTGCTGCAACTTTTTCCACTTCATTGACATTCATTACTACTATATTCTTAACAGCCTCCGGCATAGGAGTTGTCATCTTCCACCTTCCGCCTACAGCCTCTTCATAAGTTTTACCGGCAGACCTCTCGCTCGCTGCAATTGTTGTAACTTCAAACCAGGGATGATTTTCCAGAAGAGAGATAAATCTCTGTCCTACCATTCCCGTTCCGCCTAAGATTCCTACTTTTAATTTTTCGCTCATTTATATTGTACCTCCATTTAAGATCAAGTTATAAATATTACCAAGATTATTTCGTTAATTTTAAAACGTTGTTACGTTTTTATTTTGGATAAGTTATAACATCTATCTTATCATTTTCAAGATATTCTTTTTCCAGAATAATTACCTTCCGCATAGCCTCCGGTCCCGGCGCTCCTACGGTCAGACGTTTCTCGACACAGGTCTTTAAACTTATTTTATCAAAAAGATCCTGCTCAAAAACTTCGCTTATGGTTTCCAATTCATCGATTGTCAGTTCATCGATACTGCAATTTTTATCTATGCAGTACAGTACGAGTCTGCCAATGATTTCATGCGCATCCCTGAATGCAACACCTTTTCCCACCAGATAATCGGCAGCATCGGTGGCATTTGTAAATCCTGCCATTGCACTCTTTTCCATAATGGGCTTATTGAATTTCATAGTGCTTATCATACCGTTAAAAAGGGCAAGACAGCCTTTTACCGTATCCATGGCATCGAACGTCAGTTCTTTATCCTCCTGCATATCCTTATTATAAGCAAGCGGAATGCCTTTCATGGTCGTAAGCATAGATACCAATGCGCCGTACACCCTTCCTGTTTTACCACGAATCAGTTCCGCAATATCGGGATTTTTCTTCTGCGGCATAATGCTGCTTCCCGTTGCATATGAATCGTCGATTTCCACGAATCTGTATTCATTGGAATTCCATAGAATAATCTCTTCGCAGAATCTGCTAAGGTGCATCATTATTATTGACATCGCGGACAAAAATTCTATTACATAATCCCTGTCCGAAACAGAATCCATGCTGTTAAGTGTAGGTCCCTCGAATCCAAGCAGTGATGCCGTATAATATCTGTCAAGCGGATATGTGGTTCCTGCCAATGCTCCGGCTCCAAGCGGAGAGTAATTCATACGCTGATATATGTCTTTAAGCCTTAGCCTGTCCCTTTTGAACATCTCAAAGTATGCGCCTATGTGATGTGCCAGAGTAATCGGCTGCGCCTTCTGCAAATGGGTAAAGCCCGGCATATAAGTATCAATATTATCTTCCATAATTCCAAGCAGAGTTCCAAGCAGTTCTTTTATAAGTCCGTCAACCTCTATCAGTTCCGAACGGGTATAGAGTTTCATATCCAGTGCAACCTGGTCGTTACGGCTCCTGCCGGTATGCAGTTTCTTGCCTGCCTCACCTATACGTTCTATAAGATTGGCTTCCACAAAGCTGTGAATATCCTCATATTCTTCGGTAATCTCAAGTTTACCGTTCTCTATGTCCTGTCTGATACCGGTTAATCCCTTTACAATCTTGTCCTTTTCTTCATTGGTCAGTATGCCCTGTTTTTCCAGCATCACAACGTGAGCAATACTGCCCTCTATATCCTGTTTATAGAACTTCTTATCAAAATCAATCGAAGCATTAAAATTGTATACAAGCTTGTCCGTTTCCTTGGTGAATCGTCCTCCCCAAAGCTGTGCCATGGCAAAAAACCTCCGATTATTAAATCTAAATTTGATGATACCATAATTTTCTTATAATTTCAATCAAAACCGCTATATTTATACTAATATACCTGCAATAAATAAACACAATTTTACAAATCTTTCATAAAATATCATATAAATAAAGGAGTGATAACAAAATGCAGCCTATTTTAACCTTGGAAAACATTTACTACTCCTATCATAATTTAAAAGGGGAGACTCCTGCTATTTCCGGTATGAGTTTTCAGGTGAAAGAAGGAGAATTTCTGGCAATCGTGGGGCCAAGTGGTTGTGGCAATGCGATGGTTAAAATTTGGAAACTTTGGCAACGATGTCAGGATTATCCTCTCCATCATGTGCGACAGGAAAGCCCGGTGCGGATCACGCACCGGGCTGTGTATATGTATGTGGGCAAGTTCACCATCCCAAACAACTTTTTCTACGATTGACCTTACAAATTCTCGCTTTTCTTCTAAACTGAAAGTTGGAAATAATTTTTGAAAGTCGGATAATTTTTCAGCCATTTCTTCTAATTGATTAGTTACTTCCGTTTTACCGAAGCTGTCATCTTCTGCGGATTTAATTTTTTTATCCAGCTCTTTGCATTCTTTATCAAGTTTACTGATTTCCTTTTCGACATATTCGATTGAAATGCTGTTATCTCCCATCTGCTTCATGGAGTTCACCAACTTTCTGATTTCTTCTTTTTTCTTGTCTCTTTCTTGAATCAGAATCTGCTTTTCTGATACAACCTCATCATCTGATGCCTCTATCTGCTTCTTTAACTCTTCCAACAACGGTATTGCTCCTTCGTCAGGACTTGCAAGCTTAACAATCTCATTGCAAACGGCTTCGTCTAAGGTATTTCCATGTACATTCTTATTCTGACAGTTTTGACCATGAGTATTTTCTTTGTAAGGACACAGATAGGCAAATGTACGTTCTCCCTTTTCGTTTACTCTGGATTCGGGATAATTCTTAGGGCGCATCAAATTGCCACAAGTGCAGTAAAGAATCCCTGATAGTAACGCAACATTATTTCTGCCTCGGCGAAAACACGCACCTTTGTCTTTATTCTCCTCAAGTAGTTGCTGTATACGGACAAAATCTTTACCGCTTACAATTCCCTTATGCCTACCTTTTGATATTATCCATGAATCGTGGGCTACTGCTTGGTTTTTATAATGGCTGGATGAGGTTTTGGCATAGCTCATAAGCCCGGTCTCGTTATCCAGTTCTTCTTCATCTATACATACCTGACAGCCCAAGTCATAGAAATAATGATAAGCTTCTTTATCAGCCTTACAGTATACCGGATTGGTCAAAATGTCTCTTATCGTCATTATACCAAAGTCATTACCAGCTCTGGTTTTAATCCCATTAGTCAATAGATAACGCATCACCTTAGTAAGCGAACGGTGTTCCAAAAAATATTTGAAGATAAAGCTCACAAGCCTTATTTCTTCTGGGTTTTGCACTAGGCAGTAAAAAGTTTTCTTTTTTGCTGTGGCTGTTTCCTTTTCAAGTTTTTGAGACTCAAATCCCAACGGGGTATTGCCTCCTAGCCAGCGACCGTTTCTTGCCAGCATAACCATGTTGTCACGTACACGCTCTGCTATCTGTTCTCTTTCCATCTGCGCTAATACCCCAGAAAAATACAGCATGGCTTTGCCGATTGGCGTAGTTGTATCGAATTTTTCTTTAATGCTGATGAATGATGTTTCTTTACGCTCCAATTGCTCCATAAGTGTAGCAAGATCAGCAAGGTTTCTTCCTAACCTATCCAGTTTGTAGCAGACTAAATAATCATAATGTTTGCTCTGCATATCATTCATCATTTTTTGAAATTGTGGTCTTTTGGTATTTTTGCCGGAAAAACCCTCGTCTTCATACTCAATAATTTCTGCATCTTTGCCGCCTTCGACGAAAGTGTTTATGTATTCTCTACACATAATAAGCTGGTTCTCAACACTATCCCCTTTTCCAGTCCACTTAGACTTTCGGCTGTAGATTGCGATTAACATATTTCCCACCTCTATATTCGTTTTTATATAATTTTAAAATTGCCATTATATTGTTCTTTAGAATTTCCAAATCGGGAGGACCTTCCGAAATCATCTTTCCATCCATGAAACTAACCGTATTTAACGCGAAATGTATATGAGTATGTTCAGTTTCCGTATGTATTCCGTAAAATACCTGGAACCGATAACCATATAGTGCACCGATTCGCCACGCTATTTCAATAATTGTATTTAAGGGAAATTCATCCTTTTCAAAACTAACAATAAAGTGTCGCGCCTGACGCCTCCCCTCTTCTGCTTTATTCCACTGCCTCTTCACGTACTCAAACTCCCTGATAACGCTATCAATACTATCAAGGGTGATTCCATAACCAGATACGACCTCTGAACCTTCTGCAATATAACATATGAGATTGAACAAATCCTCTTTTCGTTTGTAACCTTCGTTTTTTATTATTACCACTGGCATAACTCACTTGCCCTCCTCTCTATCTCATAAAAATCAATCTCGGGATGAACTAATTTCAATTTCTGAATCTCTGTTAGTAGATTGCAAATATTTTGTGTAGTCTTTGAAACATTTCCACATATACTATTGTGGGGAAAATTGTAACTATTTAATATTTGCCTTATATATTGACTCGCAGATATATTTAACAAATTTGCTTGACTTAATATAGTTTGCTTTTCCACACTCGTTAATCTTAGGGTTATCATTTCCTCTTTCATAATTACATACCTCCATCAATATTTTCGAATACTATTTAGCAGGAAAACGCTTTCGTATTACATTTGCCTGTACTATGTTGTGGAAGTCGTATTAATTTTTTAATTTTTCCTGCAATTTACCAATTAAATATAGCTTTTCCGATTTGGAAAGAGTCGAACTTTTCAATATGTTTCTGATTTTTTCCACATAAGCTTCATTAAATTCCTTTTTAATATTATTACTAATTCGATCTGTTTGCCCTTCAATTTTACACTTAACAATATGTTTCCTCACAGCAACCTCCATAATCAGGTTCATATCAATATATGCTCCTACAATTGTGTTTTTGTAGAAGTTACTGTTGATGTACATTCTTAACTTCAGCTGAATTTCAGGCTAAACACAGCTAACATTAGAATCTATTTGTATTACATATATAAAATTTTGTATTGACTTTTAAAAGAGAATATTATATATTATTTTTAATATTTCTGGAACACCACACATTTTTAGAACACGTATAGAGGCTGTTATGAAGAATAATATTAATAAGGAATTTAATGACTATAAAAAGAATAAATCTACCAACGCTGCATCAATAATTTCATTTGAAAGATACATTAAATCATATCAAAAATCTACTAGCAAACTTATTGAACACATGCAACATACCCCTTTGGAATATAAAAGCTACTTAGAATCCATTAACTATTATTTGTTTAACGCCAATATGTTCACCACAGTGCAAAATAGTTTTATAGTATTAAAAGATGGTTCATTGAAATTTTCTACATCAAAAGAATTTTTCACGTATCTTTCATCATTAAATGCCGATAATATCAAAATAAACTTTGACAATACCTATTTTAATAAACTATACCGTTTATATTACTCTTATCTTAAGTGCTATGAATCCATACCCAAACCATACAACGGCTATATTTCCAATGTTTATAGAAATCTCAATGATTATCCTCAACTTCATGCAATTTTTTTTTAGTTCAACTTTGCCATTCCACTATATTAATAAAGAGATATTCTTTAATGATCCTTATTTTAAAGATAGCGGGTTTAGCACTAATGTAACAAAAATGTTACTGAGGCATTGTAATCATCCTAAAAAATTCATTCCTTTATTAAAAGCTCTTCCTAAAATAATGGACAATTCATTTTTTCATACATCAGCCCCATGTTGCAGCAGTAATTACTCCTTTAACTTTTATTCTAAAGGAAGTAGTTTCTATGCTTACTTTAACGATGGAAAAATCAAATATGAGAAAAATAACAATGAATATATGACCAATTTGACATTAATCAATTTAGATAAATATACTCAAATTTCATGTTCGCAAAGCTGGTTTGATATCCTATATGATATTACCGGAGGAATTAAACAAAATTTGGACAATTTTGCTATTCTTTTTTCTCTTATAACAACGAATTATTACAAAAATATATATTACACATTACCAAGCAAAAACTGTTCTCCTATTTCGTTATATATTGTTTATGCGCCACAAAAACAGGCAAAAGCAATTCGCTATTGGCTTGAAAACATACTTTTTACTGGTTCAACCGAGTCAGATTATCAACTAAAAGACATAATTAAAACGAAAAACATATTAGAATTGATTCATCAAAACTATAATTTTCCAACATATATACCTGTACATCCTTCTAAATTTAATGAATCAGAGGCACAAATAAAAACTATAAAAAAGTTAATCCAGCGCAAGGAAATTACTGTAAAAGATAATTATGGTCTTAACCATACTTTACTAAATAATCTTCCTGTCGTATGCTTTGTCGATAATCCTGATCAGCTTAGGTGGTTGCAGGCTAATTTCCAAACTAAGCTCTTTGCATTTAAGCCTGTTCATACTCCATATGCACCAAACTATGAATTAAAAAAACGAAAAGATTTAATAAGCTCTTTAAGCATCTATGGTTTAAAACTACTTTATGATAGTAACTTTAAATACAAAACCAATAATAATAGTCATATAGAAGCTGAAAACATCATTGAAACTTTCATAAATGATTGTTTAAAATTTGAAGCCGACCATACCTATTATGCAGATGATCTGTATGACTTTTATGTAAACTACTATAAAATTATTTATGGCAATAACCCTCTAACAAAAATATGTTTTACAAAAGAAATGCGGAAATTGTTGCCATGCCAATATAAAAAACCAAGGCATTCACGTTCTGACAATAGGTATGCTTTCATCGGCATTAATATTGATGAAGAAAAAGCTCTTAAATTACCTGAACGCACTGATAATTTAAGAAAAGATATCAACAAACAATCTTTTACCGATTATATTCTCGATATGCAGGATACTGTTAATGAAGTCTTACAAGCCCTCCGCAATAATATATATAAAGAATAATTTTTAATCCAACTCTCATTAATAGCGGGAACACAAACCCTGTGTTCCCTTATTGCATTTATTCCTAATTATCAGCATCCTTTTTTAGTATAGCAATCACAATCGTAAGCACACCGATTACCACCGTTTTAGCAACATCTCCCATTATAAACCCACCTCCTACTGAAACTTATATAAGGTTGGAGAAATGCCCCCTCCAACCTTATACTAATTAAGCACACATCCTGATTTCATCTGCCTTAGCATCATAAAAGTAGCTGTGATCTGAAAGTACATCCTCTGCATCCAGAACATCAGCATTTACTTCTTTTACCATGCTGTCTAACATTTCTTTGCCATTTTCATTAGATGCGGGAACAAAAATAGTCTCATGTAACGATGACGGTAATATATAATAATCCCGCTTCCCCGCAAACTTCCTTATCAGTTCTTTATTCAGAATGCCCGCAGCCCCGTATGATTTGTTGTTTGTAAGTATGTACATCTCTACAGGTGGTTTAGAAGTGGCATTCCATATTCCGCTTAATTCTGCACTCAGATAATTTTTAACCAAAGTCTGCATATCCTGAAATTCATATCCATCTCGTTCAAGATTTTCCATTGCCTGTCTGTGAAGTTCCTGCGCGCTTATTCCGTAACATTCCAACATCTCTTTACTGATTTTCACGCTACCATAATATCCATTAGGCATTTCCTTACGAATAATATAGGCAACAGAAAGATCAAGCATAGGCATGGATACCAGTTTTTCCAGCAGTTCTGCATTTTCCTTGGTGGAAAGCAGGATGGGATAGATATATCCTTTGATGGAATCCCAATCCAATATCTTTCTTTTAAATTCTTCATAATCCATAAATTTCCCTCCTGTTATGCTGCCTTTGCAGACTTTGTCTTTGCCAGTGCAGCCATTATCCTGTTATAATTCTTTTCACTCATTGTCTCCGGTGTCTGTATCTCGTATCTGTCCTGTACCGCTTCCAGCGTCACCCCGGTACGCTTAAGCTCTGAGTTAAGTAAGTCAAGCTGTGCCTTGGTCAGAGTATTTGACTCCGGCTCTTTTGCGCCTGAGCTTTTTGCCTTTAATTCATATACTGTAATTCCCTTGGAATTTAATATTTTCAGCTCCGTAATCTCTCTGTCATCGTTATATCCGATGAAGCTTACACGGAAACGGTCATTACAGTAATACCTCCCGTCGTCTTTCTTCTTAATGTCTGTCTTATCCGCTGGAACCCAGATAAATGGTGCCGTGTAAAGCTCACGACCAATTCCCCAGTTGAAACATGCCCTCTTAAAGGAATCCGATGCCTGGGATTTCTCCTTCTCCGCAAATCCGGCGGTTCCAACATCCTGTTTCGCTACCCATGTGCCGGTTTCCTTATCGTAGACTGAAACCGTGCAGTATAAGATTCCGTCTATGCACTGGTGGGTTCTCTGCCATCCGAAAATACCGAATGTGTCATCCAGTATTTTCTGGTCCACCCTTGCATCCTTATAAAGCAAGAGGCTCACTCCTTTTTCACTGACCGTAGATGCACGGCATTCTATCTCATCCGCATTAAGCGGCCTTATCCAGTTCTTCTCCATCTTCATCTTCCTTTCCTGCATTAATCACTTCCCTTACTGCCAGTAAAGCATCAAGCTCATCTTCCACATATTCCCTGAGTTCCGTATAGAAATTGTCATCCTTACTCAGCCATTCTTGATAGAAAGCCTCAAGTATGCCTGACGGCTGGTATATCAGCTTCCTAAGCAATGCTGCCGACATCCGTTCTGCCTGTATTACAAGGATCTCATACAGATTTACATACATCTCTATCTTATAGCTAAAGGAATAAATGTCCGCTTTGCTCTTACACAGTATTGAATCTTTGAAAAGCTGTATTTCCATGTGCAGTCTCTCAAAAAGCAGTTCCCTTAATTCCATTTCATTCATGCCAATGTCACCTCCCAGGTCTGCAGTTTTTAAGGTAATTTCAGAATCTGCTGCAATTACCTGTACTGCAGTTTAATTACGCTGCTTTTATCTGGAACCGTCTGGATGATGATACCTTTGCATAGTTCTGATAAAGTTCCGGTTTTTCCTCACGTATCCTCTTCGCATCCAGCCTTGTGGTTTCCACGCTGCTCCACGATACCCTGTAATTGCTGCTTGAGGCAAGCTCATTGTCTTTCATATAGAGTTTGACCTCCTGCTCTATCTGTTTCTGTTCCTGCTGAAGTTCTTCTATCTGTGAGAGTATTTCTTCCCTCCGGTCAAGTTTTTCATCAAAACCTACAAGTTCTATACTGCTTGCTTTCCTTGAAGTATGGAAATATTTCTCCAATATCTCATCATAAACTTCTGAACCGTCCGGATCAGGCATTCTATTCTTCATCACATGCTCATTCCAGAAATATTTCTCTGTTTCTATAAGCCCTGAAATGATTGCATCATCCCATTCAAGTTTACGCCATACAAACTCCCTGCCGAGTATGGCTGCAGCTATATACCACGCTCTTTTCCCTGTGACAGCCATGTAATGATAGCACTGCATGATGTAATGCAGAGGGATATCCCCATCTTTCCATTTGTCTGAATTGTAGGCACTGACGGTCTTACACTCAAGTCCTGCATCTTCACCGACTACCAGACGGTCTACATCCGCTATCATGAACGGATAAGCAAGGCTTCGGTACATATAATTTGAACGCCTTACTTTTAACCCTGTTGCCTCCATAAACCTCTGGGCTACATAGTCTTCAAGATCGTGCCCCTGACGGATGGACTCGTTATCCTCCTCTTCATCAACCTCAGCATTTGTTTTGTCACGGTATACCTTGACCGGACTGCTGTACGGATTAAGACCGCAGACTGCTCCCGCATCCGAACCGCCTATTCCGGTCTTTCTAAGCTTACACCACTCTTCCATGCTCATTTTTGCTGTTGAAATCTTTATATACATAAAATACACTTCCTTTCCCTGCGTTATTATAATCAGCCTGATAAGCCCATCTCTGCCAATATGGCATTCCCCGACTTTTAATATAAAGACCGTCTGCTCCTTTATTTTCCGTGTGTTATATTTATCTTACAGCCATTCAATAGACCAAAAGATTAAAGCAGAGCATTTTTACTATACTAAAAGTCGTGAATCACTGATTATGTCCATTCATATCTTTATCATGCTACACTTACAAGCTGATATGCCTTGTCAATCATAGGGTTGCCATCCATAGTCCGACCAAAAAGATTCTCATTATAATTTGCCGTTCTCCTAAGCGGATTTGAATGTGTTGCGAAGTCAGAGACTGCATTGATAAAACGGTAGGCATTGTTACCTATGTCCTGTAGATCCGGAGCATCATAATAGCGGAGCCGTAAATTTTCTCTGAGCTTAAGTGTATTCTTGCTCTGGATAGGAGTTGCGTCTTTTTCCATAGGTAAAAGCAGTTCAATATATTCTTTTACCTGAGTGTCTGTAAGTTTCTTCCTACGGAGATTCTCAAACTCTTTACCAAGGCTGTCCATGTATTTCTCTGCCATGAAAAGGGCATCTTTGGCTTCCTGAATTTTATCCTTGATATTTCCGGTATGTATCATAGACCAAGAGCGGCTTGCGGTATTCAGTGCAAGGTTAAGGGTATTGTTACATACGACCCTCACTGGAGTAAGGGCAACCTTTACCGCACCGCTTCCGTCATGAGTATTTGAAAATACAAGATACGGAGAAATCCGTTCTCCTGAAATGATGTATTCATGCGGAAGCCTTGCAAGGATCCAAACCCTTTTACCCTCCTGTAAGGAACCAGCGGTTTCGTAACGGACTCCGCTTCCAAGAAGCGTATCTGTAAAGGCGAACGCTTCACTGTTTTGGATAATCTTGTAGCGGTCTGTGACTACACCTAATGCTTTGTGGTCGCTATCACGGATGTTTGCCTTGTAGCCGGGGATGATATCACCTTTATCCGTAAAAATCGGCTCCTGTATTACCTGCCAATCTAGTCCTGCAAGACGCAATGCGTCCGCTGATGATGGAGCTTCCTCCACTCTTGTTCCTAAACCATGCCACGGTTTTTCTCTTGTGTAAAACATTGTTTCTACGTTTGCTGCCATAATTTTTTTCTCCTTTCATATTGGCTTTGTTTTTGGCTGTTCCTGATAGAGCAGAGCTATTACAGTTCTTATAAAGAGTTTTTAGTATTATTTGCATTAAAATAAGGAGAACCCTTTGCGGATTCTCCTCTGACAAATTTACATTAATAGCAGTGGTAATAACTTACTGTAAATCAGGAATTAATATAACTATATATTAGTGGTTCTTACATATATATGATATATAACTAATAATATTTAATTTATCAATTTCCAACTGGAAATACTTAGGTATTTCTGCATTATTATTGTTCCAAATTTATACTATTCTAAAGTAATAGATGTTGCATTAAATTCTATTTCATTCATATCGCCTCTTCCAGCATAGGTTCCTGTAACAGTTATACTATCGCCATTCATAAGCTTGCTTACATCAGAATAATATATACAAACGGTTACAAAAGAACCATTATAATTAATCCAGTTTCTTATTTTGGGAGGATTATACATAATAATATCACCAATTACAAATCCTTTAATAGTGACAGCTTCGCCTGCGGATGCATTTCTCGCCCAATTTACAATATCATCTGTATATAACACCGTATCAGTATTCACTGGAACATCTTCCTCATTATATTCCTCACCTGTCGACATTACATAATCATATTCATCAAGTACCATATAGTCTTCATAATTATTTCTAACTTCATATTCGCTATACCATAGGTCTTCGCATAATCTGTCTTTCATCTGATCTATGGTGACACCTTCATATTTAGCTATGATTGCTTGGTAACGATTATACAATCCTATATATGTATCATCTGTAAAGTATTCTGCGTTTTCGTCACTTACAATATAACCTATTGAGTCAAGAAAGTCTTTTGCTTGTTGCAATTCATCTACAGGTTCTTCTATAACTTCCTCAATTTTTTCCCCTGATTCTTTCTCAGATTCTTTTTTTGATTCCTCCTTAGATTCTTCCTCTGGCAGTTGCTCCTGTTCTTCTTTAGTGACAGATACTACATCTTCATTTTCAGATTCAGAAGTGTTAGAAGTTTCGGAACTCCCACTACCAAATAAAGCAACTAAAAATATTAATACACAAACTATCACAACTGGAAGAACCCATTTTTTCTTCTTTGAAAATTTTTCTTTTTTTAGGGCAGCAACTTTAGCTTCCTTGTCTTCCGAAGACATAATTTGAATTCCACAATTTGGACAAAACTTAGTGTCCTCTGCAATTTCTTTTCCACATTTGGGGCAAAACATATCTTATCCTCCTGTATTTTTCTTCTTATTTTTATTATTACGAAGCTTTGATATAAGCTTATATCATTTGATTTATTTACATTTTATAAAATATTAAATATTTCTATTAAATTTTCTTATATACCCCTTCTTTGACATTCTTCAAGATAAGCATCATATTGTTCATCACTTAATGAACTTGTTCGTACATGTCGTAACTGGTCATCAGACATTTTATGAAAAAGAGTTTTTGATCTATCATAAGAGTCATTAGATACATTACCTATATCGCTTCTGATGGTACTCCTAAAGATGTCACCGGCACCATTCATTTCCTGTTCAACTTTATCTTTCATATCGTAATAAGCATCTTTTCCGTATTTTTGAATATATTCGTCTTTATTTTCTACTAAGTCTCTATAATCTTTTTGTGTTTCTTTATATTCATCATATGAACTTCTTGTGTTTTGAAACTCTTTGTATAAGTCAACTCCTGTGTATCTTTTAATATCATTACTAGCTTCCTGAGCTATGGCGCCTAAAATTGAACCAATTAATCCCATAATTATTCCTCCTATATCACTTATTTTTAAATACTGATTTAAGATATTTTATATCTTCTTTATCCTGCTTTCTAAGTTCTCGCTTCCTTTTTTGTAAATCTGCATTAGTATCAACTGTACTATCTCTTTTGGAACGATTACAATGCTTGCATATGCATTGTAAATTCTCTCTTGATGACGAACCTCCCAAGCTACGGGGAACAATATGGTCTATATCCATATCGCCTTTCCTATAACTTTGACCACACTTTATACATTTGTACCAGCCATGATTTGAAGATGTATTTTCCAATCCTCTTTCACGATAATTTCTTTCATCATCTATTGAATTATATACATCAATAACTTCTTTAAATCTGTTATCTAATCTTCCCATTCCACCCCTCCATTACTTTTTATAGATGAAAACTATACTCATACATCAGATTTGCAAAGGGTTAAGTACCTGCCTATTCTGACAATGTTTGTATAGATATTATTATAAGATATTATTTATCCCATTTCAATATATTTTAAGATGTATTATATCCCAATTTTACATATGCTATACTTTATAATTTCATAAATAGGGTGGTGATAGATTATGTTTGAAGATTTCTTTGTTGAGAGAATAATTGAATTACGGAACAAAAAAAATGTATCCGCAAGAGAGATGAGCCTTGCAATAGGACAGAATGAAAGTTATATCAACCGTATTGAAAATAAGCAAACATTTCCATCCATGCAGGCTTTCTTTTACATTTGTGAATATTTTCAGATTTCTCCTAAAGATTTTTTTGATGAAGATAATTTTGAACCAATTAAGATAAATAATATCCTAAAGGAATTAAGAAAACTGGATGATGTCCAATTAGATACTGTTATGGCTGTAATTAAGGGCTTGCAGCATATTACGGAATAGTATCTAATAGACTAAAATCCAGTGGTTTTCTTTTTTGTAATAATTAATTAAACACCTCATCTATGCTGTAATGCTCTCCTATGCCAGAATACTCCCATAAAATATTCATAAATTCTCATATAAACCATAGTTGAGTATATTATATTTTTCAAATTTAGTTTATTCTTAGAAAACAAATATAGACATGATTTGTCCTTTTTATTTTTCCGAGTGATATGTAAGGAATGCGTCAATTCACTACTTTTATCGATTATTTTTTTTGATCGACTATTACTAATTTTATAACTTGACATTGGTTAAATGATATATTACACTTTGTGTACCATAATAAAAATTGTTATGTTAGCAAGGAGGTTATACTTTGGAAATTTTTGATGGCAAAATAACTATTAACTCAGATGACGATGCGGGCAAGGAGCTCACATATATAATAGAGAAAATTACAGTAGAATTTGAGGAAGATAGACCGGATATTCCTGGCGTTGTTCGTTGTACGGGTATTATAATAGATAGTAATGCACCTTCTAATATCAATTCACAAGCAGAACTAGAACTTTTTAATAAATTTGCTGATGTTGAATACAATAGCGCAGATGGAATTGGAAGTTATAGAAAAGAAGCGGAGAAAGATGTTAGCATGAGAACTGGTGTAGATATATCCCAAATTGAGATTGACTGAGGCTGCTTCAAATTATTATCTAAGTTGATATAACACATAGTGTCAGAAATGAATACAATAAAAGTCGGTAACTTCATTCATAATAGATGATAAGGATAATATGGGGAGAATCCCAAAGTTTGTGTAAACCTTCAAACTGGTGTAAGATAAAATCACCCAGTTTGGAGGTTTTATTATGGCAAGAAAAAAAGACAGTCCACAAAAAGCAG
>JAFLTG010000026.1 GCA_022510545.1 Lachnospiraceae bacterium | reverse complement strand
ATGTAGGTATGGTCGGTTACGGGGAACACTATAATAATCAGTTTTTGAATCAGACTATGACTTGCGTGGTGTTTGAATAGAGAAAGCAGGGAGAGGAGATATATGTTTCGAAATAAAAAAGAAGTACAACAGCGTGTAGAGAAAATTGTTGAAAAACCGAGTTATTATCCCATCGTACACGTGGCACACAGTATCAAGGATTATCAAAGGCAGCTCCTCATAAAGGAGGTTGATTCCTTAGAGGAACTTCAGAAAGTAGCAGCTTCATTTGACGATGTACTGGCAGTAAACTCAGCATCCAAAGATAAGCTGGAAAGTTTTCGTGACCGCTTTGTACAGGTGGGTGAGATTTCAGAGCAATTTGCGGAGGTAAAGAAGAATATTGATGCATCCGTGGAGCAGGCGCAACGACAGGTAGGAGGTTTGAAAGAAAGCTCCGGTGAGGTACAGGAACATTTCACTGAAATACAGGGAACTTTTACGGATTTCCAGAATTCTGTGCAGGAGATCAAAGAATGTATGGGCAAGATTACCTCAATTGCCAATCAGACCAATATGCTTGCATTGAATGCTTCTATTGAAGCGGCGAGGGCAGGCGAGCAAGGAAAAGGATTTGCGGTAGTTGCTGAGGAGGTTAAGAGTCTTGCCAGTGAGATCAAGGAACTGATCAGTGAAGTGAGTCTCAGTATCAGCACGGTGGAAGAAGGTACGGAAAAGCTCAACAGCAGCATTACAATTTCCAGGGATGCATTGACCAAGAGCTTGGAGGATGTTGAAGGAACATTTACCGTGTTTGACCAGATTACAACAGCAGCAATTGGTGCCAGGGAGGTACAGGACAAGATTGGTGATGCCATTAATGCCTCTGAGAGAGAACTTAATGAAGTCAGCCAATCCTTCGTACAGACTGAGCGGCATTATCAGGAGTTAATGGGGCACATTGCCAAAGCCAATGATCTGGGAACTACCAAGGGTGCATTGTTTGAAGATATGGATAATATGATTTCCCAAATTGATCCTATTGTGAAAGAAATGGAATCATTATAGAAGTATTATAGGGTTATACGGACCACCGGACTTGCCGGTGGCCCTTTTTATGTCATTAGTCTGATTCGGTCAAACGCATCCTATTCCGCTTCCCTAAGCCTCTCAACTATCGACTTGCCGGAAGTGTAGCGATAAGTGATCAGAGGAAGAACCAATCCCAATATTGCAAATATCGGCGTAACCACCGCAAACGGAATTACGGTAAAATGATAACTAAAAAACCAAAACATACTTTCCATAACTTTTGAAAACAGTGGTCTTGTAACCACAATCAATACGAAAGAAAACAACACTGAGCCCAGTGTAAGTATTTCACCTTCTGCAATAAGCATTCTTTTAAGCTGACTGCCGGTCATACCCACTGCCTGTAGCACGGCAAATTCCCTGTGTCTTGTAACAATGCTTGTAAGAAAAGCATTTAGGAAGTTGAGTATACCTATAAATCCAACGATAAAGCTGAGAACACTTCCCAGAATCATAAACATATTCATAAATGAAGCAAAATCTTCTGTATATGTCTGTCTGCTTTCATAATCATACTGTGTCATTACATTTTCGGTTAAGTTCTCCATATAACTTTCCATATCACCCGGTGCATTTTCTTCCATATTAAACGCATAATACATAACCGCATCACTTCCGGTATCTCGTATAAAAGTCTCAGCACCCAGTACAAAGACATCATACATACCATAGTGGCGATAGCTGAGTGAATGTGGAATTGTAACTACTGCAGCAACCTCATATTCTATATCGCGGAATTTAGTAACACGCATGCGGTATGGGTCATTTGGACCGATATTATATACGTCATCGTAAACTCTGCCGTTTTCAGGATTGTAGAATTCAAATTCGTCTTCGTACCTTATTGAAACAGTATCTCCAAGGTTTGCCCAGTTAGTATCCGGGATTACATTATCGTAGTCATCGGCAATATAAACCGCAGCTATATAATTGCCGTCACCATAGAGCTTGGTAATGTCTCCGTCAATAAGGTTAAGCCGGTCTAAACAAAACGGCTCCATGCCATAAAGATCCACACCATTTAGAAGTAAACCATCTATTTCCTCCGCTCCTTCAACTGCCTCGTCAGCATAAGGACTTAATCCGAACTTCCCATATAAATTGCGCAGATGTTCCTCTGTGATAAGATTTCCCGCCATGACGGTTTGACCATAAGTACGTCCGCTCTCTGCAATGCCTTCCTGCTCGTTTATAATATCTATTACATTTTCGTCAAGCTCCTGGTTGATATTCCAGGAAGGCCCCGTAACCTGGAAATATGCCGCATCGGCAATCATATAGTCTACATTCATTCTGGTACCTATATATTTATCTATATCAAAACCCTTGACAAAAGTGACCGTAGTAGTCAATATGACTACTGCCAATGAGAGTGAGATAATAGTAACTGCTGTTTTTTTACGGTTTCTATTCATGTTTGCTAATGCCATTTTATAGATTGAGGCTCCGTTTTTAGCTTTTCGCGTAACTTTTTTACTGCTTAATCCATCCGAATAGCGCAGTGCCTCGATTGGAGATACTTTAGCTGCCATTCTGCCTGGTTTGAGGCATGAAATTGTAACAGTAACAAGCGAGAATATGGCGGAAGCAATGAAAATCCAAGGATTGACTGACAGGCTTCCCTGCACTACTCCGTTTAAATTGGATATTACAACAGGTGTAAGTACAGCCCCGATTCCCCAGCCTATAAGCAGTCCTATGGGAATACCTACCGCTGATAAAAAGAGTGCCTGCAAAAATACCATACGCCTGAGTTGCCGTCCCGTACAGCCTATAGTCTTAAGCAATCCATAGAAACGAATATCATTGGATACGGAAATCTGAAATACATTATAGATTATCAAATACCCTGTAAATAATATTAAAAGCAGCATTGCTATCATGGACAGGGCTGTTGCCAGATCAAGACTGTCCGAAAGCTGTGCCCCCATATACCCCCAGTTTACACCTATCGCAATATAGTTATCTTCTGCCGGGTCTTCCGATTGATAACCATGGCGTTCCAGAATCGTCAGCAAATCTTGCTCAATATGAGAATCATTCTTAAACATCACATCCAGAGTATAAGTACCTAAAATACTGCCTTCTGCCAGTTGTACATTCGGTTTTGCCAGTATTTCTTCCATACGGCTTTCAGGTATTATCACATGGCTTGCAACAATGGCACTATCATATTCCCACCAGCCGCATAAAGTGAAAGTCTCTGTGGTCTCGCTTCTGTCGGCATTAATGGTAATGGTAAATTCCGCGCCTATTTCAGGTTCTATTCCAAGCAGAGAAAGCACCCTTGTATCCGTTGCGGCTTCGTTAGTGCCTTCCCTTGGAAAACGTCCTTCTTTGGGATTCAAAAACGAATACTTTGTATCATTTTCACTGGCCCAGCTCACTTCCACATGAGCTTTATTAAAAGGCTCCTTCTCAGGCATTCCGACAACACACCTGACGCCATACTCCTGTATAAGTGGATCATCACACAGTTCCTCAACCTGCTCTTTACTCAGATATTTAAAACAGCCATGACTATAACCGCCTACCATACGGAAATTGGACTGTTCGATACCGTAAAGAATAGACATTGCTATAGTAAAAAGTGCGGTAAATAAAACTGCGGTCAGCGCAATTGCAATTATAGCGATTATATTTCTTGTTTTAGAAGACTTCATGCTTTTAAAACTTATATTGCGTATACACTTTCTATTGGAAACATTAATGTTCATCTTGATACCATCCCTTTCTTTCTAACTGCATTATTCGCAATGGATTATACATCCTCTCAAACTGCGGCATTCGTACCGGACTTACCTATGATACGTCCATCTTCAATACGTATGATCCTGTCAGAAAGCTGTGCAATTTCTTCATTGTGAGTAATCATCACAATAGTCTGTGAAAATTTCTGGCTGGTAATCTTAAGAAGTCCCATTACATCCTGCGACGTTTTGCTGTCGAGATTTCCGGTGGGTTCATCTGCAAGGATGATAGCCGGCTTAGAAGCAAGCGCGCGGGCAATAGCAACACGCTGCTGCTGACCGCCTGAGAGATTGTTGGAAAGGTTTTGAAGCTTACTCTGTAAGCCCAGAGTTTCTATAATTGAATCGATGTATTTCTTATCTATAGTACCGCCGTCAAGCTGTATGGGCAGTACAATATTTTCATAAACATTTAGTACAGGTACCAGATTATAATTCTGAAAAACAAAGCCGATTTTGCGCCTGCGGAAAATCGTAAGCTCCTCATCTTTTAACGAAAAAATATCCTTTCCGTCAACAGTGACACTGCCACTGGTAGGCCTATCCAGTCCGCCAAGCATATGAAGGAGTGTGGATTTGCCGCTGCCGCTTGTTCCGACTACTGCAACAAACTCGCCCTTCTCCACTTCAATATTGACACCGGCCAATGCATTTACTTCATTTTCGCCGCTGCCGTAAATTTTCTTGAGATTGGATGTAGATAAAATGCTCATAGTTTTTCTCCTTTATAAAAAATAATTGTATCTTTTATAAATGAATTTTACCAGCTTATTCTTTCCAGAATCTTTCCTGTGGGAAAAAGAATCTTACAGTTTTGAAAGAATTAATTTAATATGGCATATTTCATATATTCTCAATAAAATCAATTGATATATATACCCATTCGGCTATAATAATATTAAATATTAAATTAGCCGAGAGGAATGTTTATGAAAAAGTATAGAATAGTGATATCAGTTTTGCTAATTATCTGTGTAGCAGGTGTAGCGTCAGGCTTGCTAATGACTTCTTACACAGAAGGAAAAACTATATATCCGGAATATTTTGCCCCAATAGTTAAAGAAATAGAAACATCACGGGATGATATAAGGGAAACGATGTTTTATTCCATGAGCAAATGGTGGGAGTACAGCATTGGAGTAGGAGCCTATGAGGATAAAGTGTTTACCTGCTATATTGATGGAGAATACTACCCATTTGATTTGAAAGATGAACTCACCGATTCACAGGAATGGGCATGGATGGCTGTAGGTGTTTTTCACCGAGAGGGAGAAAACAGAGCATATGCTTGTCTAAATGACTTTAATCCAACCCCAAGCGGAATGGAGCCGGTAGTAAGGAATCCTCAGCTGCTTCTTATTGACTTCTCTATGGATGATCCAAAAGATTATAATGTGACGCCTTATACAATTGAACCATATGGGGAATTTGTATGGGTTGATGTGTGCTATCGCATAGGAAATAATATATATATTAAATCGGGAAGTGCATATGATCTGGGAGTTATTAATCTGAATACAAGACAGTTTCATTATTGTATAGATGAATATTCTGCCATGGAAGAATATGCAGAGAAATTTATTCAGGAAAAATTCGCAGGTGAGAACTATTCAATGTTCTCATTAAGCGGTACTTATGAACAGGACGGAGTAATAGTGTATTCAGCCACAATTACGGAAACGAGTGATGTTGCACCGGTTGGGATAGTTTTTAGTGCCTATAAGGATGGTGAGCTGCTTGCTTATATGGGTGTCGATTTGACAACAGCCGAGGTATCGGATGGTATTGAAGTGGAGCTGGTGGAATAAATCGGCAAACGAAATTTCGTCAATAAATACATATTGTAGTGTTTGAGTAATTGTGATATATTTACCATATGGGAAACCACAGAGCCAAGGCGGCTTTACCCTCTTATGTTTCGGAGGGTTCTAAGCCCTCCGGACGAAAGAAAGGAGGGTGATACAATGATTACATATCAGGATTTCTTTTTGTTCTGTACGTTCATTGTAGCTCTTATTAGTCTGATTTATCAGATTATTAAGGGTAGAAAATAGCCGCCAACTATTCACAGTAGCTGACGGCTGTTGCTTTGTAACACGTTAATGCTATTTGGAGGGTAGAGCCGCTTCTGTGGCTTTCCCTACTTATACTGTTACTTTATCATATTCGAAAAAGAAAAGCAAGGTAATTCTAACGGTAAAAATACAGAAAAAGCAGCCCCTTTTCCCGGCATAGAAGAAAGCTTGATATACCCTCCTTCTTTAGCAATTATCTCCCTCGCAAGATACAACCCGATACCCACACCTTCCGTACCGGATGCCTGCGGCGAGCGATAAAACCGCCTGAAAATCTGTGCCTGTTCCTCTTCGGAGATTCCAATTCCTGTATCAGTAATCCTGATACAGCAGAATATTTCATAGACAATAACTTCTATAGTAACACTGCCTGTTTCGGTATATTTAATTGCATTGTCAACAATATTGCATATAGCTTCCAAAGTCCATTTGGCATCGTAAATAACTTTAATATTTTCATCAGGGAAAACGATATTAAACTCCAAACCCTTACTGGCCGCTTTGGGCGCAAGCTGTATATATACCTCTTCAAGAAGCGGTGTCAAAAGTTCCGGTTTGGGATTCAAGGCCAATATACCTGTTTCCAATCGGGACATTTTTATTAATGAGATAATAAGGAAATTCAGTTTCTGCGCTTGAGAATTCAATGCTCGGGTATATCCTGAACTTGTTTCATCCAAATCCTGTTCCTGCAGAAGCTCAGAATAGAGAACTACATTCGAAATAGGAGTTTTGGTCTGGTGAGAAATATCGGAAATCAAAGTCTTAATTTTATTTTTCTCAAAATCAGCATTTTTACGTTCCAATTCAACATTGGCTAAATACCGCCCAAACTTAAACTCCATTGAGGATAACATGGATTCATCAATCTCTTCAGGATTAAAAGTTCCGGCTATCGCACTATCAAGCATATGGTCTATACGTTTCATAGTATTTTTAGTTCGTATTTGATTTACAAGTGCAATAATTATGACAAGTGTTGTGCAGATTATACCTGCATAAAAACTATAGGTGCCATACACAATATTCATAACATAATTCCTCTCAGATTATAATTTTTCAATCGGCATTCCAAACATATCCGATTCCATAAACAGTCCTAATATAATCTTGGGCTTCAAGCTTGTCCCGCAGTCTCTTTATAGCAACAGACAACGCATTTTCATCCACATACTCCGAACCATCCGTCCAGACAAAATCAATCAACCGAGCACGGGTGAGTGTAACTCCTGCGTTTTCAGTCAAAATATGCAGAAGTTTCTGCTCGGTCTTACTAAGCTCTATTGCAGTTCCTGCATGAATAAATTCCATTTTTCTAAAATCAAAAATATAGTCATCTAAAACATAGCGATGGTTCATATCTCCATTTATGTCATATGAGGAACTGATTCCGTTATTTATATTATCGTAGCTTTCAATAGTTCCATTAGCGTTATCAATTATTGGCATTTGCTTACGAAGCTGTGCATTAACTCTCGCACGTAAAATAGCAAGGCTGAAAGGTTTGGTAATATAATCATCCGCGCCCAACTCCAGACCTGATACAATATCGCTTTCCATATCGTTGGCAGTCAAAATTATGACAGGAGTGTCACATTTCGCCTTTGATTCTTTAAGAAAGTCAAATCCATTTCCGTCAGGAAGATTGATGTCCAGCAATATTAAAGAATAGATATTCTCTTCCAGTTGCTTTCTTGCAGTATTAATGCTGTTACAGCTCTGTGCATTGATTTGCTCGGATGAGAGCGCACGCTTAAGTCCATCTGCCAGAGCGGTGTCATCTTCTATGATCAGGATTGTATTCATATTAATCTCCCCATTTGTGCTCGACCTGAAAGTTTGGTCATAAGAACAAACTTACGTGTGAAATTTTTTATTTTATTCAATATATTTCTGCTTACTGTAATTATTATACTTAGCCTTGTAAAAAGCAATAAATATTTATACTCTGCATAACAAGCGTCATAACAGCAAAAGTTCCATATTGAGGCAAAGCACATAAAACCCTCCATTACCGCATAAATTTTAAAAAGAATAATAATGCAGGCATTCTATGACGCAGCTTTTCACCCATTTTTCCAATATAATTATCCCGGTAATCATATTTTACATAATTGCATACGGGCTGGCTTCCAAGACCAACGTATACGAAGACTTTATAAAAGGCGCAAAGGACGGTTTTCACACTGTAATACAGATTATGCCAACCTTAATCGGTCTGATGATTGCCGTAGGAATTTTGCGCGCCTCCGGATTTCTTGATTTTCTTGCCGGTATATTTTCGGGAGTGGCAAAACATCTTGGATTTTCTTCAGAGCTTGTACCGCTTATTATGATTAAAATGTTTTCATCCTCGGCAGCAACGGGTCTGGTACTTGATATTTTTAAAAACCATGGTCCGGATTCCCTGCTTGGAATGACCACCTCTATTATGATGAGCTGTACGGAAACGGTATTTTATACTATGTCGGTCTATTACATGGCAGCCAAGGTAACCAAAACTCGTTATACCCTTACCGGAGCAATCCTGTCAACCGTTACGGGAGTTGTGGCAAGTATTATTTTGGCAGGGCTTATGTAAGATATAAAACATTCAAATTATTTGACTATCAAACTATTTTTTGATAAAATAAGCGTAGATATTTGTATATGGAGATTCAAAATGGATATTAATAGTACGCTTAATGATGTTTTGGTCAAGTTGTTCCGTAATATCAATACAATTGAGGAACAGGCTATGAGAACTGATGAATATAAGGATGTTACAACTAATGACATGCACGTTATCGAAGCAATTGGTACGGGTGAGCAGAAAAATATGACTACTGTTGCCAAAGCACTGCATGTTACTACCGGAACTCTGACTATTTCAATTAACAGCCTTGTAAAAAAAGGTTATGTCAGCAGAGTAAGAAGTGAAGAAGACAGAAGAGTGGTACTTATCTCGCTCACACCAAGAGGCAGAGAAGCTTTTCTCCATCACCGACGATTCCATGAACAGATGATTGAAAGTGTAGTGGAAGACTTGTCAGAAGAGGAAAAACAGGTGTTGGAGAAAGCCTTAAGGCGCCTTAATAATTTCTTCCTTTCTAAAATCAATTGAGTAATCGTCCCAGAGTTCTGTAATCGGCAGGTCCGTTATTTAATATAAAAGTATGAAACCGCTTAGGCGTAAATGATGTTCCCCACAACTTTTCAGCCTTTTCTTTAAGTTCCATGATTTCCAGATAACCCAGATAATATTTCAGATAATTACAGGGTTCTTCAACTATGTATTCATATACCGCCCGCATTCCGTTTTCATCTGTAAATCCCATAGCCTTGAGTATTTGACACACCCTTTCATAAGAAGCTCCCTCATTATGTATTATGATATCAAGAAGTGAATACAGGCATAATTGAATCTGACGGTTCAGTTTATCCGCCATATAAATATATTCCGTTTCCGGCTGTGTATGCCCTGCAAGACGTATTGCATAATCATAAGAATTAAGTTCCGTATACATTGCCCAGCCCTCCACGTAACCGCCATAGTACAGTATACTTCGCAGCTTTGATATGTTTTTATCCTGCATATGCTGCTGACTGTATACAGTCTGGTAAAGATGACCGGGATAACCCTCATGGGCCAGTGTGGTAAAAAGGGGAAGCCCGTCGGTGGTCTCGAGATTATTTATGTAGATTATATTTTCACTTGAATTGTCAATTGGAGGAGTCATATAAAATGCAGGCGCAGTATATGGCGCAAGCGAGTCATCAACATATTTGATGATACAGGAAGCGGTTTCATTGCCGGAAAAAGGAATATCGGGATAGTCCTCTTTCATCATACCTCGAAGTTCTATGAGCATGGTTTCAGCAGTAAGTGCGGGAAAAGTATTTTCTTCGTAAACGGCCGTACTGCCGAGTGCGGGATATTCTTTTATCAATGTTAGAAGCCTGGTATAATTCTTTTCAAAATCCAGAGAAAGCATTTGTTTGATTTCATCTATGCTGTGATAGGAACCTGTTGTAAGGCGCAGATAAGCCTGATAATACTTTTGCCCGTTCTCGTAATTTGCAAGTCCCTGAGCATCGTGTCCGCTGCCTTTTAACAGAGTAAGTTCATCAGCAAGATTGTCATAGGCCGGAGCAACTACGGTGGTAAGGAGGCGTTCATTTTCCAACCGGCGCATTTGAGCTTCGTTTTCTGCTATTAAACCCTGTTCAACCAGTTTTTCTATACGCTCGTCAAATGTAATTTCCAGAAAATGTTCTCCGGATTTAAGTTCCTGTAGATCCATAATCGTCATACATTGTTCTATAACCTTATCAACGGCTGTATCAGACATAAATAGTCCATGTTCGGCTTTTTCCTTTTCATAAAGTATGATACCTTCAAGATAGTCAGGAATCTGTGAAAGGATTGAAAGATAGTTTGCTATATCGTTGATAGAAGACATACGATATTCCGCTAATAATATAGGAAGTTCGGATTGTACACCGGAAGCCGGTGATAGGGGCTCATCAAAATATAGATAAGATGAACATTCCTTCGCGGCAGTCAAATACGTGGCAAGCAGTACATAGGTATACTGATTGTCGGCTGACATTCTTTCCGGGTGAAATTTTTTTAGGGATTTTATAGTTTCGTCAATATGCTCAAGTTCTTCCGTAAGCTGTCCCGAATGATATGCCGGAAGAGTGAGGGTACTTTCATCTATCTTGTATTTTGAGGTATCTGACAGGGTATAGTGTAGAGTAACAGGGTTGGATGTCAACTCTGATACAAAGAATCTGTTTATAAATTTTTCAAATCTGGCGTCTTCATGAAAACAACCATAAATAAAAAGGGTTAATAAAATGAAAAGCAGCAATAGCAGAACTGCGCCTATCCATTGCCTGGGAGAAAGTTTCTTTTTCAATAGAGATGACCTGTTTATGGATTTTAATTTAATATATGCAGCTATACATTAAATTACAACCACCGGATGTGTTAATAGACTATCTGATCACGTCCGTTTTCTTTTCCCATATACAATTTTTCATCTGCTTCTTTAAGATTATTGTCTAAACTGGAATTAAAATCATATTCGGCAAGACCGAAGGTCATAGTAATTTTGAAAGACGTTTCGCCCGCCTGAAATTCCATAGCTTTTATATCATTCTGAAGCGTTTCTAATAAGACATAGGATTCATCACCATTGTATGACGGAAATACTATAAGAAACTCTTCTCCGCCCCATCTTGCAATAAAACTGGTATCTTTCAATGTATTTTTCATTGTCTGTGCAAGCTGCTTCAAAACGATATCACCAATATCATGCCCATAGTTGTCGTTAACCTTTTTGAAAAAGTCAATATCGCAGATACAGAGGCTTATACTGTTGTGCTTATTTGAATCGATAATCTCATGCATATAGCTCATACCTTTTCTGCGGTTGTAGAGTCCGGTAAGTGCGTCGGTATTCGCCTGATCCTCAAGCTTGGTATTATAGGCTACCAGCTTGTGGTCCAGATCTCGGGATGACTTGCCGAATATATAGGCAATAACGGATATACACCAGAAAATAGTAATGGAATTAAGTATCTGCAGTATATAAGACAGATTTTCATTAAGTACCAAAGCTGAAGGGCTTGTGCGGCACAAAAAATATAAAAAAATACGAAATGCACAGAGAAAGATTGCATAACATATTTTCAGTTTGTATTTTCCATAGGATGAGAAAAAACACAATACCAGTATTACGGTAATAAACTGCTGTACACCCACATCCCAGCCGCAAATATACAATGTCGCGGCTGACCACACTACCATGCAGATATTGATTGCATATACAACCGTTTTTGTTTTAGCACGGTAAGTCATAACCACAATAGACATAAAGGCTATAAATGATGCCAGTAAAAGCATTATTATGATTGGATTAATAATGTTTATATAAATAAGACAGCTTATAGTAACATAGAGGAGCATCGACATTGCAACAATCCTCATTACTACAATTAGCTTGGGAGATTCGTTCTCATCGCCTGTATCTTTAGTTATAAACTGCACTATATTATGAAGCCAGTTGAGATTCATTTTCGGTCATGCCTTTCTTTTGACAATTTTCTCCAAAATAATATTACATCAATTTGTACGAACATGCAATTGCTTAAGTTCTATATTTTGTAGATTAATAATAATTTATAGTCATAATATGTGACAACTTTAATATGTAATAATTGTAAATAATAAATTTAATAAAATTATTGAAAAACACTTGTTATTATGGTAAACTAAAAACTACAAGGGCGAAAAACAGAATAATAATAATGTCCTTGTATAAAAAAAGGAGGATATAGAAACATGAAAAAGAAATTGTTAAGTGCAGTACTTAGCACAGCAATGGTAGCAGCTTTAATAACAGGCTGCGGAAGTAACGCAAATACTCAGACATCAGCACCTGCAGATACTACGGCACCCGCAGATACTACGGCTCCTGCAGATACTACAGCACCTGCAGACAATACAGGCGCAGAGGCAGAAGCAGAAGCACCTTCAGGTGACCTGATCAAAGTTGGTATCATCAACAACGATCCTAACGAGTCAGGATATCGTACAGCTAACGATAATGACTTAAAAGCAACATTCACAGCAGAGAACGGATATGATGCATCTTTTGCATACAGCCTTAAGAATGCTGAGCAGATTGAAGCAGCTCAGAAATTCATTCAGGATGAGGTTGATTATCTGCTTCTTTCCGCAGCTGATGTATCAGGCTGGGATTCAGTTCTTCAGGATGCACAGGATGCAGGCATCAGAGTAATTCTGTTTGACCGTACCATTGATGCAGATGAGAGCCTTTATGAGGCATCTATCGTTTCAGATATGGCACAGGAAGGTCAGACAGCAGTTGACTGGTTAGCTGGTCAGGGTCTTGACGAGTACAACATCATCCACCTTCAGGGTGTTATGGGTTCTGCTGCACAGATAGGACGTTCAGGCGCTCTTGATGATATGGTTGATGCTAATGACAACTGGAATATTGTTAATCAGCAGACCGCTGAGTGGAATGCTGAGACTGCACAGCAGATTGTTCAGTCTGTAATCGATTCCGGTGAAGAATTCAATGTAATCTATGCAGAGAACGACGATATGGCTAAGGGTGCAGTTGCAGCTCTTGACAATGCAAACATCTCTCATGGTGTTGGCGGCGATGTAATCATTATGGGATTTGACTGCAACTCATGGGCACTTCAGGAATTACTTGACCAGAACTGGAACTATGACGGTCAGTGTAATCCTTTCCAGTCTGCATACATTGATGACATCATCCAGACTATTGAGAATGGTGGAACAATTGATGAGAAGACTATCATTATGGTTGAGAAAGGTTTCGACGCGGAGACTATCACAGCTGATGATGTAGCTAATTACGGTATCTAAGACGAACATAAAGAATTATTGAAGGTAGTTAAAGCGCGGTGCAGTCTGATTATGCTGCGCCGCGCTTCTTCTATAAAAAGAGTTTCAGGAGGTGAACTCAGGGGTGAAAGACGGTTCTGTATTAGAAATGAGAGGCATTCATAAGCGCTTTCCCGGAGTACATGCGCTTCAAGGGGTAGACTTTACATTACGTAAAGGTGAAATTCATGCACTTATGGGAGAGAATGGTGCCGGAAAATCCACTTTAATTAAAGTTTTAACGGGGGTTTACAGTAAGGATGAAGGACAGATTTTCCTTGAAGGAAATGACAAGGCGATAGCGATTCGTTCGCCACAGGAAGCACAGCGGCTTGGAATCAGTACTGTATATCAGGAGATTACGCTGTGTCCGAATCTTTCGGTAGCTGAGAATATGTACATAGGACGTACCGAAAACATATATCAGAATTGGAGAAAGATCAATTCTGATACCGATAAGATATTAAAATCATTAGGCATACCGGCTAATGCAACGCAGCAGCTTGGAAGCTGTTCAATTGCGGTACAGCAGATGGTTGCGATTGCAAGGGCAGTCGATATGGAATGTAAAGTATTAATTCTGGATGAACCAACATCTTCTTTGGATGAACAGGAGGTAGCTAAGCTGTTTAAGCTTATGCGTGACCTGCGAGCCAAGGGAGTTGGTATTATTTTCGTTACGCATTTCCTGGATCAGGTATATGAAGTGTGTGACAGGATTACGGTTATGCGTGACGGTAAGCTGGTAGGAGAATACCCGATTAAGGATTTACCGCGTGTTCAGCTTGTTTCCAAGATGCTTGGTAAAGAATTGGACGATATGGCGGATATTCGGGGCGATCAGCCGGCATATGAAAAAGGAGATAATACGGTGCCTGTACTTGAGGCGGAAGGTCTGGTAAGCGACGCAGGTATCAAACCGTTTGATTTCCATATAAATAAGGGTGAGGTAAACGGCTTTACAGGGTTGCTGGGTTCCGGAAGAAGCGAATGTGTCCGCGCTATTTTCGGAGCAGACAGAGTAACCGGCGGAAAAGTAAAGATGAATGGCAAGTCCGTCAAGATTTCCAAACCCATTGACGCTATGAAAAACGGAATCGGTTATCTTCCGGAAGACCGTAAGATTGATGGTATTGTAGGAGAGCTTTCAGTACGTGAGAATATCATACTTGCACAGCAGGTGCTTAAGGGCTTCTTTAAGCCTTTCTCCAAGTCGGAGCAATATAAAATTGCGGATGAGTATATTAAACTCTTAAGTATTAAGACTGCCTCTGCAGATACACCAATTAAGTCTCTTTCAGGTGGTAATCAGCAGAAGGTAATACTGGCGCGGTGGTTGTTTACACATCCTGAATATCTGATTCTGGATGAACCCACACGCGGTATTGATATAGGAACTAAGATAGATATACAGAAACTGGTACTTAAGCTGGCTTCTGAAGGTATGAGTGTTACCTTTATATCATCCGAGCTGGATGAAATGTTGCGTACCTGTTCCCGTTTGGTAGTTATGAGGGATCGTAAGATGGTAGGCGAGCTTTCGGGTGAAGACCTTAACCAGAGTAAGGTTATGAATACCATTGCCGGAGGTGATAAATAGTATGTCAAAAAATGAAGTGAAAAAATCAACAGGATCTAATATTTTGTCCGGGCTTCTTAGGAATCAGATTTGTATTCCGCTTGCAGCGTTGTTGTTGCTTGCATTGTTCAACTTGATTATGGATCCGACCTTTTTTAGAATTTCTTTAGGACATAATAGTTTAGGCAATCCTGTTTTAACAGGATTCTTGATTACTATTCTTGATAACGGCTCAGAACTTGCTATTCTTGCAATAGGTATGACATTAGTTACGGCAGCCAGCGGTGGTCAGGATATCAGTGTCGGTGCTGCAACTGCTATTGCCGGAAGTGTTCTTCTGCGTGTACTTTGCGGAGGAAATTCCCGTCCGGAAACTCTTCAGGCGCCTATTATTGTGGCATTTCTTGTAAGCTGTGTGGTTGCAATGTTGTTTGGTGCATTCAATGGAGCATTGGTGGCTTATTTCAAAATACAACCTATGATTGCAACACTTATTTTGTATACAGCAGGTCGTTCAATAGCAGCATGGATTAATAATAACGAATTGCCGATAGTAAGTGATAGGACTTTTACATATTTCGGTTCGTTTATACCGGGTATTCCTATTCCCACACCGTTCTTTATTGCGGTTGTATGCATTATTATCATAACACTCGTTATGAAATTTACTAATCTTAAACTGTATGTACAGTCGGTCGGAATCAATGACAGTTCTTCCAGATTGAACGGTCTGAATCCTGAACTTATTAAAGTGTTGTCTTTTGTAATACTTGGGCTGTGTGTAGCAGTAGTTGGTTTGATTAAGGTAAGCCGTATCTCATCAATCAACTATTCTGTAATTGCTAAAGATATAGAAATGGATGCAATCCTTGCGGTTGCTCTTGGGGGAAATGCATTAAGCGGTGGTAAATTTAACATGGCAGCTTCAGTTCTGGGCGCATATGTTATCCAATTCCTTACCCAAACGCTTTACAAATACAAAGTACCGTCAGATGCGCTGCCTGCATATAAGGCAATAGTTGTTATTCTTCTGGTTGTTATAAGCGCACCAACCGTAAGAGAATTTGTTTCCGGTCAATGGAAAAAATTAAAAGTTAAGGAGGTTGGTTAATATGTCAGCAGATAATAAAAACACTTCATCCGTAAGTCTTGGCAATAGAATAAAAAATATGACAGACACCAGTTTGCTCCTTACTATAACAATTGTGGTATTTTTCTTAATGTATATAGGTGCTATTGTATTTCAGGGTTCAGGTTTCCTGAAACCACAGACGTTTTTTAATATCCTTAATGCAAATGCCGCTTTGATTATTTTAGCCTGTGGCTTGAGTCTTGTTATGATAACAGGTGGTATCGATATTTCGGTTGGTGGTGTTACTGCACTTATTAGTATGAGCTGTGCAGTATATCTGGATTATCATGATGGAAATGTTTTTATGGCAATAATACTTGCACTGGCAATCGGTCTTGCATTTGGAGTTTTCCAAGGATTTTTGGTTGCCTATCTGGATATCCAGCCATTCATAGTAACTTTGGCAGGAATGTTTTTTGCCAGAGGTATGACGACAATTGTAAATACAAAACCATTTAATGTGGCAAATGAGGCGTTTGTGACATTGAAGAACACTCGTATCATCGTTCCCGGGATGGGTTCTGTAAACAAGTTGGGTAATTATGTGAATGCCTATGTTGAAATCGGCGTTATAGTTGCACTTCTTGTCGTAATAGTATTCTTCTGCATTTTAAGATGGACTAAGCTGGGGCGTGCTTTTTATGCGGTAGGTGGAAATCGCCAGAGCGCATTGATGCTAGGTATCAATGTTAGGAGAACCAGATTTATGGCACATCTTTTGTGCGGACTTTTGGCAGGAATCGGCGGCTTCGTGTATTTCCTGCATGTAGGTTCCGGTTCCGCATCACATGCAAGCGGTGCCGAAATGGATGCTATCGCATCTTCGATTATTGGTGGTACGATGCTTAGCGGTGGTGTCGGTAATATTATAGGAACATTCTTTGGTGTGCTTTCACTTAGCACGATTCAGAATATAGTATCTTCTGCCGGACTCGATCAGGCTTGGTGGACAGGAATCACAAGAGCTGCAATGCTGTGTCTGTTCCTTGTTGTCCAAAGTATTGTTATCGCCCGTAAGAAGAAATAGCAGTCAATATGATTTTTTTAATACCGTTGTGCTCAATTATAGAGTACAGCGGTATTATGGTATCTGATTAACAAAAATTAATGAATATAGCGCTGTTATTAGGCGGCAGAAAGAGAGGGTATATGCAGACAAAAAATTACAAGTTCTGGTTTTGCACCGGTTCACAGGATCTTTACGGAGATGAGTGCTTAAGAAAAGTAGCCGATCATTCGGCTAAGATTGTAGAGGGTTTGAATGCTTCCGGGAAACTGCCTTTTGAGGTAGTGCTTAAACCTACGCTGATCAGTCAGGCATCCATCAGACAGACTTTTAATGATGCAAACAATGATGCTCAGTGTGCAGGGGTTATTACATGGATGCATACATTTTCACCGGCGAAGATGTGGATTCTGGGACTGAAAGAATTCAGAAAACCTCTATGTCATTTGCATACACAGTTTAACGAAGAACTTCCGTATGATACAATTGATATGGATTTTATGAATGAAAACCAGTCAGCGCATGGCGACAGGGAATACGGACATATAGTAAGCCGTATGGGAATCGAGAGAAAAATTATCGTAGGGCACTGGGCAAGTCCAAGGGTTCAGGAACAGCTTGGAAGCTGGATGAGGACCGCGCTCGGCGTAATTGAATCATCTCATATCAGAGTATGCCGTTTCGGTGACAATATGAATAACGTAGCTGTTACAGAGGGGGATAAGGTAGAAGCACAGATTAAATTTGGCTGGGAAATCGACCATTATTGCGTGAATGATTTGGTAGAATATGTTGATGCTGTCAGCCAGGGGGATGTAAATGCTCTGGTAGACGAGTATTACAGTAAATATAAAATAATAGATGAAGGCAGAGATTTAGATGAATTTAAGAGACATGTAGAGGTACAGGCAAGACAGGAAATCGGTATTGAGAAATTCCTGGTTGAGAATGATTATCATGCCGTTGTCACTCACTTTGGAATGCTGGGAGGATTAAAACAGCTGCCCGGTCTTTCAATTCAGAGACTTATGGAAAAGGGCTATGGCTTCGGTGCCGAAGGTGACTGGAAAGTTGCTGCAATGGTAAGGCTGATGAAGCTTATGACAGCCGATATCAAGGATGCTAAGGGAACTTCAATGATGGAGGATTATACCTATAATCTTGTGCCAGGCAAGGAAGGTATATTACAGGCACATATGTTAGAGGTATGTCCATCGGTAGCAGAGGGTGAAATCGGAATTAAAGTCTGCCCGCTTTCTATGGGTAACAGAGAAGATCCTGCACGTCTTGTATTTACTTCCAAGACCGGTCCTGCAGTTGCTTGTTCTTTAGTAGATTTGGGAACGAGATTCCGTTTACTTATTAACGCTGTTGATTGTAAGAAAGTAGAAAAACCTATGCCTAAATTACCTGTAGGTACTGCATTCTGGACACCACAGCCGAATATGGAAATAGGCGCTACGGCATGGATACTTGCAGGAGGCGCTCACCACACCGCATTTTCTTATGACTTGACAGTCGAGCAGATGGCAGACTGGGCGGATGCTATGGGAATTGAGAGCGTGATAATAGATAAGAATACAACTATTCGCGATTTCAAGAATGAATTAAGGTGGAACGCGGCAGCTTACAGATAGGAGGGTGATATAAATGGGGTTAACTGCAGCAGAAGTAAAGAAACAGATAGATGAAGGCAAGACCATATTGGGAATAGAGTTAGGTTCTACAAGAATAAAAGCGGTACTGATAGCGGAAGATAATACACCGGTTGCTTCAGGTGCTCACGACTGGGAAAACCGTTTGGAAAACGGCATATGGACATATAGCCTGGATGACGTATGGAACGGACTTCAGGACTGTTATCGTGATCTGACGGAAGATGTTAAAAAACAATACGGAACGGAAATCACTAAATTTGGTGCAATCGGTTTCTCAGCAATGATGCATGGTTACATGGCTTTTGATGAGAAAGGAGAACTGTTAGTACCATTCCGTACCTGGAGAAATACAATTACCGGACAGGCGTCCGAGAAACTCACCGAAGTTTTCAATTATCATATTCCGCAGAGATGGAGTATAGCCCATCTTTATCAGGCTATCCTTAACGGTGAAGAACATGTTCCTTCGGTTCGCTTTTTCACTACCCTTGCAGGTTATGTACATTGGAAGTTGACGGGAGAACGTACACTTGGTGTTGGTGAGGCGTCAGGAATGTTCCCTATTGATATAGAAACCGGAGACTTTAATAAGAGGATGATAGAGCAGTTTGATGAACTGGTGGCAGATAAGAACTTCCCATGGAAACTGCACGATATCATGCCCAAAGTTCAGACGGCAGGAGAAAATGCAGGAGTTTTGAGCGCAGAAGGGGCTAAACTTTTGGACCCTACAGGCAAGCTGCAGGCAGGCATACCCTTCTGTCCTCCGGAAGGAGATGCCGGAACAGGTATGGCAGCAACCAACTCCGTTGCTAAAAGAACCGGTAATGTATCTGCAGGTACCAGCGTATTTGGCATGGTTGTATTGGAGAATGAACTTAAGAAAGTATATGATGCCATCGATCTGGTTACGACACCGGACGGAAGTCTTGTGGCAATGGTACACTGCAATAACTGTACCTCAGACCTTAATGCCTGGGTTAATATTTTTAAAGAATTTTCAGAAAGTATGGGCATGAAAGTGGATATGAATGAACTATACGGAACCCTGTACCGTAAGGCACTTGAGGGCGATGATGACTGCGGCGGCCTGCTCGCATATAATTATTTCTCCGGGGAGCACATTACAGGATTTGAAGAGGGACGTCCGCTGTTTGTACGTACACCATCCGATAATTTCAATCTTGCCAATTTCATGAGAGTTCATCTTTTCACATCGCTTGGAGCTCTTAAGACAGGCTTGGACATCCTGCTTAAGGAAGAAGGCGTACAAGTTGACGAGATACTCGGACACGGCGGTTTGTTTAAGACCAAGGGTGTCGGACAACGCATTCTGGCAGCGGCAATCAATGCGCCGGTAAGCGTTATGGAAACAGCCGGAGAAGGCGGCGCATGGGGAATTGCCTTACTTGCTTCTTATATGCTTCATAAAGGAAGCGGTGAAACATTATCCGAATTTTTAAATAGCAAAGTATTCGCCGGACAAACTGGAAGTAAAGAAGCACCACGCAAAGAAGATGTAGACGGATTTGACAAATTTATGGTACGATATGCCAAAGGACTTGCTATAGAGAGAGCAGCTGTTGAAAATCTTAAATAAGGATATATAGATAAGTAGAAGCTCTTATATTAGAGAAAGGAAATTATAACTATGTTAGAAGAATTAAAGCAACGTGTTTATGAAGCCAATATGCTTCTCCCTAAATACGGGCTGGTTACTTTTACATGGGGAAATGTTAGTGAGATTGACGAGGAAAGCGGTATTTTTGCAATCAAACCATCCGGCGTTGACTATGACAAATTAACCCCTGACGATATGGTTCTGATGGATTTAAAGGGCAATAAAGTAGAAGGACGTTACAACCCCTCCTCCGACACCCCCACACACTTAGAATTGTACAAGGCTTTTCCCCAGATAGGCGGTATTGTACATACACATTCTTCCTATGCAACCAGCTGGGCACAGGCAGGACGAAGCATTCCCTGCTATGGTACTACTCACGCAGATTATATATACGGAGAAGTACCCTGCTTAAGATGTCTCAACGAAGACGAAATAGCAGAAGCTTATGAACAAAATACCGGCCTTTTGATTGTGAGTGAATTTGAAAAGATGGGCAAAGATGTCATGGCCGTACCGGCAGTTCTGTGCAAGAACCACGGTCCTTTTGCCTGGGGTAAAAACGGAAATGATGCGGTACATAATGCTGTAGTTCTTGAAGAGGTTGCTAAGATGGCTTACAGAGCCGAAACGATTAATCCACGTATACAGCCTGCGCCTCAAGAATTACAAGATAAGCATTACTACAGAAAACATGGCGCAAATGCGTATTATGGACAGAATTAATATCAACAATTTTGACTAAATTGGTCAATAGAATAAATTTTTATGGAGGTCGACAATGAACAAATTAGAGCTACAAAAAACAGCCAATGAAGTTCGTAAAGGCATTGTCACCGCAGTACATGGCGCAAAAGCCGGACATCCCGGCGGCTCTTTATCTGCGGCTGAAATTTTTACCTATCTTTATTTTGAAGAGATGAACATTGATCCTAAAAATCCTAAAAATCCCGATAGAGACCGTTTCGTATTATCCAAAGGTCATACCGCTCCGGGATTATACTCCGTACTTGCTAACCGTGGATATTTTCCCGTAGAGGATTTACCTACTCTCCGTCATCTCGGTTCATATTTGCAGGGACACCCTTGTATGCAGGAGACACCCGGTGTAGATATGTCATCGGGTTCTCTAGGACAGGGTATCTCAGCGGCAGTAGGTATGGCGCTTGCAGCCAAAATGGACAAGAAGGATTACAGGGTATATACTCTGCTTGGCGACGGTGAAATCGAAGAAGGTCAGGTATGGGAAGCGTCTATGTTTGCCGGTCATAGAAAACTGGATAATCTGGTAGTAATCGTAGACAACAATGGACTTCAGATTGACGGTAAGATTGAGGATGTATGCTCGCCTTATCCCATTGATAAAAAATTTGAGGCATTTAATTTCCATGTAATTAATATCAACGGAAATGATTTTGACGAATTGGAGGCTGCTTTTAAAGAGGCAAGAAATACCAAAGGCATGCCAACAGCTATCATCTGTAAAACCCTAAAGGGCAAAGATGTATCATTTATGGAAAACAGTGTAGATTGGCACGGAAAAGCGCCTAATGATGAAGAGTATAAAATCGCAATGGCAGATTTGGAGAAAGTAGGTGAAGCATTATGTCAGAAGTAAAGAAAATAGCAACAAGAGAAAGTTATGGTAATGCACTGGCAGAATGCGGAAAAGATTTTCCCAATCTGGTAGTTTTGGACGCAGACCTTGTAGCAGCAACTAAGACGGGGGCTTTTAAAAAAGCATTTCCGGACAGACATATAGACTGCGGTATTGCGGAATGTAATATGACAGGTATTGCAGCGGGACTTGCCACCTGTGGTAAAATTCCGTTTATTACATCATTTGCAATGTTTGCGGCAGGACGTAATTTTGAGCAGATAAGAAACTCAATCGGATATCCTCATCTGAATGTAAAGATTGGTGCAACCCATGCCGGTATTACGGTTGGTGAAGACGGTGCCACCCATCAGTGTAATGAAGATATAGCCCTTATGAGAACAATTCCGGGTATGACTGTAATAGTACCCGCCGATGATGTGGAGGCCAGAGCGGCAGTTCGTGCAGCGATTGAAATGGAAGGCCCGGTATATCTCAGATTCGGACGTGCAGCTTGTCCGGTCATTAATGACAGACCCGATTATAAATTTGAAATAGGTAAAGGGGTCTTGCTAAAAGAGGGAAAAGATGTTACCATTGTTGCTTGTGGGATTAATGTAGCCTCTGCGCTTGATGCAGCTAAGATGCTTGAAGCCGATGGCATAAGCGCGGAAGTAATAGATATGCACACAATAAAACCTTTGGACAAAGAACTGCTTCTTAAATCAGTGAAGAAAACAGGTAAAGTAGTTACCGCCGAAGAGCATTCTGTAATAGGCGGACTTGGAAGTGCAGTATGTGACTGCCTGTGCGAGAACCTTCCTACGCCGGTTCTCAAAATCGGAATGTATGACGTATTCGGAGAGTCCGGTACGGCTGCAGCACTGGTTGAGAAGTATGGTTTTGACGGCAAGGGAATATATGCAAAAGTAAAGGACTTTGTAAAATAATTATGAAAAACTTATTATCTCCATCCATACTTGCGGCTGATTTCAGTATTCTGGGAGAGCAGATTGCCAAGGTGGATGAAGCAGGTGCGGATTATATTCATATTGATGTTATGGACGGGGTATTTGTGCCTTCATTATCTTTTGGAATGCCCGTGGTCTCAACAATCAGACCTGTGACGAAAAAAGTATTTGATGTACATCTTATGATAGTTGAACCGGAACGTTATATTGAAGAGTTTGCAAAATGCGGAGCCGATATTATAACTTTTCATCTGGAAGCAGCTAAAGATATAGAGGGTGTGATAGATCAAATCCATCGTGCCGGATGTAAGGCAGGGCTTTCCATTAAACCGGCGACACCGGTAGAGGCAGTCAAACCTTATCTTGATAAACTGGAGATGCTGCTTATTATGACGGTAGAACCCGGGTTTGGCGGTCAGAAATACATTCAGGAATCGACCAAACGTATAAGATGCGCCCGCAGGATGATAGAAGATATGGGACTGGATGTGGATATCCAGGTAGACGGAGGTATCACAGACGAGACTCTGCCGATAGCTCTGGAGGCAGGAGCCAATGTTATTGTTTCCGGCTCCGGTATTTTCCATGGAGATATCAGCGAGAATGTCAGAAGATATCGTAAAGTGCTTGAAAATGTGGAGTGCAAAATGCAATGATTAAATTAGGCAGAAACGATCCGTGCTGGTGTCAGAGTGGTCGCAAATACAAAGTCTGTCATATGGCTTTTGATGACAAGATACATCAATATGCACTTAATGGTCATATAGTTCCTGACCACGATATGCTTAAGACAAAGGAGCAGATAGAGGGAATCAGGGAAAGCAGTAAGATAAATATAGCCGTACTGGATTATGTGGCAGAGAATATTCATATAGGCATGAGTACGGAAGAAATAAACAAACTTGTGTATGAAAAGACTACGGAGCTTGGCGGTATACCTGCGCCTCTTGGATATGACGGTTTTCCCAAGAGCGTATGTACATCCGTGAACTCTCAGGTCTGCCACGGCATTCCGTCTAAAGATGATATTTTAAAAGACGGTGACATAGTTAATGTTGACGTTTCAACTATTTATAACGATTATTTCTCCGATTCTTCCAGAATGTTTATGCTGGGTAATGTTGATGACAAAACACGTAAATTGGTAGAAACAGCCCATAAGTGCATAGAAATAGGTCTTGAGCAGGTAAAACCTTGGAATTTTCTGGGCGATATGGCACAGGCTATTAATGATTTTGCAGGTGAAAACGGATATTCCATTGTTCGTGAGATAGGCGGACATGGAGTGGGTCTGGAATTTCATGAGGAACCGTTTGTCAGCTATGTAACTGAGAAGGGAACAGAGATGTTAATGGTCCCCGGGATGGTGTTTACTATAGAACCGATGGTAAATATGGGCAGGGCAGATATTTACATTGATGATGATAACGGATGGACCGTATATACGGAGGACGGCCTTCCATCGGCACAGTGGGAAGTGACGGTAGCTGTTACGGAAGACGGTTATGAAGTTCTTACATGGTAATATGTTTTGACAGGTTAAAAGCCGGAAAACATCGGGCGATACGGTGTTTTTCCGGCTTATTTAAAATAATTTTTGTGAAAATTTCCGATATTGTATTTAATAAATAAATCTGATATCGTTTCTTTACAATCTTTTGAAGTCATTTATATCCGGAAATCTTTTTTGGATATTCTACAATTGGAAGTAATATTCATTTATTTTCATCGAAGCTTCCGATCCGGCGTTTCGCCATGATTCAAACGATTAAACAAATTAATAAAGAAAACAGGAGGAATTATTATGAAGGAATTTATGACACGAGTGTCAGATTATTTGAACGAAAGGAGGAACGATCCGGAAAATAACGTAAATCTTATTGCTTTTTGTCTTGCCGGAGTTACAATAATTGTCATTGTAATACTTTGCCTTTTACTAATCTGGAGAAAAAATGCAAATGAAGAGAAACAGGAGCTTAAAGCAGAAACATTTGTTGAAAAAATTGAGATGATTCCCGCAGCTGCGGCGGATGAGGAATTTAAGATGGAGTATTTGACCAGTACAGAATATCTGAATGAGATGGTTGATGAACTTCTAAGATCTCTTACAGAGTTAAGAGAACGTCTTACTGAAACTATTAAGATTCAGGAAGATGATGATACAAAACTGCGTGAGGAAGATGAAAGACTGCGTAAGCAGATTGAAGCATTACAGGAAGAGATTAACGAACTTAAAAAAGAAGATGAACGTCTGAATAAAGAGGACAATGCATTGCAGGCTGAAATATCTGCACTGAAAGAAAAAGATGCGGCACTGGAATCAGAAGATGCAGCCCTCGCGGAACGGATAGCGGCATTAGAACAAGAGGACACTGAAATTAAGAAGAAAATAACTGAAGTTCAAAAAAAGATAAAAGAGCTTCAGGAAGAAGATGAGAGATTACAGAGTGAGATTATAACTCTTCAGAAACAGGATATAATCATACAAAAAAATATTAGCGGGATTACGGAAAATATCAGCAATCTGATTGTACAACTGGAAAATACTCAGAATTACATTTATGACTTGACTGATATAGTCAATGTAATGAACAGTGAGACTATCATGGAAGTTCAGGAGCAGATAAAGGAAATTTCTTTGCAAATGAATGAGGTAAATACAAATATTACCGAAATTTTTGATGATATTTCCAATATATATAATGATATATTCAATATTAATAATGAAATCAGCGATATAGATAACGATATATTCAATATTAATAATGAAATCAGCAATATAGATAATAAAATAGTTAATTTAGAATCTATGGACAAAGACTTGCTGGATAGAATAGTAAAAATAGAAGAAAACATGAAAATTGTAATCAATCAGAATATGTCCGACATTACTAAGCAGCTTGATGACATGACTGAAGAGATAAATAAAGCAGTGGCGCAAATTGAAGAAGCTAAGAAGCAGATAGCGGATAATCAGAATAAAATAGAGGATGCGCAGAAGCAGATAGACGATAATAGTAAAGAGATAGGAAATGCGCAAGATAAAATAGTCAGTACACAAGAGCAGGTAGATAATAATCGTGAAAATCTCGAAAATGCCCAAACTCAGATAAATAACATACAAAACTGGATAAATAACAATGCCCCGCAGCTTCTTCGGTATAGTTATGATGAATCCACCAACACGCTCTCTCTTATTCCGAATCAGCATTGACAACATAAAAGCTTTGTGTTAGTTTAACAATATCAAGTTGAAGGAAGGAACCGGGAATCTATGGGTAAAGGAAAATATTACATTACGACAGCAATAGCATATACTTCTGGCAAACCCCATATTGGTAATAGTTATGAAATAGTTTTGGCAGATAGTATTGCCAGATTTAAAAGAAAGGATGGCTATGAAGTATTCTTCCAGACAGGTACGGATGAACATGGTCAGAAAATAGAATTAAAGGCCAAAGAGGCCGGAGTTACGCCCAAAGATTTCGTAGACGGTGTGGCAGGACAGATACGCTCTATATGTGACTCTTTGAATACTTCTTATGATAAATTTATTCGTACAACCGACGATTATCATGAAAAGCAGGTACAGAAAATTTTTAAGAAGCTTTATGAACAGGGAGATATTTATAAGGGTTCTTATGAGGGATTGTATTGTACGCCCTGCGAATCTTTCTGGACCCAGTCACAGCTTGTGGACGGTAAGTGCCCGGACTGTGGCAGAGAAGTAAAACCTGCCAAGGAAGAGGCATATTTCTTTAAGATGAGTAAATATGCCGATAGACTGATTGAGCATATAAATGCTCATCCTGAGTTCATTCAGCCTGTATCCCGCAAAAATGAGATGATGAATAACTTTTTGCTGCCGGGACTGCAGGATTTATGTGTATCCAGAACATCGTTCAAATGGGGAATACCTGTGGACTTTGATGATAAGCATGTTGTCTATGTCTGGCTGGATGCATTGTCAAACTATATTACGGGAATCGGTTATGATGCAGACGGAAACAGTACAGAGCAGTATAAGAAACTCTGGCCTGCAGATCTGCACCTTATCGGAAAAGATATAATACGTTTCCATACGCTTTACTGGCCTATTTTTCTGATGGCGCTGGATGAGCCGTTGCCTAAACAGATTTTTGGACATCCATGGTTATTACAGGGTGACGGTAAGATGAGTAAGTCTAAAGGAAATGTTATCTATGCGGAAGACTTAATTGATTTCTTTGGTGTTGATGCAGTAAGGTATTTTGTTCTTCATGAAATGCCATTTGAAAATGACGGTGTGATTACCTGGGATTTGATGGTGGAAAGGCTTAATGCGGACCTTGCAAATACTCTGGGCAATCTGGTTAATAGAACTATCTCCATGAGTAATAAGTATTTTGGCGGTATTGTTGAAAATAAAAAGGTTGGAGTGGCAGCAGATGAAGAGGACGTAGATGCTGATCTTTGGAAAGTAATTACCGAAACCTATGCTAATGTCAGCGCCAAAATGGATGAGCTGCGTGTAGCTGATGCAATTACCGAAACATTTGTCTTATTTAAACGCTGCAATAAATATATAGATGAAACTATGCCTTGGGCATTGGCAAAAGATGAATCCAAGAAAGACAGATTGGCAACTGTTTTATACAATCTGCTTAACGGTATTCTGGTAGGTACGAGTCTGTTAGAACCTTTTATGCCTGAAACCGCTGCAAGGATTGCTAAGCAGCTCAATACACAGCTGGTTGAATTTGCAGTGCTTGAAGAATGTGCATCTAACCGGGATACTGCAAAAGCAGCAGCGCTTTATCCATCCGGAAATAAAGTAACGGAAACCCCGGAGATTCTCTTTGTCCGCCGTGACTTGGATGAAGTGCTTGAAAAGGTGGAGAAAATGTTTGAAGAGCGGAAGGCAGCAGAGAATACAGGATCTGCTTCAAGTGGAAATGATGCTGATGATAACAGTTCGGAAGATATAATTGATATAGAGCCTAAAGAGATTATCACTTACGAAGATTTTGATAAATGTCAGTTTCAGGTAGGTGAGATTATAGAGTGTAAAGAAGTGCCTAAATCAAAGAAGCTGTTATGCTCCAAGGTACGTATAGGCTCAAGTGTTAAACAGATATTATCCGGAATCAAACAACATTACAGCCCGGAAGAAATGGTTGGCAAAAAGGTCATGGTACTTGTTAATTTACAGCCAAGGGAAATAGCAGGTATGATGTCTGAAGGCATGCTTTTATGTGCGGAAGCGGCAGATGGAACACTGTCACTTATGACTCCGGAGAAATCAATGCCCTCAGGTGCGGAGATATGCTAGGAATTTGTTGGGAAAAGGAAATATTCTATGGTGCAAAAAGAAGAATTCTATTTTGACTCAAGGGATCGTCAGAGTAAAATACATGCTGTTAAATGGATACCGGATACAGCTAAGCCGGTTTGCATTTTCCAGATAATACATGGCATGGAAGAGCATATAGAGCGTTATAATGAATTTGCGGAGTTTCTGACCGGAAAGGGTATTCTTGTAGTTGGAGAAGACCATCTTGGACACGGCAAAACAGTGACGGATGGAGGAATTTACGGATACTTCTGTAAAGAAGATGCGGCCAATATCCTTATAAGGGATGTTCACAGGCTTAAGAAAATAATACAGGAGCAGTATCCGGACGTACCCTATTTGATTCTGGGTCACAGTCTGGGTTCATTTATTCTTAGAAACTATCTTTGCAGATATGGAAGCGGGGTAAATGGAGCTGTTATAGTAGGAACCGGAATGCCGACAAAGTCAATGATTTTTGTGGGGAGGACATTTGCATCTATTCAACAGCTTTTTTTGGGGCCTAAGCATGTCGGTAAATTGATTGACAGGCTTGCATTTGGTTCTTATAACAAAAAAATTGAACCCATAAGAACCAAGTATGACTGGCTGTCCGTAGACCAGGAAAATGTAGATCGTTATATAGCAGATCCATACTGTGGATTTACATTTACGCTTAACGGTTTTTCGACAATGTTTAAACTTGCACGCGAATGCCATAACAAGGAAAAAACTGATAAAATTCCAAAACATCTGCCAATTTTTATGATTTCCGGAACAGAAGATCCTGTAGGCGAGTATGGTGTTGGCGTAGAAAGAGCATACAAGTTCTATCTGGATCATGGACTTGTAAATGTGCAAATGAAACTCTATGAAAATGACCGTCATGAACTGTTAAATGAAACGGACAGAGATCTTGTGTACGGCGATATTTATCGATGGATTCTCCAGAGAATCGCTTAATGTGGTTGGAATTATCTTGAATAATCCGGAAGCTATCCGGACGAAAGGTGAGGTTATCCTTATGAAAAAATTTATAGGAATTCTGGCAGTTTTGTTTATGTTCTGCCTATACGGAACTACCGCTATGGCAGCGGATAATGATACGGTTGTTGCTTTAGGGGCGGATTTGACATCCGAGCAGCGGGCAACAGTGTTGAACCTTATGGGGCTTACGGAATCTGATCTTTCCGAATGTACCGTAATTTACACTACAAATGAAATGGAACATGAATATCTGGATTCATATCTGGATCCGGCCGTAATCGGAACCAAGTCACTCTCAAGTGTAAAAATCACTAAGGCGCAATCCGGCAGCGGAGTAATAGTAACCACTCAGAATATTAATTACTGTACTACCGGAATGTACCGCAACGCATTGATGACTGCAGGAATGGAGGACACTGAAGTATTGGTGGTTGCGCCCACGCCTATTTCCGGTACCGCAGGACTGATTGGTGCACTCAAGGCATATGAAGTTATGTCTTCATCCCAGGTATCGGATACGGCTTTGGATACGGCTTTAGACGAACTTATAACCACGGGTGAACTTGCGGATAGTATTCAAGGAGATATAAGTTCTGAAGATGTGGAAGCCTTGATGGCATGGCTCAAAAGCAAGATTGCAAGCGGAGAGCTTGATACAGGTGATGAGGACAGTGTCAGAGATGTAATAAAAGAAGGTGAGAGTAATTTTGGCATTACCCTGTCCGAAAAAGAGATACAGGATATAATTTCTCTTCTTAAAAAACTGGATTCTCTGGGACTTAATGCCGAGTATCTTTTAGAACAGGCACAGAAACTTTATGATAAATATGGTCTTGATCTGGTTGAAAATGCCAATGATGCCATCAATGAGGCCGTAGGAAATGCTGTGACCACTGCAGCCAAAAACTTTTTTCAGAATTTAAAGGACTCCATATCAAACTTCTTTAAAAACTTATTTTAGATTATAATAGTAAAGCATTCCGGATGAGAATCCGGAATGTTTTTGGTTATATTGCTTATAATAAAGCGAAAGAAAATGGACTGCCGCTTGTAAATCGAACGGAAATACGTTAAAATAGAAATAGTGGAAAAGAAGGTGAATATCATGTTGTCAAAGCATCCGTATCAAATCAGAAGCGCATATCAGGACGAATGGGATGATGCAATGGCACTGGCATGGAAAACATTTTTGCAGTTCGAGGCAGACTGCTACACTATGGAAGGTGTCAAAAATTTTGAAGACTTTATAACTGATACTACATTGCACAGAATGTTTATCATGGGTGCTTATCAGATGGTTGTAGCATTGGATGGAAAGACAATAATAGGTATGATCACATTGCGAAACAACTCGCATATTTCTTTGCTTTTTGTAGATGAAAAATATCACCGACAGGGAGTAGGACGTGCATTGGTGGAATATCTCAGAGAATATCTGCTGTCTGAGACAGGAGTTGTAAGAGTAACGGTTAATGCCTCTCCTTATGGAGTTGAGTTTTATCACAAAATAGGTTTCAAGGACATAAGACCTGAGGAGAAAAAGGGCGGAATTATATATACACCGATGGAATTTGTGTTGTAAGAACCGGTTATAAGGTTTTAGAAAGGGTATGGTTTAGTATGGAGTATATTAGAAGCAAGGATATTTTTGTATTGGTGAAGGATACTATGAGGTTGATTCACCCAAGGCTTATAGAGCATGGTTCCAGAGTTGCATATATGGTTTATAAGATGCTTCAGGAAAAAGGCGGATATGAGGAATTTGAGCTGGCTGATATTGTTATGGTGGCAACTCTCCATGATATCGGCGCCTACAAAACTGAGGCCGGTTCACTCAATGATATGCTGCGTTATGAATCCAGAGACAACAAAGCACATCCCATATATGGGTATCTGTTTTTTAAATATCTGTCTCCTGTGGAGGACCTGGCAAGGGTGATCATGTATCATCATACGGATTATGAACAGCTTAAGAAAGTTGATTATGAACATAAGAACTTGGCTGCATATATTAACATCGCTGAGAAGATGGATATCTACAGCACGGCGATGGGAGCCCAGTTTGATATGAAAATGTTCCATAAACAGGCCGGCACCAAACTTTCTGACGAAGGTCTGGAACTGTTTTATCGGGTCGCAAAAAAATATGATATATTTGAGAAACTCAAAACAAATGAATATAAAGATGAATTGGATGATATCATAGAGTATATGTTGTTTTCCAATGAAGATAAGAGAAAATTCCTGGAAATGCTGATGTATTGTGTCGGTTTTAGAAGTGAGAGCTGCGTTATCGATACGATTACTACCGTAAGTATTTGTGATGAGCTTGCCAATAAATTGCTTCTGACCGATGAAGAAAGAGAAAAGCTCTACTATGGCGCTTTGCTTCATGACTTGGGGATGCTGGCGGTTCCGAAGGAAATTACGGATGCCCCAAGAAAGTTAAAACCTGAAGAAATCAAGATTGTAACTAAGCATGTGGGCGTGACGGAAAAAGTATTGAAAGACCGTATGCGAGAGGATATAGTTGCTATTGCTACCGGGCATCATGAAAAAGGAGATGGAAGCGGTTATCCTAAAAAAATCAAAAATTATCAGATGACTCAGGAGCAAAGAATTCTGCAGGTTGCTGATAGCGTAACAGGTATGATAAACAAGCGAAGTTACCGTGAACCATTACATAAACCGGAAGTGGTCGCAATTCTTAATGAAGAGGCTGCAAAGAATCGTCTTAATAAGCAGGTTGTGGATACGATGATAAATTTCTATGACAGTATTATGGACGGTGTTACGACTAAATCTGCAGAAATAATGAAAATGTATCAGACCTTGAATTCGCAATACAGCCAGGTAAGCAAGCGATTTAAGATATAAGGAAAGAGATTGTAATGAATAGATTATTTGATATAGAAGGTCCTGTAATTCAGTTTTTAAACAGAGTGGCTGATTTAATGATATTAAATTTTTTGGTAATACTTTGTTGTATTCCTATTATAACCGCAGGGGCAGCCTTTACGGCAATGCATTATGTATTGCTTAAAATAGTTCGTAAAGAAGAGGGATACCTTTTGAAGGGGTTTTTTAAGTCATTTAAGGAGAACTTTAAGCAGGCTACTCTTATATGGCTTGGTATACTGGTGGTAGCGGGATTATATGCGGTTGATTTTTATATTTTCAGGAATATGGATGTGGAATTTTCAAGATATTTTATAATACTGTTTCTTGCGCTGGCTTTTGTATTTATTTTAACGGCACTTTATGCTTTTCCGCTTTTGTCACGTTTTAATAACTCGATTAAAAATATTTTGAAAAATGCTGTTTCTATTGCAATTTTGTATTTTCCGAAATCATTAATTATGGTGGTAATATATGTAATGCCTTTTGCATTAGTATATTTGTCCAGTTATTCGTGGGTGTTTGTATTTATGTTTGGCATCTCGCTGCCTGCATATGCTTCAGCTATGATATATAGCGATATATTCAGGAAGTTTGAGCCTAAGGGACCGGAGATTGTGTCAGATTATGATTTTTCTGTAAATACAGATGAGGGAGATGAGGAAGATATAGATGAATAATCAAACAAAATCAATTGCATTAAAGTGGATAGGGCTGGGTGTAATTTTTGTGATTGTATTGGTTATCATGTTGTTTAACTTTGCCAGCAAAAGTCAGCTGAGTGCAAATAATAACGTTAACAAAAATTTGATGACATCAGCGGAAATTTGTGCACGTAAATTTAATGAAGACATTACGCTGCTTGAAAAGGTCGGGAAACCGATTGCAGAAATTCTCTCACACAGTATGGAGCAGAAAACGCTTAATCAGGATTTGGCATATGAAGTCGAACTTCTTGAGATTGCAGTGTCTCATTCCAGTGCATATATTGCATACATATGTGATGATGATGGCAATGCAATTACTAATGCCGGTGATAAGACGTCTATTAAAGAAAAGGATTATTTTAATTCTTTAATTGAAAAAGAAGGAGTAAGCTATCTTTACACATATGATGACGGCGCGGGACAGGACGCAGTTATCGTATCGGTGCCTATTTCGTCTGAAGGTGGAGATAAACTGAATTTAGTTTTGTTTTATTCACTTAAGAATATTTCGAAGATGGTTAAGAAATTTGATTTTAACTTATGGAGTATTGAAACCATAATGGATGCTGACGGTAATGTTATTGCAAGTTATGGCAACTATGGTTACTGGAAACAGGGTGATAATTTATTTGAAGTACTTCAAAGTTATAATTCGGCTCTTGTTAAAGATATTGAAAATCATATAGTTAGAGGTACAGCTACTGTTGGACAAATAGATGAGTACAACTCTTTGGTATATACACCATTTGATGCAGGCGACTGGTCGGTTGTATTCGGAGTTTCGCAAAGTTACATAGACAAGCAGGTTGAACAGCAATGGATAACTTCCAGGAATTTGGTGAATCAGCTGGCTATTGTCTTGTGTATATTCATTTTATTTGCCATTGCTGTCCTGATAGTAAGTAAAATATATAATGTCAGGAAACAGCAGCAGCTTGAATCCAAGGCCGATACCGATTTGTTAACAGGACTCAACAATAAACTGGCTACGGAGCGCAAAATCAAGGAATTTATAGCCGGAAATCCGAATGCCCAATCTATGCTGTTCATATTTGATATTGATAATTTTAAAAAGATAAACGATACGATGGGACATGCTTTTGGTGATGAGGTGCTTCGTTCATTGGGTCAGCAGATTCGTGTGCTTTTCAGATCATCGGATGTCGTTGGCCGTGTCGGGGGTGACGAATTCATCGTATTTTTGAAAAATATAAATGAGCCTGAAATAATAAGAAAAGAAGCTAAGAAAGTAGAAGACTTTTTCAAAGATTTTAAGGCCGGTGAATATACTAAGTATTCAGCGACAGCAAGTATCGGTGTTGCAATTTTTCCCCATGAGGGAACAGATTTTGAAAGTCTTTATAAAGCAGCAGACTCCGCACTTTATAAGGCGAAACAAAGAGGAAAGAAACAGCTTGCCTTTTATGATGACAAATGGCTAGGGTAAAAAACTGCGTTTTTTACCCGCGAGTTTGTACCTAGCGGTCCAAACATCGCAAGTTGTGAAGTTTTTAGGCAATTTGCCTAGTAAAACAACCAATTATTGGTCAACTTGATAGAAATAAGAAAAAAATTAATGTAAAGTAAGCATTTTTTACAATTCGATAAAAAATATTTGTGAAATTGTATTATGGAAAAGGTTTCAAAACTCATATATACTTATGTCAAGCGTGATTATGCCATATTAATCACAGTCGAAAATTAATAAACAAATATTAGGAGGCACGAACAAATGGCAAGTTTATCATTAAAGAATGTATGCAAAGTATATCCTAATGGATTCGAAGCAGTTAAGAATTTCAATCTGGAAATTGCAGATCAGGAATTCATTATCTTCGTAGGACCTTCAGGATGTGGTAAATCAACCACACTTCGTATGATTGCAGGTCTGGAGGAAATTTCTTCAGGTGAGTTGAAGATTGGTGACAGATTAGTTAACGACGTAGAGCCTAAGGACAGAGATATCGCGATGGTATTCCAGAACTACG
>JAFLTG010000025.1 GCA_022510545.1 Lachnospiraceae bacterium | reverse complement strand
CCATCAATTCACTGGTTTGCGATATCCTTGATCATTACGAAAATTATCGGGAAAACCTTCTTACAGGAAAGGCTATGATCGTAGCATATTCCCGCGCAATTGCCATGAAAATATACAAGCGGATTCTGGAACTCAGACCAGGGTGGACGGATAAGGTTGCCATCGTTATGACGGAAAGCAACAAGGATCCGGAAGAATGGCGGAAAATTATCGGCAACAAGCATCGCAAGGACGAACTGGCTAAGATTTTCAAAGACAATGACAGCCCTCTTAAAATTGCAATCGTGGTAGATATGTGGCTAACAGGATTTGATGTACCGTCGCTTGCGACCATGTATGTTTATAAACCGATGTCCGGTCACAATCTGATGCAGGCTATCGCCCGTGTAAATCGCGTCTTTTGTGATAAAGAAGGTGGTCTTGTTGTAGACTATGTAGGAATTGCCGCTGCATTGAAGCAGGCGATGAATGATTATACTGTCCGTGATAAAAAGAATTACGGAGATACCGATGTTGCAAAGGTAGCATACCCTAAATTTTTGGAAAAGCTGTCTATCTGTCGGGATTTGTTTCATGAGTATGATTACACAAAATTTACTACCGGAACTGATCTTGAAAGGGCGAAAACGATTAGTGGCGCAGTTAACTATATCGTTGACCGTGAAATGCAAGAAGAGAAAGATGCTTTTGTTAAAGAAGGACTTATGCTTCATCAGGCGCTTTCCCTTTGTTCATCCCTTGTACCGGAAGATTTGCGGTTTGAGGCGGCGTTCTTTGAGTCAGTACGCGTATTGACATTAAGATTGATGAATCAAGGGAGCGGTGGTCAGAAAATATCCCTGCCGGAAATGAATCAGCGCGTAAATGATCTCTTGAAGCAGAGCATAAAAAGCGACGGCGTAATTAATCTGTTTTCTGATGTGCAACAGGAGTTTTCACTATTTGATCCAAAATTCTTAGAGGAAATCTCCAAAATGAAAGAGAAAAATCTTGCCGTAGAACTTTTGAAGAAGCTGATTGCAGAGCAGGTACAGATTTATCGTAGGACGAATGTAGTGAAGTCTGAGAAGTTCAGTGAAATCATCCAACGTGCTATGAATGCATACTTGAACGGAATGCTTACCAATGAGCAGGTGATTGAGGAACTGTTGAATCTTGCCAAACAAATCGCAGATGCACATAAGGAAGGAGAAAAGCTCGGTCTCACGGCGGATGAACTTGCCTTTTATGATGCTTTGACAAAACCACAAGCGATCAAAGATTTTTATGAAAATAAAGAACTGATTGCAATTACAAAAGAACTCGCAGAGACTCTTAGAAAGAATCGGACGATTGATTGGCAGAAGCGCGACTCTGCTCGCGCAAAGATGCGTATGCTGATTAAAAAACTTCTTAAGAAACATCGCTATCCGCCGGAAGGTATGGAAGATGCGGTTCAGACTGTCATGACACAGTGTGAACTTTGGACGGATAATGCAGATATGGAAAAAATGGATTCCAAGGTTATGGAGTATTCTTATCAACAGGAAGGAATGCTAAGTATGGTGGCAGAGAAACCCGTATCGTATGGAAAGAGTGGGGTATAGCAATAAATGTTATTTAATAGTAGCATACTTCTTTGATAGAGTAAAAGTACAAGGATCTTTTTGGAGAGATATATGAATTAGAATAAATATTCAAGAATGATACTTGAGTAACAGAGCAAAAATATTATAAAACAAAGTCTAATAAAATTTTAGGCAGGTGCAATCATGGACATGCAGTCAATAAAACAATTGATATATAAAGGTGAAAAAATAGATGTGGAATGCAAAAAGGCAGAGAATACTATACCGAGATCTGCATATGAATCTTATTCTGCATTTGCCAATACAAAAGGTGGGCACATTGTTCTTGGTGTTTATGAAGATAAAAAGAAGAAGGCTCCGGAAGAGAGATTTATCATACAGGGAATTGAGAATCCTGCCAGACAGTTAGAAGATTTCTGGAATACAATTAATGGAAACAAAGTAAATGTAAACATTTTAAAAGATGAAGATGTATTTATTGTTGAAGAGAATGATGTCAGCCTGATTGTTATTCATGTTCCCAGGGCAGATTATAAGCAACGGCCGGTCTATGTTGGCGAAAATCCATATAAGGGTACCTACAAGAGAAACCATGAAGGTGATTATCATGCTACAGAGGATGAAGTGCGTGCCATGTTGCGTGATCAGAATCCTGATGGGAATGATAGCCTTGTACTGGGATATTATTCAATAGACGATATTGATCTTGAGACTCTAAAGCATTATCGTAAAATGTTTCAGACCCGTAATCCGGAACATATATGGAATTCGTATGAAGACAAAGAGTTTTTAGAGGCTTTAGGAGGTTACAGAAAGGATAGGAGAACTGGAACCGAGGGACTCACACTAGCTGGCTTAATGATGTTTGGAAAAGGTTTGGCTGTGCGTGATGAGTTTGATAATGTATTTATGGACTATCGTGACGAAAGTCAGATAACATCAGAAATTAGATGGAATGATCGTGTCACTTATGATGGCACATGGGAAAATAATTTATTCAATTTTTTTACAAAAGTCATTTCCAAGCTTACAGTTGACTTAAAGAAACCTTTTGTACTGGAAAATCAGCAGAGGGTTGATGATACACCAGTACACAAGGCAATAAGAGAGGCTTTTGTAAATCTTATTATCCATGCAGATTATTTGTTGGATGCCGGAACATTAAAAATTATAAAAACATCAGATGGCTTTAGTTTTACAAATCCAGGAATATTGAAACTTCCGAAAGAAGAGATTTTTAAGGGTGGAAATTCTAAGCCAAGGAATCCTCGTATGCAGACAATGTTGCGTATGGTTGGATTTGGTGATAATGCCGGTTCTGGTTTCCCGACGATTCTTGCTGTATGGAGAGATTCTGGATGGGTAGAGCCAGAACTAATAGAAGATACCGTTTTAAATCAAGTCACATTAAAATTGAGGACAGTTTCGGTATTGGATACCGTTATGAAGTCTATGTTTGAACAGTTGTCGCAAATTCCAGCATTTTCAAAGAATGAAATAGAAAAGCTTATAAATATTTTAAAAGACAACCAGATAAGTTCTACCAATGTTTCACCAGATAATTGGATTAATACGGCAGAGATATTATATGACAGACTATCTGACATAGCAGATAATTCAAAAGATGATATTGAGAAGGCATTAGATGTTATTACACAAAAGATTTCTGAAATTGTTGCATTATCAGGAGGCTCAAATAAATTTGCAAAGGAATTGGCGGATATATTGGCAGAATCGGCAGAAAAATCGGCAGAATCGGCAGAAAAACTATCTGATCGGCAGAAACAGATTTTGTCTATAATGAAAACAGGCGTGGAATACAGTGCAGACGATATTGCACAATTGTTAGATCTGAAAGGATCTAGAACAAGGCAATTGCTCAATGAATTGGTTAAAATGGGAGCTATCACGGGTACGACTGCCACGAAAAAAAGAAGATACATTAAGCTGAAACATTGAGATTTTGTGGAGGATTTATGGAAGCAAATAATTATATTATTAGAAATCATGTGTATACGCAAGAATATATTAGAAATTTGAAAATGACAGAGTGGGCTGTAAGCAATATCACGAATATGCCGAAAAGCTTATTTAAGTACTTCCCAAATACTATTGATGAAGTTACTAAGAAAAACTATTCTTTAGAAGCATTAGAAAATAATACAGTATATTTGCAAAGTCCTGATAAATTTGATGATATTTATGATTGTTCTATTGTTTTTGATGAATATGAATACTCTTTTGAGAGATTAAGATATTATGCTGCGCATTGTGGATTTGATATAATAGAAACAGATTATTGGAAATACATATATCTTTTTGCACAGAATATATATGATAGGGTTATAAAGCTACAACAGGAAGGAATTGATCTAGAAAGTGCATTAAAGAATGTGTTTCGAATATGTGACGATGGTACAAGTAATGATGAAACACATACAATGTTTGTACTTCATATGTGCATAGCACTTAAAAATAATTATAATCGAGAAGATGTATGGCAAATTGCCTTTATGGAGGCATTGCATTCGGAAGTGAGTTTTATAAGAGAAACATTAAGTGAAAAATTTAGAATAGCTTGTTTTTCAACTTCGCCATATATGAATCGTATGTGGGCATCACAATATGCTAATAATCATAAGGGGTTTTGTATTGAGTACGAAGTTCCGGAATATTCAGAGGAATATGAAATAATTTTTCATAATTTATTTCCTGTAATATATAGTAATGTGCGGACAAGCGTATTAGATGAATGTCTAAAATATATGGAAGATAAAAGCGATGAAAGGTTAATTGAAAATATATATAAATATGGAGTTTTAACAAAGAGCATAGATTGGAAGGAGCAAGATGAGTGGAGGCTAGTTAGCCCCGGAAATATGCTTGCAGATGATTATAACTGTGATTTTTTTAAAATTAGCAAAGTATATTTGGGCAATAGGATGTCAAAAGAAGATAGAAAACAAATAATTGATATTTGTAGAAGAAAAAATATAAAATATGTAGGTGTTATACGTAAGAATGATATTTTTGAGCTAACGGAGTGCCTGGGTTTATGTGAAAATTGCAGTCGCTTTAAATTGGATAATTGTTAAAAATAAAATGAATAGGGTATAAGTTGGAATCAGGGATATTTTATGATAGAAGTTGGCTATAAAATGTCTACAAATATCTTGAAAATACAGTGAAAATCTAAACTTTCCGAAAAAATCAATACTGAAAACACGCCATTCTACACTACAGATTATCTCGCCTTAATTCGTGAGGGTGGACGTACTGTAGGTTCAAGTCGTGTGGCTAGTATCATTGAGTAAATAGAATTCTTGCAAATTCATTAAAATTAATCAGTAAAATCAAGGCTGATGGGGATTCCTCAGAGGCCTTTTATACACGTTATAGAGTTTATGAATTATTCATACATATTTTATATATCCTTTTGCCCATGCCTCCATACGACCTTGATGATTGTATTATCACAAAATACCATATTTCCGTTGATTACCAATAGCTAAATTTTATTTTTGAAGGAAGAGGATAATTAATTTGAAATGTGTGTTTTAAAAAGAATATAATATGTAAAAGAGTGTTTATATTGAAAAAAGAAAACATTTATTAGGGAGGTACACAAATGAAAAAAATATTTAATATAGCAGTAGGAATAATTGCTATGATTTTGATTTGTTGTGGAGTGTTTCTGGGAACAAAGTATTACTATAGTAAGCAGATTAAAGAGGTTGAAGTTGTTAGGGAGGTTGAAAAAGTAGTCGAAAAAGAAATTCAAATTTCAGGAGAGACCATAAGATCCAGTATGGCTAATATTGGTGAATTATGTACTGCTGAATATAATTATACCCATGTAGAGCAGGTAGATAGTTCAAGGGAAATAAAAGGATTTAAGATTCCGTTTACAACGTCAATGTTTATTTATAGTTATGATGGCACAATAAAGGCCGGAATTGATTTTACGAAAATCCAAATTGATAAAAATGATACCAAAAAATTAATAACAGTTAAACTTCCTGATGTTAAGATAATCAGCTCTGAAGTTCACCATGATAGCTTTCAACTTTATGATGAAAAAAATAATATTTTTAATCCTATTAGTGTGGCAGATGTAGCCGATTCATTAGTTGATCTGGAAAATAGTGAGAAAGAAAAATCCATAGGAGATGGTTTGCTTGATAAAGCAAAGACAAATGCAATTACCTTGATTGAAAATTTTATGCATGGTTCTTATGATGTGGGTGAATATGATATTATAGTAGTATTTAATTGATTAACTATTAAGAATTTGCCAGACATATAATACAGAAAGCAAAATATTTTCCGTTGCCGGACGTATTATAGAAGTTATTATCTAAGTTCCCAAAGTATAGATATATTGCCAACCCCAATTATCTATGCTATACTAAAAATCAACGTAGATAAAGCAATAGAGAGGTATTCTTACCAGTATTGTAATAGCAAAAGGACATGTAGGAATACATGTCCTTATTTAATAGCTATGAAGTAGAAAAAGTACACTATGGAATAATCAACAATCCCACAGAAAGGTCATTCAACTATGGAAAAACCAGCAATAGAAGGCGGCACTCCGGTCAGAAACAGCAAAATAAGTTACGGACATCAATACATTGATGAAGCCGATATCCAGGCGGTTGTGGATGTACTTAGAAGTGACTTCCTGACCTGTGGACCCAAGATTACCGAATTGGAAAAAAAGCTCTGCGAGCTGACAGGGGCAAAGTATGCGGTGGTATGCAGTAACGGAACCGCAGCGCTTCATATTGCCTGTTTGGCAGCAGGTGTAGGTGAGGGAGATGAAGTGATCACAACACCTATTACATTTGCGGCCTCAGCTAACTGTGCCTTGTACTGCGGTGCACGTCCGGTTTTTGCGGATATAAATCCTGAGACCTATAATATAGATCCTGCCTCGGTAGAAAAGTGTGTGACGGATAAAAGTAAGGCAGTAGTAGCGGTTGACTATACTGGTCAATCGACGGAATTAGATGAATTACTGGAAATCTGTCATTCTAACAATATGGTGCTTATCGAAGACGGTGCGCATGTAATAGGCACGAAATATAAGGGTCGCGCCAACGGTTCAATTGCGGATATGACCACGTTCAGCTTTCATCCGGTTAAGACGATAACAGGCGGTGAGGGCGGTGCGGTTCTGACCAATAGTGAAGAATTCTATCAGAAGCTGTTACTGTACCGTTCACATGGTATTACAAGAGATGAGAGTCTGCTTGAGCATGAATCTGACGTCCCATGGTATTATGAGCAGATAGACCTTGGATATAATTATCGTATGACAGATATGCAGGCGGCATTGATAATCAGCCAGCTTGATAAACTGGAGATGTTCTGTAGACGCAGAAAAGAAATTGTTGCAAGATATAATGAAGCCTTTTCAAAATTACCCGGTATTTTTGTACAGAAGGAGATTCCGGAGTCTGATACCACAAGGCATCTTTACATACTGCGTATAATGCCGGATAAATTTACAATTGACAGGAAACGTTTTTTTGAAGCGCTGGGCGCAGAGAATGTTTGCTGTAACGTGCATTATATTCCAACTTACTATTTCCCATATTACGAACGGTTGGGATATCGCAGGGGTATATGTCCGAATGCGGAGAAATTATATGAAGAAATTATAACACTGCCTCTATACTATTCTATGACGGATGAGGATGTGGAAAGTGTAATAGAAGCGGTTACTAAAATTGCAAACTATTACGCAAAGTAAATTAGTTTAAAAATTATAAATTATGAAAAAATAATTATTTGTCTTGCAGATATTGTGCCTGTAATACGGAATTGAAATTTGAGAATAATGCACAGGCACTATATGAAGCAGACGGGAGCAAACATGAAATCAAAAGTTATATATATTATCAGCATATTCTGCATTACCTTTTTGCTGTGGCTTGGAAATGAGGGTGATAACCCGCTTGAATATATAGGAACGGAACTTCAGTATTCTGCAGGTGTAGCTAATTCAGACTATGCAATTGTGGTAAAGGATTCTGTTGCTAAATCGGGCAATGTTGCAATGACCCCGGAACTTGTTGTTAATAAAGGAACCTATAAAATTGATTTTACGTATGAGGCGGATCAGGAAGGCAATGTTGTCGAGCTGTGGGAACAGGGTAGTAAGATTGCCGGATGGCCGCTTGACCCGGCACAGAAAAAATTTTCCACGGAGTTTACACTTGCTAAAGATGCAAAACAGCTTACGATCAAACTTAATTTCTCAGGCAGCGGTTCTTTCATAATACAAAAGCTTACAATTACACCAAGAACTATGTTTTATACAGATACTTATTTTATGATTGTACTTTTCTTGCTGCTTAATCTGTTAGGATATTTTCTCTATAAAAGGCATCTGGACAAGCCTTTTGCACAGGATAAGCTGGTTGATGTCTGCATAATAGCCGGAGTTGCATTGCTTGCAACTTCGCCCATGTTTTTGACTTATTTATTTGACGGAGATGACTTGTGTTATCATCTTGCAAGGATTGAGGGAATCAAAGACGGTATACTGGATGGTCAGATTCCTGTTATAATAATGCCCGATGCACTGAAAGGAAACGGGTATCTTAATGCAATGTATCCATACCTTTTTCTTTATATAGGCGCCTTTTTGCGAATATGCAGGGTGTCTATTGCACTGTCATATAAGGTTGTGGTCTTTTTGGCAAACCTGGGATCTGCGGTGTGTGCATATTATGCTTTCCGCTCTATGACCAAATCCAGGAGAAGTGTGATTCTTGCGGTTGTTTTGTATACACTTATGCCATATCGCTTTACAAATATTTTTTCCCGCGGGGACTTAGGAGAAACTCTTGCGTTGACTTTCTGGCCCCTTGTAATAGCCGGAGTCTATCATATTCTGCTTGGAGAGAGAAAAAAATGGTATTATCTTGTGCTGGGATTTGGCGGGGTACTGCAAAGCCATATTCTGAGCGCCACTTATGTGACTGCGTTCTGCGTAATTGCGACATTGGTATTTATAGTGAATGTATGGAAAGAAAAGCGTTATATTGAAATCGCTAAGGCGGCAGGTGTTACAATTCTGCTGAACCTGTGGTTCATCGTTTCGTTTTTGTATTATTATGTAAGGGGAGATTTGGGAACTAATATCTTAAGGTGGAGCAGCTATTTTGAACAGTCCATAAATCCTTCCAATTTGGTTCAGAGCATAAGCCTTTATAATAAACAGTACTTTTCGCTTGGGCTTCCGCTTCTTGGATGCCTTGGAATCTCAGTTATATATCTGATATGCGATAAAACGAAAAAACGCACAAAAACAGACTCGTATTTGATATTTTTGGTAGTGATGGGATGTATTCTTACTTATATGACGACAGGCTACTTCCCTAGCATGGAATTATGTAAAAACGAGTTTTTGAATTCCGTTATGACTATGCTGCAGTTCCCATGGAGATTTTTAGGCCCTGCCAGTGCCTGTATATTATTTGCGGGTGGTATATGGCTGTCAAAGTCAGAGATTTTAAAACCATATAAGAATCTGATATTTGCTCTCCTTATCGGATTAAATCTGCTGACACTCCAGACTGTTCCTACGGACAATATACATATGCCCTATGATGATGCTTCGGCAACAGCATCCAAAGGACATGCCAGCAAGATGGCATCCAACATAGGACTCTTTTATCCCCACGAATGGCGAATAGACGGAATCGAAGATGAGAAACTTACTACCAGTGTTATTGTTTCAGATTTGAATTATGTTACTGTATCCGATTATACTAAAAAAGGAACCAAGGTTCGGATGACCTACACATCAACTGCCGACGGAACATATATAGAAATGCCTGTACTAAACTATGCCGGATACCGTGCATACGATGAAACCGGGGAAAAATTAGAGATTTTAGAAGGCCAACAACATCGAATCCGTATTAATCTCTCAGGCGATGGTAGGGAACATACCATCAATTTAAGATTCGGTCCTGTTGCAGGATTTGTAATTGCAGATATTGTGTCGCTGTTGACTATATTAGTCATTATATATATAATTTATACTAAATTGAAAGAAAAAACGTACAGTTCCCTTCATAGCGTAGAGGTTTAATTCAATGAAACTTAGCATTATCGTCCCGGTCTACAACATGGCCGCAGATGGCAAACTCCAATACTGCCTTAACTCCCTTGTACATCAGACTATCACGGATTATGAAATAATAGCCGTAGACGACTGTTCCACGGATAATTCTTTCAATATTTTAAAAGATTTTGAAAACCTTTTCCCGGAAAAATTCCACGCAGTTCATTCCGATGTAAATAAGCATCAGGGAGGCGCCAAAAATATAGGTCTGAAACTTGCGAAGGGTGACTGGATAGGCTTTATTGATAGCGATGACTGGATAACCGCAGATATGTATGAGAAGCTTATTAAAAAAGCGGAGGAGACCGGAGCGGACCTGGTGGGTTGTGATTACTGCCTTACCAATGAGCATTCTATGAAAGTCGGACAAGTTGTCCCTAACAATAAACCTGAGCAGAGCGGCGTTTTGGATGATAAGAAAAAACGCAGCCTTATACTTGATGGTGGAAGTCTGGTTGTAAAAATTTTTAGACGTTCTATGATCACTGAAAATGAGCTTTGGTTTCCCGAGAATATTTTTTATGAAGACAATGCACTGGGTAATTCTTATCTGGTGCTTGCGAAGCATTTTGAATATATTCCTAAACCTATGTATTATTATTATCAGCACGATACTTCAACCGTTCATACGATTTCACCCAAGAGGTGCGAGGATCGTATGGAGGCCGGACGGCTGATGTTATCAGAGGCAAGAAGACATGGCTATTTTGAACGCTATAAGAATGAGCTTGAGTATAGTTTTACACAGCTGTTTTATGTGAATACTCTTTTTACTTATATGGCAGGTGTAAAAAAGACTAAGTACGGTTTTGTCAAAGCAATGGGAAAAGAGATGAGGGAAACCTTTCCTGAGTTTGAGAATAATTCTTATTATCAGGAACGTACTAATGCAGAAGAAAAGAAACTGATCCGGATGCAGCAGAAATCTACCGGTTTTTTCATGTTGTACTATAAGCTTTTATGGGCATATAGGAGATGGAGGAAGAAGGCAAATGGGCAACAGCAGCATAGTTGATTTTGAGGTAATAGGCATCCGTGCTGACGCTAATGAAGAAGTTGCGATGGGGCATATCATGAGATGCATTACCATTGCCGGTCAGCTGAAAAAATTAGGGAAACGCATTTGCTTTTTTACGGCGGATGAATATGCAGCGGAACTGTTGGAACGAGCAGGGATGGAACACGTATGTTTACATTCCGAATGGAATCATATGGAAGATGAGGTTTCTGTTTTTAAGAAGGCACTTAAGGAAAGAGGATGCAAAAAACTTCTGGTGGATTCCTATTATGCCGGAACTAAGTATTTTGAACAGCTTGCTGATTTATGTAAACTTATATATATAGATGACTGTTTTGAGGACATCTATCCGGTGGATATGCTGATTAATTATAACGCATATCACATTAGATTTAATTATGAAGAAGCCTATAAAAAAACTTATCCCGGCAGGACAAAGCTGTTATTAGGTACTTCCTATGTGCCGTTGCGCGAGGAATTTCAAGGGCAGGGAGATGCCGGATATTCTATGGAAGTAGATTCTTTGTTGAATAAACTTACTAAACAAGTTCTTTTGAGTTCTGGTGGAGGAGATGCATATAATGCCTTATCCGGTATACTTAATGAAGCGGTAAAAGATAATGAGTTTGACAGCATTATTTTTCACACAGTTGTTGGCAGATTTAATCCTAATGTTGAAGAACTTAAACAGCTTGCAGGAAGCCACACAAATATTAAACTTCATTATGATGTAAAAAACATGGCTGCTCTTATGAAAAACTGTGATGCGGCAGTTTCGGCAGCCGGGACCGTGCTGTATGAGCTTAGTGCAATGCAGGTTCCGTCCGTGTTTTTTGTCATTGCAGATAATCAGCAGTACGACAGTGAGTTTTTTGTAAAGGAAGAGCGAATGCTTTTTGCGGGAGATATCAGGTCGGACAGGGATCATTGTATAGGAAATATCTGCAGCGGAATTAAAAAGATTTTGGGTGATGATGCTCTATGCCAGAGGATGAAAAAGGCATTATGTGAAGTGACAGACGGAAAAGGAGCAGAGCGAATCGCCAGAGCAATTATAAGTCTATAAGGAGATTACTATGAGTTCAATCGCAATTATAACCGCGCGTGGCGGCAGTAAGAGAATACCGGCTAAGAATATAAAAGACTTTCTTGGAAAGCCTATAATTTGCTATTCTATAGAAGCTGCACTGTCAGCAGGAATTTTCGATGAAGTTATGGTGTCAACCGATGATGAGAAAATTGCGGAAATAGCCAAAAAGGCCGGGGCATCCGTACCGTTTATGCGAAGCGAAAAAACTGCTGATGATTATGCCACAACGGATGATGTACTGATGGAAGTGTTGGAGACTTATGAGAAAGCCGGAAAAACCTTTGACTATATGGCCTGCATATATCCGACGGCGCCCTTTGTAACTGCCGATAAGTTAAAGGCAGCCATGGATATTCTAATAAAAAAGAATGCATCCGGAGTTATGCCGGTAGTGAGTTTTTCTTTCCCTCCACAGAGAGGAATGTCAATAAAAGACGATAAGCTCATTTACTGTTATCCCGAAAACGCACTGAAGCGGTCACAGGATCTGGAAACTATGTATCATGACTGTGGTCAGTTTTACTGTTATAATGTAGAAAAATTCCGGGTATGCAGGGGAGATCTGCCTGACGGATACGTACCGATCATAGTGCCTGAGACCGAGGTTCAGGATATAGACAATTCTACCGACTGGAAGCTGGCGGAGATGAAATATAAGATGATGTTGAACATAGACTGATCTAAAGTAAATTATCAAATCAGAATCTGAAAAGTTCACTCAGATAATAATATAATTCCGGATTAGAGGTTCTTACATTTACGCTTAAGTCACCGTTACCTAATACTACACCAAAACCGTATGCGGACTGAAGCAGGCAGACTATAGTAAATGCAATCATAAGCGGTTTAAATGTTTTGTTGGAAATCGCTTTTTCCACAAATGCAAACCAAAGCAGAACAGAGGCTGACCATATTCCCCATATCATATCTAACATGTATCTTTGCAGGATACCTGCACCTGTTATATCCACTATACTAATCGCAACGGAAATGAGCATACTTATTAACGTAAAAGCATATATACCTTTTCTTTTTAACAAATCCTTTCCACGATTCATATAAAGCAGTATCCATGAAAAAGCATTGCTTATCAGAATCCCACCATAAGTATATTCCGCATTCAGTTTTCCCATATATGAAGAGGATGTAATTTGCACTCCTTGTAGGAAAGGAAAATCACTTTCAATTACCGGCGGACGGAAAAAGTAGTGCCATAATCCAAGCAGTGTCTGGTGAAGGTTGAAACTGCGCTTGGTCATATCGTTGCTGGTCAGGCTGTAGGTTGCGCCAAAGTCAAAGACAGAACCGAAGCGGGCTGCATTATAGTACATGATTCCCGCCGCAATAATAATATAGGGGATGCACAGCGTTATTATGTCAATTAAAACGTTTTTAACAGAAGTGTATTGACCGGTATGGTCAATAGATGCGTTGGAAGTATGTTTTGTATTTCTGCCGAGCATAGTAATAGTTCTGCATATTGCTTTGATGTCTTCTAAAAAAATTGGAATAGCAAGCAGGGAAAAAAGCAGCATTTGTGGACGGCAGCCTGCAACCAGGGCCATACACAATGAACCCAAAAAGTATAGCACGAATCTTATTTTTCCTGATGTCGAATATTTCCCTTTTATCCAGAAAAACAGACCTGCAGCGGTAAACATATTTGCCGCCATAATTGGTGCATCATATAAATCCGGACGTGCTATGGCAAACAGATAATTGCCACAGCAAACAGTAAGTACACAGGTCATTAAGTAAACAAAGTATGGCGTGTTTGTAAACCACCTTCTTACTATTTCTCTGTAAAGAGCAAAGACTGCCACAATAAAGCCGCTGTAAAATGTAAATACCACTGCGTAATTGGGTAGATGGTGGCCGGTCAGCATATAAAATGGAAAATATAACAAAAGCTCCGGCACTATACCGAAATACACATAGTATTTTCCGTTATAATAAGCGTAGTCTGCAAGATAATCTATACCTTTTGCCTGTAAATAAATTGTATCATAAGGATTTTCCACGTTGAGGAGCTCTTCAGACGGTTCGGCGTTAAGATAAAAATGTCCGTCTGCCATAGCCTCGGCAATCTCATTGTATTGTTTATGATGAGGCCAGGGAGATGCAATGCATATCGGATTCACATGTGCAATGGCCCATGATGCGGCAATGAGCAGAAGTATGACGGCAGCAGTAGTCAAAAACTGCGTTCGCGTATCCTTGCAAGTTATAGCTTTCCATTGTTCGGTAGACAGTGCCTTATGGAATAAAAGAAGCACCGCTAAGATAAAAATAAATCTTACTAAGCTGAACATGAACGGAATATGTTCGTTCCCTCGTATTTCATGCAAATTTAATACGCTTCCGGCGGGAAGTGAAAGCACTACGTCTATATTCCCGACTTTTCCGGAGGGATACAGGTTAGTATAATGGCTTTTTTTAATGCCGGAGACTATGGTTCTTTCAGGCAGGGAATAGGGGTAATGATTAGCTTCGTCGGTAAGCATTATGGTATAAGGGATTAGGGTAGTTTCCGTAGAAGATGTTGCCGAAGTTATTCCTAAATAAATATTATGTAATTCCTGATCTACATCAGTAATATGAATTGTTTGTGTATCGGAAGTTGTAATATATTCGCCTAAAGTTTCGTAATTTCCAGAAGTTACATCGGCACCTTCGATGGTCATATTTTCAAAGGAGAGGGCAGTTTTGTAAAATAAACTTTTACAGGCTGAAAAATTAAATGGTACAAGTTCTATAACAAATGACACAATTATTATAATCGCAAAATGGACAATCTTTCGGGTCTTCATGTTATTAACTCCGTTCCTTATATGTATAGTAAATATTTTGTATACGTCCTTACATTTACAAATTATACAAAAAAAATCCGTGTTATGCTATAATACATTACAGAAAAGTTGTAGTTGCAAATCCGTTTAAGAGGAGAAACAGAAAAATGAAAAAAGAATTTAAGATCGGAAGGCGGATAATCGGTGAAAATACTCCTGTTTTCTGCGTGGCGGAAATGTCGGGAAATCATCTGCATGATTACGGCAGGGCGGTAGAGATTATACATGCAGCGAAAGAAGCCGGTGCGGATGCAATCAAGCTGCAAACCTATACCGCGGACAGCCTTTCGATTGATTGCGATAATGAATATTTTCAGATACATGGCGGACTGTGGGATGGTATGACAGAGTATAAGCTGTATGAAGAAGCAGCCACCCCCTGGGATTGGCAGCCTAAATTAAAGGAACTTGCGCAAAGTCTGGGAATGGAATGTTTTTCCTCTCCTTTTGACTTCGCTTCAGTAGATTTTATGGAAGACTGCGGTATGACTGCCTATAAGGTGGCATCCTATGAAATTAATGATATTCCGCTGATACGTAAAATTGCCAAATTGCATAAGCCGGTTATATTTGCTACCGGAATAGCGCATAAGGAAGATATTGAACGAGCGCTTCAGGTATGTAAGGAGGAGGGTAATGATGAAGTTATGCTGCTAAAATGCGTTTCTTCATATCCGACGCCCTATGAGGATATCAACTTGAAGATGATTCCTACATTAGCTGACACTTATGACTGTCTTGTAGGTTTATCTGATCATTCTATGGGAAGTGTCGTGCCGGTTGGAGCAGTGCCGCTTGGCATCAAAATGGTTGAAAAACATTTGACCCTGAAACGTTCCGATGGCGGTCCGGACGGTGCTTTTTCTATGGAACCGGAAGAATTTAAGGAAATGGTAGACAATATTAGAATCATTGAGAAAGCGCTTGGTTCATCTGCTTATAAACTAACAGAAAAGCAGGAAAAAGAACGAAACGGTTCCCGCTCTCTGTTTGTAGTAAAAGATATCAAGGCAGGAGAAAAACTGACGGCGGAAAATATACGTTCCATAAGACCGGGTTATGGACTGCACACTATGTATTATGAAGAGGTTTTAGGAAAAACCGCACTTCGGGATATTGAAAGAGGAACGCCTCTTGCCCGGGAAATGTTTGACTAGAGTTTCAAAGTCATTAAATCCGAATATTTTAACATGCAGACATCTTCTTCGTAACTGCCTATGGTGTCTGCATTTTCTTTTCCGGCAATATTATTTGCAATCAGTTTGGGAAAGTTCAAGCCACAGCTGTGGGCATGGGGATAACCACCTCCGAAGCGTGGATTGATTTCCGAAATATAATACTTGCCATTAATATTAAAAACATCCATATCCACAGGTCCGGACAGGGAAAGAGAAGCAGCTGTCTGCTTAACCAAATCAAAAAGCGCATTGTCTTTGACGGAAATAGATTTTTCGGTTTCTCCGGCTCGCATGCGCAGCTTTTTCTTCACAAAGATTGAGACGGGGTTATGAGAAATCATATCTACATAAAAATCTATGCCATATTCTTCTCCTTCAGAGAATTGCTGAATCAGCATATCTTCCTTACTGAATTTGCATAAGGCGGATAATAATTCCATATTATCTACTTGCTGAATACCGATACTGCCGCAGCCGCGGACAGGTTTTATAAATACCGGGAAGGTAATTTTTCCTGCTTTATAGTGCGTAAGGAATTCATCAAGACCGTTACAGGTTGGAAGTGCAGGAAGTTTATTCTCTAATAAATGTTGATAAAAAGCATACTTATCTCGACATAATTCCACCGTATACTGTTTTGAAACAACAGGCCGGATGCCTGCGTCGGTAAAAAGTTTTCGATTAGAGGCAATCAGATAGAGTTCATCTTCCTGTAAAGGCAGAACGGCATCTACATTTTCTTTATGACAAATATCAAGAATCGTATCTAAATAGTCCGGAGAAATCATACGAGGAACAATATGATAACTATCGGTTTCATAAAGCGCCGGAGCGTAAATACTGCAATCCGTACCGATGATTTTATCAATCCCGTTTCCTGCTTCTTTAAAATAGCGAACTAATTTTGTTCTGGTGCCGCAGCTTAGAATCAAGATATTCATATGTATGATCACGCCTCTCTTTCAAAGTATTTGTACCGTTCCGCGCACATAGTCCTCCGGACCCCATTTTCTGCGGACTTGTATAAGCTTTCCCTCTTTCCTGACATACACAGCCGGAAAATATTGAATAAAAAGCGGATTCAGACTCATTGTATATCCGCCTACATTTTCATAAATAATCCGGTCTCCGGGAACAAGTTCCTGCTTATTATCATAAGAAAACATCCGATCAGCTTCCATGCAGGTATAACCACTGATAATCTGCTGTTTAATAATAGGACGTTCTTCTGAATATTCTTTATTATTTATGATATGAAAAAGATGGGAGGTCTTAATCATGGTTGCATCAATATTGAAACGGCTACCGTCTGTCATAACATAACGGGCGTTTTTTATATCTCTTATATCAAAAACTGACGTAACAAATGTGGTGCATTTGGAAATCAGAGAAATGCCCGGTTCCACAATTAATTTAGTTTTGGAAGGTGTGAAACATTTGGATAATTCTTCTGCAACTACCGGAAAATAATCAGGATATTCCGGTCTGCCTTCCAGACCGCCGCAGTAGCCTCCGCCCAAATCAACATATGATAGGGAAAGCTGATATTCCTGTTGCAGCTTGCACGCCATCTGAGCAATGGAGCGAAAGATATTTACGCTGCGGGATTTACTGCTTGAATGCAGATGAAGGCCTGCGATGGATACATTGGGAAGTTCCCGAAGTGTTTGCAGGGCAGCAGCAAATTTTCCGGTTTCATAGCAGAAGCCGAAACGACCGCTGGTCTCACCCATTGTCGTTTCACCGGGACACATTTTTTCCAAATCAAAGTTTACACGAATTCCTATGGAAAATGTCTGTGAAGGATATTCTTTGGCCAGCTTTGTAAGCCAGGAGAGTTCCAACCGGGAATCCAGATTGCAGAAACCTCCGGCAAGTAAAACCTCACGGAACGAAGCTTCACCTTTATACGGACCGTTATAGATAATTTCATGATTCTCATAGCCCAGATATCTGGCAAGAGAGTATTCGTCCTCAGAAACCACCTCCGCATATGCTCCGTTCTTTTTGACAAAAGAAACAAGCCATGGAAGGGAGTTGGTTTTAAAAGAATAACCTATCAGATAATTGTTCCAATTCTGCTTAAGGGAATCGGTCAGCATATCATAATAATGCTGTAAAATTGATTCGTCAATCACGAAATAGGGTGTCTGTAACGTTTCCATTATCATTTGACCTTTCTGCATAATCTGTGATTAATCTTGATACTAAAAATATTACATTATTTTGAGATGTGATACAATAGGCGAACGTAAAAATGTAGTTATATTAAAATACTAAAGATTGTGCTATAATACTTGTTAAAAGTTATGATGACCGGTAAAAAATCACACTAATAAGTAAAGGACCCCGCGTATGAAAAAACGAATTTACGTATGCCACACTTTTTACCATGTATATGTAGCCTGTCTTAAAGAACTATATCTTCCTAAAGCCGAGCAAGGTCAGGCAACTCTTGTACTCAGCACCATGTCCAACAACTTTGGCAGCCTGTCAGAGCGAGCCAAAGTCTGCGGCTTATTTGAAGAAGTATATATGTTCGATGAAAAGCCGGATACATTTTTCCCAAAACTACAAAAATTTCATAAAGACAGGGGTAACATCGTTACCAATATGCTCGCACGAATTGTATACACAAAGCTGCTGGGAAAGTATCAGGAACCTTATGTACCTGTAGATTTCAAGCAGTATGAGGATATCTATGTATTCTGCGATTCCGACCCGATAGGCTATTATTTAAGCTATAAGAAAATTTATTATCATGCCCTTGAGGACGGTCTTAATTGTATTCAGTACTATGATACCGCGCGATATGATAACAGAGGGCATTTTGAATTGAAGGCCTGGATGTCTGAACATAATTTAATTTTTATCCAGAACGGCTATGGAAAATATTGTCTGGATATGGAAATAAATGACATGAGTGTCGTTCCGTATCCATGTAAGAAGTATATTGAAAAACCTCGTGCAGAGCTTATTAAGAGATTAACAGAGGCAGACAAAGATATTTTGATACATCTTTTTATAGAAAATATGGATGAGCTTCAGCAGAAACTTGATCGCGGTGCAAAAAATAAGATTCTGATACTTAGCGAGCCGCTCTGTGATTTAGATGTCAGAAAACAGATTTTTACGGATATTATTAACGAATATGGTGAAATTGACGGAGAAAAGGGTCAGATACTGATTAAACCGCATCCAAGGGATGTGCTGGATTATAATAAGGAATTTGCGGAATATATTGTATTGAGCGGAATGTTTCCGATGGAAATTCTGAATTTTATTCCCGGATTACGCTTTAAAAGGGTAATATCGGTATTGACCGTTCCAAACGGCATTGAGTTTGCGGACGAAATCTTATTTCTGGGTGAGGATTTTCTGGATAAGTATGAAGCACCGGAGATACACAGGCAGAATGAGATGATATAGGGAGGACTTTTTTGACTAAACTAGTTAATTATGGTAAAATATAGAATCTGTTTATATATGTTTTATTTAAGTTTGTCGAATTTATATTAAGTATATTGAATAAGTTAAGGGTCAAAATTCAGAATGAAAAAAATTTATAATAAATTGATGGTGCTGCTTGATAAAAAGCAGAAAAATAAAATGATATTTTTGATATTTTTGATGCTGATAGGAGCTATTTTGGAGACGCTCGGCGTATCATCAATTTACCCTGTAATGAATGTAGTTATTGAAGAAAATGCTATTGAAAAACATGCTTATCTTCAGTTTGTCTGTCAGGTTTTTAGTATTGATAATACGAGAGATTTGACTGTTTTTGTAATGTCTTCATTGATTGCTATATTTGCGATTAAGAATATTTTCCTGTTTTTTCAGCAAAAAGTGCAGCTTAAGTTTGTCTACACTAACCAGTTTGCCACATCCAGAAGGATGATGATCAATTTTATGCAGCGTCCGTATGAATATTATCTGAATGCGGATACTGCCGTAATACAGAGAAATATCACTTCTGACGTCAACAATATGTATGGTCTGATACTGGCACTGTTACAGCTTATAAGCGAGATGATCGTATTTGTATTTCTTGTTGCAGTGAGCCTTATTTCTGATTTCTGGATGAGCGTTACTGTTACCGTGCTTATAGTTATAGTGCTTATTGTGATTAAATGTATCCTAAAACCCATAATGAAAAAAGCAGGAGAGGAAAATCAGGATTTTTACAGCGGTCTGTATAAGTGGATTGAACAGTCGGTTATGGGAATTAAAGAGATTAAGATAGCAGGCAGGGAAAGTTATTTTATAAACGAATATTCCAAATGTGGTGCAGGCTATGTCGGTGCAGTACAAAAATATAATCTCTATAATGCTACACCGAGACTGTTAATCGAGACCGTTGCTATTGCAGGTATGATATTGTATGTTATGTGGCAGGTTCTAAGCGGGACAGAAGTCAGCAGTATTATGCCGCAGCTTACAGTGCTTGCTCTGGTTGCCATGCGCCTTATTCCCTGTGCCAACAGGATTAACAATCATCTGACTTCCATAGCTTATTTTGAGCCTTTCTTTATGGGCGTAAGCGATAACCTTCAGGAAGAAATCAGAGATGAAAGTATTGACTATAGTGCCGAAACCTATTTGAAAAAAGTGGATATTACCAAGCTTCCTGTTAAAAATAAGATTGAGCTTAAAAATATCACATATAAATATCCGAATACAAACACCCTTATTTTCGACAATGCCGACATGGAGATTCCGGTTGGCAAAAGTGTCGGAATAGTAGGTACCTCCGGTGCCGGGAAAACAACAGTGGTGGATATTCTTCTGGGACTTCTGCAGCTTCAAAGCGGAGAGATTCTTGCTGACGGTGTGGAGGTGCGTGAACATTATCAGGGGTGGCTTAAGAATATAGGCTATATTCCCCAGACTATTTTTATGATAGATTCGTCAATTCGCAAAAACGTAGCTTTCGGTTATGCGGATGAGGATATAGATGATGAAAAGGTATGGGAGGCTTTGCGGGAAGCGCAATTGGACGAGTTTGTAAGAGGACTGCCTGAAGGACTGGATACAAGTATAGGGGAACGTGGAATCCGTATATCAGGCGGACAGAGACAACGTATCGGCATCGCAAGGGCCTTGTTCGAGGATCCGGAAGTGCTGGTGTTGGATGAGGCCACATCGGCATTAGATAATGAAACCGAGGCTGCGATTATGGACTCAATTAATATGCTGCAGGGCCGCAAAACTCTTATCATAATTGCACACAGACTGCAAACCATAGAAAAATGCGATATGGTCTACCGTGTAGAAAATGGCAAGGCAATGCGAGAACGCTGAATAAAACTCAGAAAGGCATACAGGATGAAAAAATTATTTAATTTTGTTTGGGACATATATAAAAAGTACGAGGAAGGAATAAATTATCTGATTTTCGGTTTCCTTGCATTTGTGCTGAATTATGTCCTTTTCTATGTATTTAATGACTTGATCAGTACCGGATATCTTGCTGCAACCGCACTATCCTGGGTACTTACGGTAATTTTTGCATATTGGACAAACCATGCTTTTGTATTTAAAAGTAAGAACTCAGGCTTATCAAGTCTTTCAAAAGAATTTGTTTCGTTTGTCGGTGCAAGGATAGCAACGCTGCTGTTAGAGATGTTCTTGATGTTTTTAATGGTAGATCTGGCAGGTTTCAATGAATATATAGCAAAACTGATTGCGCAGGTAGTTGTCATTGTGACAAATTATATATTGAGTAAAATCTGGATTTTTACCGAAAAGAAATAGACGAAATTAAGTATATAAAATATCGGCAGACCGGAGGTGAATACCTGTTATGGCTTCAAAACGACAGACCAATTTTGAATTGCTGCGTATTGTGGCAATGCTTATGATAATCACACTGCATTATATTGTCAAAGGCTTTGCAGTAACAAATGATGCGGACAGGATCCTTATGTTTTATGCTATGAGACTCATTGAAGCCTTTTGTATTGTTGCGGTTAATTGCTATGTTCTTATAAGCGGATATTTTCTCGTGGAATCTGAATGGAAGGCAGGGCGGATTATCTCCCTTCTTGCACAGATTCTTTTTTATTCGCTGCTTATACCGGTTGCGATGATATGTATAGGTATGCTTTCATGGAGTGATCTTGGGACTTATGACTGGATTGGTTTTATACTTCCGATTGAGACTGAACATTACTGGTTTGCAACGTCCTATGTTATTATGTATATTTTTGCTCCGGTGCTTGCGGCAGGGGCAAGAAGCATGAATAAGAAAACCTTGCAAAAGGTAATATTAGCCTTACTGCTTTTCTTATCCGTTGGTAAATCCGTTTTTCCAGTATATTTGGAAACAGATAAGTATGGATATAATTATGGCTGGTTTTTAGCTCTTTTTCTTGTTGCTGCTTATTTGCGTCTTTACTGTCCTGAATGGCTTAAAAACAGGGGAAATGCCATAAGCATATATATTAGTTCAAGTCTGTGCATCTTTGCGCTTTCCCTGATAGCTGATGTGCTTGGAAAAAAAATAGACGCATTTTCATATTATTGGGAGATGCCGTATACGTACAACCACGTATTATGCCTTATTGGCTCGATAGGACTTTTTTGTGCTTTCAAAAACATTAAAATAAGTGAAGGAAAGGCAGCGGGTATAATAAGACGACTGGCACCTTATACCTTTGGCGTTTATCTTTTGCATGAACATATACTGGTTCGTTATAAGTGGCCGGCTTGGCTGAATGTAGAAAGTGTAAGGGGTACATGGCAGGTACTGCCACATATGGTTGGTTGTGTTGTGATAATTTATTTATTGGGTACGCTGGTGGATTTCATAAGAGCTTATTTCTTTGTGAGGGTAAGGAAGGTTTTCACTAAGTTTCAGATATAAAAAGATATAATTAAAAGAGAGCATATATAATGGAAAATATATTGAAATTATACAACAAATTTCGAGGTTATATAGAAAATTGCATATTTGTAGTGATACTGACATTCTATCCCTTGATTAAAATTAATCAGGGTTTAGATATTGTGGATACTTCCTACAGCCTGACTAATTTTCAGTATTTTCCGACTTCAGATGGGACCTGGATGGTAGCTACATATCTGGCAAATGTGGTAGGTAATCTGCTTATGAGACTTCCTAAAGGCGGTATGCTGATTGGAATATATTTTTATACAGGTCTCATATTATCTGCTACCGCATTGCTCTGCTATTTTCTTTTGCGTAAAAAAATCCCGGCTTTCATAGTTTTTGTCGGGGAAATGATTGCACTTAGTCTGTGTTGGTGTCCTACAACTATTCTGTATAATTACCTGACATATCTTTTTATGGGAGCAGGGATGCTGCTGCTGTATAAAGGGATATGCGTTCAAGATGAGCAATACACAAGATATCTGCTTCTGGCAGGAATCTACCTTGGCGTGAATGTTGCGGTCAGGATGCCCAATGTGGTACAGGCGGCGTTCATTCTGGCACTATGGTATGCCGAATGGCTCAGAAAAGAAAAATTCAGTAAATGCGTAAAGGATACCCTTATATGTATAGCGGGATATCTTATCGGTTTTGGGATTCCGCTTATATCAATCTGCATAAAATACGGCATAGGCGCTTATCCTGAAATGGTAAAAAATATGTTTGCCATGACTGATAAGGCGGTAGACTATAAACCCCATGCCATGTTGCTTGGAATGTTCGGCGACTATATAACCGGATTGAGCTGGCTTATTTTTGCTGCTGCCTGTATGGGTTTTTTATATATAATATATGTACTTAAGAAAAAGGTCGCACCGCAAAGGGGAGAGCTGCCATTCCGTCTGCTCTGCATAGCGGTATGCTGTATACTTATACGCTTCTACTGGGGAAAAGGAATGTTTGACTTCGGTTACTATCACTATGGCAGCATATACCAGTGGGCAGTTTTTTTCCTGCTCTTGACCGCAGCCTGCGCAGTATATTTACTCATTTCCAAAAAGTATAGTATAGAAGATAAGACATTTGCACTGCTTGTGCTGATACAAGTGCTCATTACCCCTCTTGGCAGTAACAACTGGCTGTATCCGATTATCAATAACCTGTTTATAGCCGCGCCTTTTACCCTCTGGATATGTGCAGGCTTTCTTTTCAAGACCACCGGAAAAAGCATTCATTTTCCATGGAAAAGCATGCTTATGGCACTGTTTATTATGCTCTTTATACAAAGCATAGGTTTCCATATAGGTTTTATTTATAATGATGGTGTATGGGGTGAAAAAAGAGACACCCTTGCAACCGAAATTCCAAAGAGCGAAGGAATATATACAACCAGAGAAAATGCAGAGTTGTTGACCGATTTGGTCAAATATACTAAAGCACATCATTTTGCCGGACGTAAAGTAATATTATATGAAGAACTTCCGGGACTAAGCTATTTACTGGACATGCCTCCCGCCATTTCAACTTCCTGGCCCGATTTAGACTCCTACCGATTAGAGCGGTTTATACAGGATATGGAAGCGGTAGAAAACAATATAGATTCAGATAGGCCAATAATAATTGTAGCCTCAGCCATAGCAGCATACAGAACCGAAGATGCAAAAGCATACGAATGGTTCGGTGTTGATGAAGAGGCCTACGCCTCTGACGAAAAATTAACTATATTACTGCAATTCCTAGAAGATTATGACTATGAAGAAACCTTTTGCAATATGAAATACGCAATTTACGAATAACAACACCTATGGTAAAATATAGGAAATTATCTACTTTGTGTAAAGTATTGTGAGACTCCGAAAGGAATAAAAACTATGATTAACTTCAACGTCCCCCCTTATACAGGTAAGGAAATTGAATATATGAAGCAAGCCGTTGAAAACCAGAAAATCTGCGGTGACGGTCCATTTACACGCATGTGTAATGAGTATATTGAGGAACTTACAAAAACCACCAAATGCCTGCTCACCACCTCCTGTACTCATGCAACCGAAATGGCAGCATTTCTTATTGATATCGAAGAAGGAGATGAAGTCATTCTCCCCTCATATACCTTCGTATCAACTGCAAATGCTTTCGTACTTCGTGGGGCCAGAGCGGTTTTTGTAGATATAAGACCGGATACAATGAATATAGACGAAACTCTGATTGAGGATGCAATAACCGGTCGTACCAAGGCCATTGCCCCCGTGCATTATGCAGGTGTAGGCTGCGAAATGGATACCATTATGGATATTGCAAGGCGGCATAATCTGGCGGTTGTAGAGGATGCGGCTCAGGGCATTATGGCATCTTATAAAGGAAAGGCGCTTGGTACTTTCGGAGAGTTTGGCTGCTTTAGTTTTCATGAGACGAAGAATTTAAGTATGGGTGAGGGCGGTGCACTCCTTATCCGGGAAGCCAAGGATATTGAAACCGCAGAAATCCTTAGGGAAAAAGGAACCGACAGAAGTAAGTATTACAGAGGTCAGGTGGACAAGTATCGCTGGCAAAACCAGGGGTCATCATATCTCCCAAGCGATATGAATGCGGCATATTTATATGCTCAGCTTGAACTTGCAGAAGAAATCACTCAGGCAAGACTGGCAAGATGGAATCAATATCTGGAGCTGCTAACCCCGCTTGCGAGGGATGGCAGGATAGAACTTCCGTTTATTCCGGACCATTGTACACACAATGCACATATGTTTTATATTAAGACTAAGGATATGGACGAGCGAAGCCGTCTGATTGAACATCTTAAGGCGAAAGATATTCTTGCGGTATCTCATTATGTGCCGCTGCATTCGGCTCCGGCAGGTATGAAGTATGGTCATTTCCATGGGGAAGATAAGTATACGACCAAAGAAAGCGAGAGAATCCTTCGTCTGCCTATGTTTTATAAACTGACTGCGGATGAGGTGGAATATATAACCGATCAGATTAAGGAATTTTATAAATAGGATTATGTTCGGAAAGTATAAAAGAGTTATTAGGATATTCAGAGCAGATACGAGGGAAGGATATGTAGTTCATGAAAATTCATAGGTTATGGAATAAATATGAGAACTGCATAATAATCATATTGACTATATTGGTCAATATGATTGCTATGGGTATCTGCTTCGATGTTTATTATGCTCTGAATGATGATGTTATGATTAAGGACGTTATGGCAGGTGTTTATGCCGGGACTCCGGACGGTCATAATATGCAGACTCTCTATATTCTGGGAGCAATTATCAGTCTGTGCTATAAGATTTTCGGAACACTTCCCTGGTATGGATTGTTTTTGTGTCTGTGTCAGATAGGAAGTTTATTTTTAGTAGGTTTTCGTCTGCTGAGTCTATTGAAAAAATGGCAGGCAAAGATTGCATTCATGGTACTTCTGACTTTGTTTATGTGGGGAGTTATATTGCCGCATATGGTCATGGTTCAGTATACAGTCACCTGCACCATGCTGGCAGCAACAGCAATTTTTCTTTTTATGACAACAAAGAAAGACCTGTCAGTCAGGGAGTTTGTCATATGTAATATCACGTCAATTCTGCTTGTGATACTGGCCTATAATTTAAGGAGTGAGATGCTGCTTCTGGTCTTTCCGTTAATCGCCCTTGCAGGATTGTTCAGATGGGTTGAAGAGGAAAAATTTTTCAGTAAAGAAAATTATATAAAATATGGAATGGTAATAGGCTGTATTCTTGCGGGAATGCTCATTAGCAGATTAATTGATTTTGCGGCATACAGCAGCGAAGGCTGGAGAGCAGCCGTTGAATTTTTTGATAAGAGGACAGAAGTCTATGATTTCCATTATGATATATTGACAAGCGGTGAGCACAGTGAATACCTTTCATCTATCGGTCTTAGCGATGCACAGCAGGAGCTGCTTGCAAACTATAATTTCGGACTGGATGAGGATATCGATGAAAATGTTATGGCCGAAATTGCGTCATATGCGGCGGATATTACTGCAGATGGTGCAGCCGGAGGGCAGACATTTACAGATTTTATACTCACCAAAGGCAGAGAATATATTTACCGTACTTTGCATATGGGAGATGCACCGTATAATTTGCTGGTGATTTCGGGTTATATATGTGTATTTGTTTCGGGGCTGTGGCATGTACTCAAGAGCGGCGCTGATAAAAAAAGGTGGAACTTTATCTGGGAACTTGCGTTGCTTGGCATATTCAGGACTATTTTGTGGATGTATATTCTGTTAAAAGGCAGGGATCCTGAGAGGATTACACATTCCTTGTATCTGGCTGAGTTTATGGTACTTATGGGTATGCTTTGTATACAGACCTGCCGCAAGTTTATATATATTTTACTTATCTCCATAATCTGTCTTGCCAATCTCCATCTCAGCATCAACGCAGTCAGTTCAGATGCAAATGTTAGGGAAGAGGCAAACCGAGGAGCCGAAGCAATTTCGCAGTATTGCAGGTCTCATCCGGAGAATTTTTATTTTGAGGACGTCTATTCAACGGTGGGCTTTTCTCAGAAGATATTCAAAAATGTAGACAATTCTCTTACAAATTATGATATAATGGGCGGATGGATGTGTAAAACTCCGTTATATAAAGAGAAGCTTAAACAGTTCGGAATTGCAAGTACACAGGATGGGCTGCTTGGTGATGACGGAGTTTATTTTATAGTAGATAAAGATGAAGATTCCGGAACAGACTGGCTCATTGAATACTATAGTGACAAAGGATACAGTGTATCCCTTAAGCAGATAGACTTAATATATGATAGATATGCGGTTTATCAGGTAGTAGAAAATTAGAGTGCGCAGCAGGTTTTAGATAATTGCAGTATTTGGTAAACTGTTAAAAATAAGCGATATACCAAATGGAGAGTATAAATGATACACCAACGGTTGCAGGACATAGATGAAATATATCTGCGAAATATGGAGGTTCCGGATACGGACAAAATCGTAGAATGGCGTAACAAAGAAAGAGTACGTCGGAATTTTATATATCAGGATGACTTTACTGTAGAAGGACATCTTAACTGGATAGAAACCCAGGTGAAAACCGGACATGTTGTGCAGTTCATTATCTGTGAAAAAGGCACGGACAAAGCTGTTGGCAGTGTATATTTCAGAGATATTGACAGACAAAAAAGCTGTGCGGAGTATGGGATTTTTATCGGAGAAGATGATGCGCTGGGAAAAGGTTTTGGAACCAAGGCTGCCAAACTGGCACTTTCCTATGCATTTGAGGAGCTGGGCCTTAGCTATGTATTCCTGCGGGTTTTTGAAGATAATATCGGAGCAATAAAAAGTTATGAAAAAGCAGGCTTTCACATTATTGAGGGAAAGCAGGAAGAGATTACAATAGACGGAAATGTAAGAAGTATGATTTTTATGGATTGTCGGGCAGCCCGATAGGAGGTTAACAAATAATGAGTCAGTTGGTCAGCTTTGTAATACCATGCTATAATTCAGCTCGGACCCTGGAAAAAGTAGTTGAAGAAATAACGGATGTTATGCAAAATACACAGAACTATAGTTATGAGATAGTTCTGGTAAACGACTGCTCGCCGGACGATACTTTTGAGGTAATACGCAGTATCTGTTCTAAGAGAGAGGATATCTGCGGTGTTAATCTGGCAAAAAATTTCGGACAGCATGCGGCGTTGATGGCAGGTTTTCATTATGTGCATGGCGATATTATAGTCTGTCTGGATGACGACGGTCAGACTCCGGCAGGAGAAGTCGGCAAATTACTGGATAAGATGAAAGAAGGTTATGACGTTGTATATGCCAAATACGAGCATAAGCAGCATTCCGCCTTCCGCAACTTCGGCAGCAGGATAAATGAATTAATGACACGCGTTATGTTAAATAAACCCAAGGAGCTATATATATCCAGTTACTTTGCGGCAAAGCGTTTTATTATTGACGAGATGATTGAATATACCAATCCTTATCCGTATGTTATCGGACTGGTGCTTCGTACTACCAATAAGATTGCCAATGTTGAAGTAAATCACAGGGAGCGTGAAATCGGAACATCAGGGTATACACTGGGTAAACTCTTTACGTTGTGGTTTAACGGCTTCACTGCATTCAGTATTAAACCGCTTAGGATGGCGACCGCGATAGGCGTTTTTGTGGCTATGTCAGGCTTTATATACGGAATATATACTGTAATCAGAAAACTCGTTGATCCTAATATAGTGATCGGTTTCAGCTCGCTCATGTCCGCCATCGTCTTTATTGGCGGTATGGTGATGGTGATGCTGGGTATTATCGGAGAGTATATAGGAAGAATTTACATTTCTTTAAACAATTCACCGCAGTATGTGATCAGAGAGAGCATTAATGAACGGGAATGAATTAAGTGTAAAAATCAAACTAAATGTTATAAGCTTTGTAATTGCGACTCTGGGGACATTGTGCTTTCCCCAGATGTTGAATTTAAAGGGGGATGAGTTAGTCTTCACTAACAGTATATTTTCGGTATTTGTCTGGATATTATGTATATATGCTGTTAGATTGTCACTGCATACAATAGATCTGCAGGATATCAGGGGATGGAAAATCGCAGGAGTCCTGTCTTTTTTATTTACAACGGCAATGCTTTTTGGAGCAAGGCTTGAGGCAGAGGGGAATGTGGATTTTAAAGATTTGAAATTCTGGGTATCTCTGCCTGTGCTGACCTGTCTTTTTACAATTCTGGTACGTAAATTCTGGAATTTCCTGGTACGTATGGAAGAGCGTAAGCAGGAGCTTGCAAACAATATAAAGCTGAGCAAAGCACCCGGATTTATATCTAAGAATGAGGATATAATTATTTTTGTTTTTCTGATTCTGTGCTGGCTTCCGGTACTGCTTGCGGTATATCCGGGCTTTTTTGTATATGATGCACAGGAGGAATATATGCAGGTGGCATCCAGAACATTTACAACTCATCATCCGCTGGTGCATGTATTGATGTTAGGCGGAATCATCTGTGCGGTCCACAAAATAACGGATTCCTATAACCTTGGAATTGCCGCTTATATATTTACACAGATGCTGATAGTATCAGGCGCCTTTACTTTTCTGCTTTCATATCTCAGGAAGAAGAAGGTTTCCGGATTGCTGCGTTTTGTTTCGGTATTATATTTTGCACTTTTCCCGGTAATTGTAATGTTTACGCTGTGTTCTGCCAAGGATGCGATATTTACTTCGGCGTTATTACTTTTATTGCTGTGTATGATTGAAATGGGCATATCCGGTGACGAATTTTTTGATTCAAAACCCCGAATGGCCTTTTTTATCCTAAGCGCACTTACCATGATGCTGTTTCGTAAGAACGGCATTTATGCATTTATAGTAATGGTGCCGATACTGATTTTTTATCACAAAAAATACCGTCAAAAAATATGTGTTATATTGATAATAACATTGGCTTCTTATTTTTTAATAAACGGCTCGCTTACACTGATGTTACATGCGCAGACTAAGGAAAATCAGGAAATTCTTACAGTACCTATACAGCAGCTTGCACGAACATATAAATTTAATAAAGAGGTATTTGAAGAAGAGGATATTGCATTATTGCATGAAGTACTGCCTGAGGATGCACTTGTACTTTATAATCCCAAACTTTCCGATCCGGTAAAATATCATTTTAATAATGATGCATTTATGAAAGATAAATCCAGATATGCAAAGTTGTGGCTTAAAATCGGGCTTAAAAAACCGCTGTCCTATATAAATGCCTGGCTGATGAATTCCTACGGCTTCTGGTATCCGGATACGGTGATCGACGTTTATTCAGGCAATACTGTTTTTACTTTTACCTATCAGGACAGTTCATATTTCGGGTATGAGGTGGAGCTTCCGGGGGTTAGGGAGAGTAAGATTCCCTGGCTTGATGAAGCATACCGCAGACTGTCTCTGGAGATTGATCAGGAGAAGATACCGATATTGTCTATGATGTATTCGCCGGGCTGTTTGTTCTGGTGTTTTGCCTTCGCTTTCGGATATGTGCTTTACCGCAGGAAATATTATATACTGATACCTTATCTTCTGGTGCTGCTTGTCTGGCTGACTGTAATCCTCGGACCTACTTATCTGCCCAGATATGTACTGATTTTCTGGTTCGGGCTGCCTCTTTTTACGGCGATAGCATTGGAAGAGGATAAGTTGTAAAATAAATCCAATTATGCTACAATGAGTCAAGGTACGCAGTACCTAAACGCCGGTATGATAACATTGAGAAAGTGTTCGTATAAAGATGAATAAAATTATAAATAGACGCCAGGCGGTCTGTGGTACGGTCTGGGTTATAATTATATGTATCATAGTTTCATTATGGCCGCTTCGACTTGTAAATGAGACCGTGGTTTCAAAAAGTAATCAGCAGGTGTCCATGCAGTCAGAGGCAATTACACAGGATTATACCGTGATGCAGATGTTTATTGCGCAGTATGATCATCTGCAGAATATCAGGGTTTATTTTTTAAATGAAGCCGCCGGAGAAGAATTTAATTTTATCCTGTATGACGCTTCTATGAAAATCCTGATGCAGCAGTTTATTTCCACCGATGATATGAAAGAAATGCCAGGATTCTGCACGATACAGCTGAATCAGGATACAGAGGTCGGCAGGGAATATTATTATTTAATACAGGGTATTTCATCTGATTTTTATGTGGCATATGAAGATACGGCGGACTCAGGCACGATTTATAACGGAACTCTGTATTATGGCAGCATAGAAGATGCGGAGCATAATATAATTACAGAATATGAATATAGAATTCCTTTAAGAAAGGGCAAAACACTGATGTGTGATGCCCTGCTTGTGTTGCTTGGAATCATTGTATCGTTCGGTGCCGGGAAATATTATGCAAAATATCCGGAAAAAGATAAGCTGCTTACTGTAGAAACCGTATGGAAAAGAGTTGCCAGTCCTGTTGTTATAATTGCAGCGCTTATAAGCATAATAGCAATATGGCCAATGTGCTTATTTTCATCAGAAATTGAGACAAATATCTGTTTTGTAATCGGGGTTTTGATTACTGCAGCTATTTTGCTTTATGGAATCAATCATAAAAGGTTTAACAAAAGCCATGATATGGGATGGTCAGTATTGCGCGTTAGATGGACAGACTATCTTCAGTCAGCATTCTTTGCCTTTGCAATTCAGGCAGGCGTAAACTATATGAACGGTCTGTATGAACTGCATCATACGCTTGCCTACCGCGAAATGCTGATATATTTTGGGCTGGCTGTTATTATGACCTATAAACGTAAAGAAATCATTAATGTTGTCAATATAGTTTATCTTATTATAGCTGTGATAGCAGGCTGTTTCTACTATAAGTCCAATATTGGCCTGGCCGTAACCGATGAAGAAATAAGGCTTGTATATTTGAGCATATGGGCAGCAGTTATTGCGGGAATTGTAATTATTAATACTATTTATATTGTGTTTGGTACTTTATTCAGAAAAGAGAAAATTGACAGTATTACTGTTAGTCCGGCATACGGAATCGTACTGGCAGTGTTCTTTGCTCTTTTAATAATTTTTAGAAACACCAGAGGCTGGCCGATATATCTGGTCTGCGCTTTTTCGTTATATTATATACGCATAGCGGTATGGGATGGAAAGAAAAGGCTGACAGAGAATATCTGTAACGGAATACTTTTACATTTTCTTGTTATGACAGGATATTGTCTGCTTCACAGACCCTATATGTTTTTTAGATATACAAGGTATCCTTTCATCTTCCATACCGTAACAATTTCAGCCGTATATTTATCGCTGGTAGTATGCGCGGCACTTACCAAGCTCATTGATGCCTGTAGAAGGTACCAGAAACTTACTTATATATGGAAAGAGCTTACTGTTTTTGGTATATCGATGGAATATCTTATTTTTACGATGTCAAGGACAGGCTATCTGGCTGTAATGGTAATGGCAGTGATTGTAGTGCCGATAACTTTTCTTGGTATGAAAAAAAAGGCACGCTCATTAGCCAATGTGTTAATTATGATGCTTCTTTCGGTTATACTGTGTTTCCCGGCAGTTTTTACGGCACAGAGAATTATACCTGCGGTGACTGCACAGCCTGAGACTATGGAAATTGAAGAACTGCCAAGTGAAATAATACATGGCAGGGATATGGATTCCAAGTATTATATAAGCCTTAGAAGATTTATACAGGTATTTCAGATGAAAGTGCTCGGAATCCCGGAAGATGATTGTATTAAATCGTTTAACTATGCCAAAGATGATAGCATAGATAGATTCCTGATTGCCTCTACAGAAGTATCCGCGGCGGCATTACCCGATATCGAGAATTATTCCGCGGGAGAAAGCGATGCCGAAGCGTATGCAAACGGCAGGTTTGAAATTTTCAAACTATATGCCGACAATATGAATATGACAGGCCACGATAAGATGGAAATCATCCTTCCAAACGGAGAAATGATCGTTCACGCTCACAACGTATATCTTCAGGTGATCCATGATCATGGCATTCCGGTAGGAATCGTGTTTGTTTTATTTGGATTTTGCACTTTTATACAATCATTAATATATGATACAAAGAGAAAAGGTGACAGACGATGCAGTATATTCCCGCTTGCAGTTTTAATTGCATTTGCAGTGGCGGGTCTGACTGAATGGATATTTCATCCCTGTAATCCGATTGCATTCTGTCTGTTATTAGCGCTTGCTCCGCTGCTTAGTGATGTGGAGAAGGAGCGCGGAGGGTATGCGAAAAAATGAAAAAAGCATTTAACGTAAAATTGTTTTATAGAAGAACCGCACTTATGATATATGACGTTATCAGTGTTATTCTGGCGAGTTATCTGGGACTGATAATCCGATACGAGCTGGATGTGGCCGCGATACCGTCAACTTTCGTACGCCCTATTGAAAGGTTTATGCCTATCAATATTCTTCTGACATTGGTAATATTTTATTTTTTCCATTTATATAGCAGCCTCTGGGCTTTTGCAGGAGAAACCGAACTTCAGAATATCGTTGTAGCCTGTGTTACTTCAACCGTTATTAACGGAATCGGACTACAGTTTTTCAGGGTGACCGAGCAGGCGGTGCCAAAGAGCTATTATTTCTTTTATATGTTCCTGATGATAAGCTGTGTTTTTGTCAGTCGCTTTTCATATCGCTTTTTCAGGGGATTAAAGCATAAACAGCAAAATAAGAAAAACAAGATATCGGTAATGGTAATCGGAGCCGGAGAAGCGGCCAATGCGATAATAAAAGAAATCGTAAACAGTAATTTTTCCACTATGGTCATCAAGTGTATCATAGATGATGATAAGGGAAAATGGGGAAGATATATACAGGGTATCAAAGTTACCGGCGGCAGGGACAAGATAGTGGAATGTGCTGACGTTTACGGCATTGATGAGATTATTGTGGCAATGCCATCAGCCCCCAGATCTGATATCAAGGGTATCCTGGAACTTTGTAAGGATACCAACTGTAAACTGCGCGCCTTGCCGGGTATGTATCAGCTTGTAAACGGAGATGTCAGTATAAGCAAGCTGCGTGATGTCGAAGTTGAGGATTTGCTCGGAAGAGACCCTGTAAGTGTGGATATGGATTCCATTCTGGGTTATGTACAGAATAAAATTGTTCTTGTAACAGGTGGCGGCGGTTCCATCGGAAGCGAACTTTGCAGACAGATTGCCCAGCACAAGCCTAAACGCTTGATTATTCTGGATATTTATGAAAATAGTGTTTATGATATGCAGCAGGAACTTAAAATGAAGTATCCTGAGCTGGATTTGATAGTACTGATTGCCTCAGTACGTAATACAAACCGTATGAATTGGATATTTTCCAACTATAAACCGGACATTGTTTATCATGCTGCCGCACATAAACATGTACCTCTTATGGAAGACAGCCCCACCGAGGCGATTAAAAACAACGTGTTCGGAACCTTTAAGACGGCACAGGCAGCCGCTATGAGCGGGGTAAAACGTTTTGTTATGATATCAACCGATAAGGCGGTGAATCCCACCAATATAATGGGAGCCAGCAAACGAATCTGTGAAATGATAATCCAGACTTTTAATAAGCATTATAATACGGAATTTGTGGCAGTACGCTTCGGTAATGTACTTGGAAGCAACGGCAGCGTAATTCCGCTGTTCCGTAAGCAGATTGAGGAAGGCGGTCCCGTTACCGTCACCCATCCGGATATCATACGTTATTTTATGACGATTTCAGAAGCCGTGTCGCTGGTATTGCAGGCCGGTGCATATGCAAAGGGTGGAGAGATTTTCGTGCTGGATATGGGTGAGCCTGTTAAGATTTTAACATTGGCGGAAAACCTGATACGCTTATCAGGCTACCGTGTCGGGGAAGATATAAAAATTGAATTTACAGGTCTTCGTCCGGGAGAAAAGCTATATGAGGAACTGCTTATGGATGAAGAAGGCCTACGGGACACCGCTAATAAGATGATTCACATAGGCAGACCGATTGAACTGGACGAGCAGGAGTTTTTTGCCCAGCTGAAAGAGTTAAAAGACGAATGTGTTATTGAAAATTCTGATATAAGACCTTTAATTCAAAAAATTGTACCCACCTATCATTATGAGGAGACAGAATACGGGAAAGGAAGTGACAGATAGTGGACAGAAAAAAAATATATTTATCCAGTCCTACTATGCATGGTGAAGAACAGAAATTTATAAAAGAAGCATTTGACACAAACTGGGTGGCACCGCTCGGCCCCAACGTGGATGCCCTTGAAAAAGAAATGGCGGAATATACCGGAGCAGGCCATGCTTCCGCATTGAGCGCAGGAACAGCGGCAATCCACCTTGCACTCAGAATCCTTGGAATAGGTGAGGGAGACCTGGTATTTACCCCCAGCCTTACATTCAGCGCCACCTGTAATCCAATAATATACGAGAAAGCAACTCCGGTATTTATTGATTCCGAGTATGATACCTGGAATATGTCACCACAGGCTCTTGAAAGGGCATTTGAGAAATACGGCCCCCCCAAAGCCGTAATGGTAGTGCATTTATACGGAACCCCTGCCAAGCTGGACGAAATCATGGCAATCTGCAAAAAGCACAATGTTCCCCTTATAGAGGATGCCGCCGAATCCCTAAGCAGCACATACAAGGGAAAACACACAGGCACCTTCGGAAAAATAGGAATATATTCATTTAACGGCAACAAAATCATTACAACCTCCGGCGGCGGTATGCTGGTCTCCGACGAGGAAGAAATTACCAAAAAAGCGACATTCCTTTCCACCCAGGCAAGAGATCCCGCAAGACATTATCAACATTCCCAAATCGGTTACAACTACCGTATGAGCAACATCACCGCCGGAATCGGCAGAGGACAGCTTCTTCACTTAGAAGAGCACAAAGCTATAAAAAAGAAGATTTACGAACAGTATAAAAAGGCCTTCGAAGACATTGAAGAGCTTTCCATGAATCCTTTAAACAAAGACGGCGACGCAAACAACTGGCTTTCCTGCGTATTAATAAAAGAAGGCAGTAAAATAACACCTGATATTATAATGGACGCATTACAGGAACTCAACATTGAATCCCGCCCAATCTGGAAACCAATGCATCTGCAGCCTGTATTCGAGAAGTATGATTTTATTACTGCAGACGGCTCGGATAAGAATCCGGATCATAGTGTTGCCGCAGATATATTTAAACGTGGATTCTGTCTACCCAGCGATATCAAGAACACAGACGAAGATATGGAACTGATTATTAATACCGTAAGAAAGTGTTTCAATAAATAGTTTGTATATTTATCTTACAAATATTTAATATTTTTGTCTTAATAAAGTAGAAGATTGCGAGACTCCGAGATGGGGCGGCAGTGGAAAAGGATTTCCGCTGAAAGACCCTCTAAAAACGCCGGTGCTTAGCGAGGT
>JAFLTG010000024.1 GCA_022510545.1 Lachnospiraceae bacterium | reverse complement strand
TGCGGACAAACGGTTTTCAAGACCGCCTCGTTATGACCACTTCGATACCTCTCCAAGTCGCTCTGACAGGCTTTTTCAGTCAGCGCAAAGATTATTGTAGCAAAAAAGAATATTAGTGTCAACTGCTTTTTATAAGAAAATTCAATAAATTTCAATACATTATTTATATCGTTTCATCTATCAATGCATGTGCTATATTCAAATCTTCCGGTGTGGTTATTTTAATATTTTTATAAGAACCTTCTACCAGTTTAACAGGATGCTTTGTCAGCGTTTCAACCACCATTGCATCATCTGTAATATGTATACCCTGTTCTTTTAGTTTATCTTCACTTTCAAGCAGCTTTTCATAAGCTTCTTTTGCCAGATTAATTGTAAAAACCTGAGGGGTCTGTATCTGCCATAATGTCTCCCTGTTAGGTGTCTGTTTGGCAAATTGCTTCTCATCTACTATCTTAATAGTGTCTTTAACAGGCATACCTACTACACAGGCATCAAATTGTTTCACTGTATCATAGGCGCGATTCAGAATATCATCAGTGATAAAAGGGCGGGCTCCGTCATGGATGAAAACATAGCCTTCACCATCTATGGCCCTCAACCCGTTAGCAACCGAATGATATCGCTCACTTCCGCCCTCTACAATCGCATTGACCTTGGTAAAGTTATATTTTTCAACAATCTCTCTACGGCAAAATTCCGTTTCGCCTTTACCCACCACCAGAATAATCTCATCTACAAAGCTTTTTTGAAATATATTCAACGCATAAAAAATGACAGGCCTGTCATTTAGTAGAATATATTGCTTTTGCACATCACTATGCATTCTTCTGCCCTGACCCGCCGCCAATATTATAGCTACAGTTTTATTTTTTACCCGCATAATATTTATGCCCTTTCTCCAAGACGCAAATTGGGATGTGCATTCAAATCAAAACCATGTCGTACTCCTTTGCAGTATTCATAATATCCTGCGACTCCTATCATAGCTGCATTATCCGTGCAAAGAATTGGGGAAGGATAAAAAAACTCTATTCCTCTTGCATTACACTCTCTGGCAAGAGCTTCCCTGAGACATGAATTAGAAGCAACACCGCCGGCAATAGCAAATCTTTTCAGTCCGTATTCTTGTACCGCACTCATAGAATGTTCCACCAAAACATCCACAACCGCTTTTTGAAAAGATGCTGCCACATCAGCTTGTACAATCGGAGTTCCTTTCATTTCACAGGAATTCAAATAATTCAGAACTGCCGATTTTAAACCGCTGAAACTGAAATCGTAAACCGAATCCACTACCTTGGCACGAGGAAAATGTATAGCATCAGGATTACCCTCTTTGGAAACCTTATCAATCTTAGGCCCTCCGGGATAGCCCAACCCTATTGCCCTTGCAACTTTATCAAAAGCCTCTCCGGCTGCATCATCTCTGGTACGCCCAAGAATTTCATATTCTCCGTAATCTTTCACAACAACCAGATGTGAATGTCCTCCCGATACAACAAGGCAGATAAAAGGAGGCTCCAAATCTTTATTCTCTATATAATTGGCACTTATATGCCCTTCTATATGATGAACACCTATAAGCGGGAGTCCTGCAGCAAGACTTATAGCCTTAGCAGTCGAAACACCTACCAAAAGGGCACCCACCAGACCCGGTCCATAGGTTACTGCAATGGCCGAAATGTCATTTAAGGTTACATCAGCTGATTTTAACGCCTCTTCAATAACCTGATTGATTTTTTCAATATGTTTCCGTGAAGCGATTTCAGGTACAACACCGCCATATACGGTATGCAGCGCTATCTGCGAAGATATTATATTAGAACAGACCTCTCTGCCATTTCTTACAACCGCAGCCGCAGTTTCATCACAGGAAGTCTCAATTGCCAAAATAATAACATCTTCTTTTTCCATATTACTGTTTAGTCCTTTCCCCGGCCAGGTTAATTATCCAAATCCCAGCCCAGAATTTTCCAATGATTATCCTCATCCTTGCGCAGTACAAATACAACCCTGCTCGTAAGCATCTGTGTCCCCTGTCTTATATTATAATTGCAGTATAACCTCGCACAGGTATAGCCATTCTCCATAAATTCTTCTACATCAGTACTTGCAGATAACTCATATGACGAAATCGTACGATCCTGTTTTTTAAAATCAGCAATATCACTTCGTAAATCCTTAAGATACTGTTCTTCGGTCTTAACGGCAATCAATTCATCATCATAAATTCCCTGAATTTTCATCGCCATAGAATTCAGTTCATCTTCCGTATATGTTTCATTATAGAAACACTTGGAAATCTCATTGAAGTATTTTATAACTTCTTTTGGAGTAGGCGGATAATTCTTTTCAAGGTCGCGTACAAGTACTATCTGTACCGCAGTAGACTCCACAACTTCCTCTTCGGCATCCTTTCCTACATTTGACAAATAATAAAAGTATCCGACAACAAGCACCGCAAGAATAATTCCTATAATTGCAACTTTAATAATTCCGGATTTTTTCATAGAATTCCTCCCTTCCCGCCAAGTATGCGAATTAGGATTTTATCTTAGTTACTATATAATAAGTCTACACTCTTTCCGTCCTTTCCTGCAATAGCATTTGGGAAAATTTTCCTGACTTCAGGCATAAAATCCTCCGGTTTCACCAAAGACGGACTGTAGTGTGTCAGCCAAAGCTCCTTAACATTGGCCTGCCTTGCCATCTCTGCCGCTTCATAAAAGGTCATGTGTTTATATTCTCTTGCCTTATCCTTTTTGTCGGGTTCACCGTACATTCCTTCACATATAAATAAATCTGCACCTTCTGCATTTCTGACAATAGTGTCAGTTGGTCTTGTATCCGTACAGTAAGTAAGTTTTATACCCTTTCTGGGTGGGCCCAGTACCATCTCGGGTCTGAGAATCCTCTCCCCGGTTTCGATAATTTCACCCTTCTGCAAGCGGTTCCAGTATTTCCTGTCAATCCCAAGTTCCTGTGCCTTTTCTACATCAAATTTGCCGATTCTGTCTACTACAATATTATATCCGTAACAAATAACATTGTGATTAACTTTAAATGCTTCTATCCTAAAGCCGTCAAAATTTAATGTCTGCTCATCCTGAGTCAATTCCAGACACTCAATAGAAAAAGGCAGTTCGGGTGCGATTATCCTAAGGGATGATACCACCTTTTCAAGGCCCCTTGGACCTATTAAAAGCAACGGCTCAGTTCGTTCCGCATTCCCCATTGTCAAAAGCATTCCGGGGAGTCCACTGATATGGTCTGCGTGAAAATGGGTAAAGCAGATGATATCAATCGGTTTAGGGCTCCAGCCCTTTTTCTTCATGGCAATCTGGGTACCCTCTCCGCAATCTATTAATATACTTTTTCCGTTATAACGTGCCATTAGGGAGGTCAGCCATCTGTATGGCAGCGGCATCATACCTCCCGTTCCAAGCAAACAAATATCTAACATGCACACTCCTGTCCGACTACAGGTTACAGTAATTCTTTTCGCTCCTGCATTTCTACCGGAATACGAAATCTGGAAACAATCTGAGTATAACAGTCCTCACATAAATCAAAGCTGTGAGTCTCTCCGTCCCTATGACCGAAAAAACCAAAATCATGAACAATGTGTATACACTCTTCTTTTAAAATTCCATTTTCTACCAGCAATTCCTTTTCACAGCAGTTACAGCTTACTGATACAAGCCCTGTTTCTATTTTACTATCATATACTCTCATCTTAATCCCCCATTCTTGCTATGCCTGCAAGTTTATAGAAGCAGGCACCTGTAGTTACAAACGACATCTTGTGTACATATCAATTATAACAATACTAAGTATGCAAAAATAGTGGTAATTACTGTGAAAATAAATTTTCACAGGCAAATTTGTGCTTCGCCCAAATTCGCAGGATATCGACGATTTTTATCTCTTCCACATAATCATAGCATCTTCGTTTGGTTTTTCATAGAAATTGGGACGAATTCCCTCGGAAAAAAATCCCAATTTTTTATAAAGATGAATCGCGGCTGCATTACTTACACGCACTTCCAATGTAAAAGCGGTTAAGCCGTTTTTCAAACCATCCTCTATAAGATATTGCAGCAGTTTAAATCCAATTCCTCTATTTCTTTCTTTTTCATCTACAACTACGTTGCTAATATTTCCCTCTCCTGCTGCCATAAGTACACCGCAGGCACCAAGCACATGACCGTCACGTTCCGCAACATAATATCTGGCATTGGTATTTTCAAGCATTTCCAGGAAAGAATCGCTAGACCAGGGCATAGAAAAAGTCTCTTCTTCAAGCTGGCTGATTCTCTCCACATCAGCGCGTTCCATAGGTCTTATACGCACCCGTTCTCTCTCCGCCTGTGAAAGCCTCAGATACTCCGGCGAATGTTCTTCGCCGCTCTGTATCCTGCCCTGTGCAAAATATATGCTCCCCAGTACCCCTATGCTTGCCGCACGCTGCCTGTTCATATGTGCGGGCACAAATGTATAAGGCACTTTCATCAATGATTTCATTTCCTCCCGAAAAACCGGGACTCCGTCGCCTAAGAAAATCACTTCTCTGCCCAGTTCATTCAAAGAATCGGCAATTTCGGCAAACGCTACGGCACATTGTTCTCTTATAATATGAAGACTGTAAATATCACCTTCCAATACAAACTCATAAATCCCTGTATAGACCTGACTTCTTCTTGCATCCATTATAGGACAGACAATTTTGTCCGTTCCGTATAAATTATAAGCCAGACCATCCACCGTCGGCACCGGCACTATAGGTTTGCCCATAGCAAAAGCAAGGCCCTTGGCAGTGGCCGAACCGATACGGAGCCCGGTAAAAGATCCGGGTCCTGCCGCTACCGCAATTCCATCCACCTCATTAAAATCCAGCTCTATCATATTGCGGATTTCATCAAGCATAGGCAAAAGAGTCTGCGAATGTGTCTTTTTATATTGAATAGTATATTCGGCAACAAGTATATCGTCTTCTATTACGGCAACCGAAGCAACCAGTCCCGAACTGTCCACTGCTATAAGTTTCACCTTAATCCCTCATGATATCTTCCACTATTATTTTCCTGTAATCAAAACCTTTTTCCGTATCTTTTTGTATGGTAATCCGTGTATATTCTTCAGGAAGGATTTCTTCTATTATACCCGCCCATTCTATCAGGCAGACGCCATCCCCGTAAAAGCAGTCTTCATAGCCGATTTCATCCATTTCCGCTATGTCTCCGATTCTGTATACATCAAAATGATAAAAAGGCAGACGCCCCTCATCATATATCTGCAAAATAGTAAAAGTCGGACTATTGACCGCTTCCGCAATCCCAAGTCCTTTTGCCAGTCCCTGTGAAAAAACGGTTTTCCCTACACCTAAATCCCCGACAAGGGCGAATACGCTTCCTTTATGAGCCTCTTCTCCCAGCTTTTTACCAAACTCAAATGTTTCCTCAGCACTGTGTGTCTCTACACAATATTCCATAATCAACTCCAACCCCATTTTTCCTATAACCCGCAAGTTTGTTAACTTCTGATTTTAACTTTATTCGCCGGCATATGTGTAGAAATCATCTCAATTACTTTATATTTATTCTCACCCATATCCTTCTTGGGAAAAATGCAGGCATTAATCCGTGAGGTATACACAATAATGCTGTTTGATGTGGAGACAGCCTTATACATATCTCCCCATTTTTGGTTCTGAACCTCATCATCCTGTGATACTTCAATTCCCTCTTCCGTCAACTTATAGTGCAACGGTTTCTTAAATGCAGGGTTATTTAACATCTGCTGTTGGGATTTCAAAAAAAGACTCCAGGGCTGATATGCCAGAATAACAACTCCCGCAATCAAAAAAATAACCTGCCTGTCCATATAGGCAACCACCAGAAACAAAGCCCCTACGACCGAACCAAGAATTCCCGCAAAGCTGCTGAAGGTATGATGCAGCATATAATCATACAATACGCTCGAATTCATCTGTACATCAAATTCAACCTCCATATCAGTCCCGCCTTTCTTAAAGTTGACTTTTTTAAAAGCACCTACGCTGCAGGTGCTTTATCTTTAAGTCTTTTTATATAATTATTATACTTCAAATAGAATAAAGTTCAAGGATAATCTGATTTACCTTAGCCTTATTCGTGCCTAAGTGCCTCAATAGGGCTTAATTTTGCAGCCTTTTTAGCCGGATATATTCCGAAGAAAATACCGACTGCCGATGAGAAAAGCGTCGCACCGATAATAGTGGAAAGCTGCGTTTTGGCAGTAACACCGACAACAGAGCATACCAGATTTCCGCCTAAAATGCCAAGTCCGATACCTATAAGCCCACCAAGCATGGTAATGATTCCGGCTTCCGCCAGAAACTGAAGCAGGATAGAACCGGTCCTTGCTCCCAATGCCTTACGGATTCCGATTTCTCTTGTACGTTCGGTTACGGACACCAGCATTATATTCATAACCCCGATACCGCCAACAAGTAACGAAATAGCCGCAACAAAAGAGATAAACAGTGTAACGATACTTAAGATGCTGTTAAATTCATCAGACACATCAGACATATTTTGTACTATAATCTGCCCTTCTCCCCTTGCATCATATTTATTCTCCAGTAATCTGACTGCGTTCCCTGCTACTTCCGTACAATATTCCGTCGCTTCGGCAAAAATAGCCATATCGTCAAATTCTTCAATATAATAATAATAGTCATTTCCCATTACCGATATCGGAAGTTCAATGTATATATACCGGCTTGTGCCGCCATTAATCAAACTCGCCGCACTATCTTCACGAATACCCACTATGGTCATTTCCTGCGAAATTCCATACAAAGTAAGCTCAAAACTTAACCCCGCTACGTCAGTTGTACCAAATAAGCTTACCGCGCTGCTTTCCGTAATGACACAGACGCGGTTAGCACTGTCTGCATCGGACTTTGTAAAATATCTCCCTTTAATAATAGGACCGCCATTACCGGAATAATATTCCAGTCCTTCATTTCCGGCCATAACTCTGGCTTCAAAATTTCCCTTCGCTCCCAGTGCCGTTCCCCAGCCGCCTAAAATCGGAGTAGCCGCTTTAACATGGTCTACTTTTTCCATAATGAGGTCAAAGTCTTCATCTGCAAACCTTATGGTTGTAGTATCCAGTGTAGTATCCAGATACAACTCAATAAGACCGCTGCCTATGCTTTCCAATTCATCATTAATCTGACCCTTTACTCCGTTTCCGATTGCCATTATCATAATAACTGACGAAATACCTATAATAATACCCAGCATAGTCAGAATGGAACGGCCTTTATTGCTTTTGATATTCATAAGGGCAATCTTAATATATTCAAATATCTGTGCCATTGATTTACTCCTTTATCAGCTCTGAGGAAGCGCCGTAACCGCCATACCTTCTTCCATATCCACACTAACATTGTTTACAACCTGCTCTCCTTCACTCAAGCCTTCGAGAATCTCACAATAACTTTCCGAAGAAATGCCAGCAACTATACGCTTTTTCGTCAATACCCCATTTTCAACAGTATATACAAAGTCACCGTCTTTATCGCTGTTAATTACTTCAACAGGTACAACAAGTGCCTGACTGGACGAGGCTGTATTAACCGATACCTTTGCCTCTACTCCAAGGAAAATATTGGAATCGGGGTTTTCAATTTTGATATCTGCCCCCACTACGGCCGCACCGCTTGCATTTGTAGTCGCCATTCCGTTTATTTTATCCACTCTGCCTTTGTATGTATTTCCTGCAATAGTGACTTCCGATTCCTGACCTACGGCTATCTTTTCCAGATCATATTTGGAAACGGAAATCCCGACTTTGACATTTTCGGTACTGGAAAGTGTCAACATCTGTGTGCCTTTTGCCAGTGAAGCACCTTCAACTAAGGAGATTTCCGTAATTACACCGTCAAATTCAGCTACAACACCGTTTTCCACAGCTTGAATCGCAGCCAGGGTTTCATTGGAATTTATGCTGTCCATCTGCCTGTTGGCTTCTAATTGTTCCTTACTGCCACTGTCTAATGCGGCACTCTCTGAGGTGCTTTTCTGGGATTTCATTTCGGCCTCATAGGCTTTGTAATCGGCAATCATATCCTGATATTTGTTCACTTCATCCTGCCACGCCTCAATGTCCTTGTTATGCTGCTGTTCATATGAATTGTACTGAATCTGTTTCTGTAATTCCATATATACTTCCTCAGCATACTCCGCACTTTCCTTATTATCAGGTTTAAGCTTTTCGTCTTCCACTTTTTCCGCCCACTCCATAAGTGATATCTGAAGCAATGTGCCCTCATATGCTATAGAGCTTTGTTTGTCGGCAATCTTTTTCTTTAATTGGTTTACATAATTTTCGCTATCTTCAATCTGCTGACGGAGTACTTCCAGATTTATATTTGCTTCATTTAATTCGCCTATGTACTTGTTATTTTTGCTTATGGAACTTTTATATTCGCCTTCACTGGACTGAATTTTAAGCTGAGCCAGCTGTTTTTCATCTGCAATTGCCTTTTCATCGTATGTAAAAAGAACATCACCCTTTTTCACACTATCTCCGAGAGCCACCTCTATATGACCAATCTCCGATTCAACCTGCGAAAAGTAGGTCTTGCTTTCAAGTGTCTGCACTGTGCCGCTTGTACTAAGTACCTGCTCTACGTCCTGTCTGGTTACTTCAGAAGTATATACGATCGCTCCCATATTCTTTGCTGCTATTGAATTAACTACCATAAACAGAACTATGACAGCTGCTATCCCTCCCAAAACGCATCGTTTAATGATTTTTTTCTTTTTTGCCTTATCCATGGGTGTTTTTTCCATTTTAGTAACCATACCTTTCTTTTAATCTGATATTTTATCTTCTATTTAGTCTGCAAAGTTGCTATTTTGCGAATCCTGTACGATTTTTCCGTCCATAATCTTGATAATTCGCTTCGCCTTAGCTGCTATATCATTATCATGGGTAATCAATATAACAGTTCTTCCCTCTTCATGAAGGGTCTTAAGTATATCCATAATCTCTCTGCTTGAATTAGAGTCCAGATTTCCGGTTGGCTCGTCGGCAAGGATAATCGGCGGTGCCTGAGCTATCGCCCTGGCAATCGCAACACGCTGCTGCTGTCCACCGGACATTTCCGAAGGTTTATGGCTTTTTCGCTTCTCCAGCCCCACCTTATTAAGCGCGGTATCTGCAAGTCTCATCCGCTCCCGCTTACCAACTCCTCTATAAATCAAAGGCAGTTCCACGTTTTCCAGGGCCGTAAGCCCTGCAATAAGGTTAAATCCCTGAAATATAAAACCTATTTCCTTATTACGAACATCCGATAATTCGTTATCGCTCATATGTGAAACATCCTGACCATGCAGAAAATAATTTCCGCTTGTCGGTACATCCAGACAGCCAAGCATATTCATCAATGTGGATTTGCCTGAGCCGGACTGTCCTATGATTGCTACAAATTCGTTTTCATGAATGGTCAGGCTGACATGGTCTAAAGCCCTTACTTCATTTTCTCCGGGATTGTATACCTTACAGATATCCCGGATTTCTACCAGTTCACTCATTGATTTTCCTTCCTTACTTATATTTCAATCCTTAGTCAGTATACTATATATAACGGATTTAGAATATTAAAAGTCTTCAAAATATTTCTTAATTTTTTTATAAGGTAAATATAGTGTGGGAATCTTAAAATGAAATATGGAGAACCTTAAGTTATTCTTAATGTGAAAGAGCTGATTAAGTCGATTGTGTTATTTGCAGATTTGAGAGAATAAATAAAATAAACCGCCGTATCGGGGCAAAATCCGGTACGGCGGCTTAATATATTTAGGCCTGATTTGTTTTCTTTAAGATAGGGCTTAATTTCTTATATATAAGAAGCGTTATGAGCGACACGCTGCCTCCTTTAATCAAATTATGCGGAGCAACCGCAAAGCATACAAAAGGGACCACATCGTCCATTCCTATTAAGTCTTTCATATGCATTCCATACATCTGAGCAAACTTGGGAAGAAGATAGACCGCATTGAATGCAGTTCCAAATACCGTCATACAGAGTGTTGCAACTACACAAGATACAATCGCCGTTTTTTTATTTTTATGTAAACTATATATGATTGATGCCGGAAGTATGAAACTGCAGCCTACCGCGAAATTGGAAAGCTCACCTACAAACGCCGTAGATGTTGGCTTAAATAGGAGCTTTAATATAATCTTACAAAACTCAATCATTACTCCGGCTACCGGTCCGTATGCAAAGGCGCCTACAAGTGCCGGAAGCTCGCTGAAATCCATCCCGTAAAAACTTGGTGCAATAGGTGTAGGGAACTCAAGCAGCATAAGAATCGCTGCTATCGCTGAAAACATACCTATTACCGCTATTTTTCTTGTGGTCAAAATACGCTCTGTAACTGCCTGCTTTTTAGCCACAAGTTTTTCTACTACGTATGCAACTATAAAAATTGCCGCTACCACTGCCATAAACTGTAGAAAAAACACCACATTTTCCTGAATACTTTTTACTAATTCACTCATTTCTTTTTCCTCCATTTTCATCTAATGATTAATATTAATTGATAAAAAAGGAAGACCTTCGATTTTTGCATAAAAAATCCCCGGACCAAAAAAAGACAATCCGGGGGTTGTTTACTTACGCAGTTTCTTCTTCCATCCAGACTATACTGTTGGTTACGGATTCTCACCGTATCAGCTGTTCAAAGCGTAGAATAGCATCACAAAACTGCAATATCATTCATCAGTTATGAACAGGTCGCGGACTTGTCTGTATGCGTATTGCATCATCAGATATCACCGCCAGTAGGGAATTTCACCCTGCCCCGAAGAACTTACCTTTTTTAGTTGAAGTTATTATAATACTGTTGTGGGGAGAATGCAAGAGGAGATTTTAGTATTCAATTTCCATAGTCTGTACTTCTTTATGATCATTCTTCATTCTGGCAACAATCTTGCAGATACCATTCTCCTGTTCGTCAACCGTAAAATCTTTATTTGTTGAAAAATCCTGCACAATATATTGTTCCCCATCATTTGGTGTCATTATGATCCGATACTCCATCTCCTCCTCACGATTAGAAGCTATATTATAAATCCTGACAGTATTCTGTGTCTCATCTGCAGCAGTCTTATATGTTAATCCATAAATGGCAGGGTCAGTGCTTTCAATTTTTTCAGCATAGGTAGTATAAAAATACTTTTCATTTTCTGAAAATTCCTGTGATACCACTTCATGAAAAAATGGGGTAAAAATATCCGCACCTGCCGAATTCAGATGATGAAAATCCCGAAAGTGCTCATTTCGTTGAAATGACAGATATTCTTCTTTAGCAAGGTTAAAATCATAAAAAGGTACCTGATATTCTTCCGCAATTTCCCTGACCTGATTGATATAGTAGTCATAATTCCCCAATCTAACAAGATTAAGTTCTATCATGGGGGCAACAAACAGCGTTATGGGAATATCACGTTTCTGACAATAATTAATAATTTTACAAATGTATTCTTTGCTTTCTCTACCCATCGGATTTTCTTCTATAATTCGGATTTCAGCCGAAAAAGCCGTATCTGGAATAGTCAGCGTTATATAATGGAAACCCTGTTGTTGATATTCTTCAGTAAATTGTTTTTCTTCATTATAGATTCGATATCTGTATGCAAGATAATCGGCATCTTTTTTTTTGGATATAACAGAGTTAATATATGTGTGGTTGTTTAATTGTTCACGATATCTGACAAAAGGAAAAAACGTATCAACATATTTATCGATTCCTGTTATAGATAATGTATATACCATCTTGTTTATTGAAGGCTCCATATAATCGATGTTTTTCCAATTCCAAGACAGATCTCCAATTATCGGATCATTGCCATACTCTGTTTTTATGCTCATGTCAAAATATAATTCAAGATATACGTGGGATAGGGAATTCAGCCGGTCAGCTTCTTTTAACAAATAGTAAGAACCATTCAGCCTCTGTCCGGAGGTTGCTAAATTGAAATTGTGTTGTCCGTTTAAATTATCAAGCAACATTGGATTCAGATTATAATACACATGGGATGAACCCAAATAAACATTATCGATTTTTCCTTTATCCTCATAAAATCTATGCCAAAGAATGCGCGACCAGGCATCATCGCTGACATAAATATAGTTTAGTGCATCAGTTATTGAAGAGAAAAGCAAAAGTGCAGCGAATATTCCCAGAATTCTTTTTGAATGTTTTACAAATCTTTTCACAGCTTTACTATTCATTACAAAATCTCTCCCATGCAAAATCACTAAAATTGGAAATAAATGAACTGTTGGATATCATAGATTTCTCCGTAACAGCCATATAATAAGATAGTAAATATAAAAAACATATAAATAGGAACCCGTAACAACCATCCCTGTTTTAACAACCAGGCAGATACATCTCTTCCCTTATATTTTTGATAATCCACAATAAATAAAATAAAAATAGACATGATCAATACAAACATATAATTTGAGGCGACGCCCAGATCATACAAAGAGCCGTCAAAGAAAATTGTCCAATTATTGACACGAAAGATGTTTACAATCATTCTACAGGCTGTTCGCATGTCTCCTGCACGGAAAAATAACCATGAAAAGGTAATCAGGCAAAATGTTCCTATCGTTTGGAATGCCTTTTTACTGAAAGTCTCAACCATATTTTTATCAATGTCTGTATTTTCCAGATTCAGTTTCTGTAAGATAGTGCTTCGCTGCCTGCTTATGAAATGCTTTACGTCATGAAACCAGTCTCCTACTATCTGATAAACACCATTTAAAATCCCCCAAAAAATAAAGGAAACAGCAGCACCATGCCACAACCCGCTTATTGCAAATACAGTAAAAAGATTGCTTTCTTTTCGTATTCTTCCTTTTTTATTGCCACCAAGAGGAATATATAGATAATCCCGAAACCAGCCTGAAAGGGAAATGTGCCATCTCCTCCAGAATTCCTTAACGCTTTTGGAATAATAAGGCGCTGCAAAATTATCCATCAGTCTGATACCCATCAGAAGGGCAGAGCCTCTTGCAATTGTGGAGTAACCATAAAAGTCACAATATATTTGAATCGCAAAAAAAAATGTGGCAATAACAATATAGAACCCCTGATATGATTCGCTGTTATACACTGTGTCCACAATAATGGCTGCTCTATCTGCAATGACCATTTTCAAAAACAGTCCATAGAGTACCAGCAGCCAACCTTTTCTTAGATTATCATATTGAAAAGGATGTTGTTTCTGCAATTGTACAAGCAGATTTTTTGAGCGTTCAATCGGACCTGCGACAAGCTGAGGAAAGAAGGATACAAACAGAGCATACTTTAAAAAGTTTTTCTCAGCGTATATATCTCCACGGTATACATCGATTAAGTATCCCAGTGCCTGCAGTGTATAGAAAGAAATGCCGACCGGCAATAAAATGTCAAAACTCCTATCGATTTCATTCATACGGAAGATGTGGAGCAAACGGTTCAAACACATGATGCCAAAGTTAAAATATTTAAAATATACAAGGATACCCAAATTCAATAGAATACATACAACAAGGCATACCTTCTTCTTTTTCCTGATTTGAATTATTATTTCATCATGATCCGCGGCATTTTCTATGTTTTTACTACCTGATGATTGATTAAATCTTTCAAGGATTCTGCCACTGACAAATGTAAGCAATGTACAGGAAAAAAGCAAAGTGATATATAAAGGGTTCCACCGCATATAAAAATAATAACTAACACATAGAAGCCATATATACCGTACTTTTTTTGGAAGACAATAATAGATAAGAACAACAATTGGTAAAAAGCGAATATATTGTGGTGTATTGAATAACATGATAGTTTATCCTTTATGCGCATGAATGTTTATATGCAAGGTCTTTCTGTATCGTATTTATAATATATGTTTCCAAATTTAATGTCAACAGTTTACTTACTTGTGATTATTCAGTACCCTTTAATATTCTTGCTTTATCTTCATAGTCAGCCCAATCCTCTTCTTCGCCACATCTACCGTAAGCACCTGTACATCTACGATGTCTCCTACACTTACCGCCTCAAGCGGATGCTTGATATATTTCTGAGTCATCTCTGAAATATGTACCAGGCCGTCCTGATGCACTCCTATATCCACAAAGGCTCCAAAGTCAATTACATTACGGACCGTACCCTTAAGAATCATTCCGGGTTTTAAGTCCTTCATGTCCAGCACGTCGCTTCTAAGAATCGGTGCCGGCATATCATCACGCGGGTCTCTCGCAGGTTTCTCAAGTTCTTTTAAAATATCTGTCAATGTAATCTCGCCGATTCCAAGCTCCTCTGCAAGTTTCTTCTTATCCTTTATTTTCTTTTCAAGACTGCCGGACAGCATTTCCGGTACCTCAATTCCGCCTTCCGAATTTGCGACGTTTTTCTTAGCATTTCCTGTTGGTGCACTATCTAAGACAGCTCCATTAATTGCTGCTGCCAATGCCTTTCCCATAGCCGTATTGGTATTACGTATAACAATCTCTTTCTTTTTCTTAGGCTTTTCCTTAGCAGGAGAAATCTTTTTACCTAATGCCTTTTGTGCTGCTGCCTTTTTCTGAATTTCTTTGACATCCGCCATTGTAAGGCCCATTTTCTCCATAAGTTTTTCGGCGGCCTCGTAGGATTCCGGATGAACACTGGTTGCATCCAGCGGATTGTCACCATCGGTGATTCTCATAAAGCCCGCGCATTGCTCAAACGCTTTTGGCCCCAGTTTTGCAACCTTAAGAAGCTGTTTGCGGTTGGTAAAGCGTCCGTTTGTTTCCCTGTAATCCACGATATTTCTGGCAATTACCTTGGTTACGCCGGAAACATATTCAAGCAGGGATGCGGATGCCGTATTTAAGTCCACTCCTACCTTATTTACACTGTCTTCCACAACTCCATTCAAGGCATTGCTTAATTTTTTCTGGTTCATATCATGCTGATACTGACCGACACCGATTGACTTAGGATCAATCTTTACCAGTTCGGCAAGCGGATCCTGAAGCCTCCTTGCAATCGAAGCCGCACTTCTTTGCCCTACATCGAAACTGGGAAACTCCTCTGTTGCCAGCTTGCTTGCGGAATATACCGAAGCTCCGGCTTCATTTACTATGACATACTGCACCGGAGTATCCAGTTCTTTAAGCAGTTCTACAATGACCTGCTCGGATTCTCTTGATGCGGTTCCGTTACCCACTGAAATCAGGGAAATATTATACTTTTTGATGAGCTTTTTAAGCTCCGCCTTGGATTCCTCAACTTTATTCTGAGGGGCTGTCGGATATATAACTTTGGTGTCAAGCACTTTTCCGGTCTCATCCACGACAGCAAGTTTGCATCCTGTTCTGAAGGCCGGGTCCCAGCCAAGCACTACTTTGCCTGAAATCGGAGGCTGCATAAGAAGCTGTTCCAGATTCTTTCCAAATACTGAGATTGCTCCGTCTTCCGCTTTCTCAGTTAGGTCATTCCGAACTTCCCTCTCAATGGCAGGTGCAATCAACCTGTCATAGCTGTCAGTTATTACATCCTCTAAAATCGGGGATGTGACAGCATTGTCATTTTTTATAACCTTCGTACGCAGGTACTGTAATATACGTTCCTCCGGTGCTTCTACTTTAACAGTCAGGAATTTCTCGTCTTCTCCTCTGTTTATTGCCAGTACACGATGTCCTGCAACCTTTTTCACAGGTTCCTCATAGGCATAATACATCTCATATACGCTCTCCGCTTCCTCATCCTTAGCGACACTGACAAGTTTGCCTTCTTCCATAGTTATATTTCTTATGTAAATTCTATAATCCGCCTCATCTGAAATAATCTCGGCAATAATGTCCTTGGCGCCCTGTATAGCGTCTTCGACCGTATTAACAGCTTTGGCCTCATCTTCATCCTCATGAAGATACTTGGCTGCCTCTTCTTCTATCGGTGTTTCAGCTTCCTGTGCCATAATATAATCTGCAAGAGGTTCGAGTCCTTTTTCCTTTGCGACACTTGCCCTGGTCTTTCTCTTAGGACGATAGGGACGATACAAGTCCTCAACCACTACCATCGTCTCTGCTGCAATGATTTTCTCCCGCAGTTCATCCGTCAGTTTTCCCTGCTCTTCTATGCTGTTTAAAACCTGCTCCTTTTTTTCCTCCAGATTCCTAAGATAGGTAAGTCTCTCATCCAGATTACGCAGCTGCTCATCATCCAGTGAGCCTGTAGCCTCTTTACGGTATCTGGAGATAAAAGGAATGGTATTGCCTTCATCTATAAGCTGCACCGCAGCCTCTACCTGCCATTTTTCTACCTGCAATTCTTCTTTTATCTTTAAAATTATATCCATATTAATCCCTTATGCTCCTTTATAACTTAGTTTATTTCCACCCTATATTTTACAGATTTTTCCGATAATTTCAACTACTCATTTTGACAATGCCACAGTAGTCATGCTATAATATATACTGGTTATATAGGAGGAAAACCTATGGATTTTAATCAGAATATGCCTCCGGGTATGCCGCCCGGCGGACCTAACAATAACGGGTATAATAACAATAGCTATAACAATAATGGCTATAATAACAATAACTATAATAATGGGTATAATAATCCATATTATAACAACAACCAATATAACATTGATGAGCCCGGAAGCAATTTTGCCACTGCGGCTATGGTTCTTGGAATCATATCAATAGTTACAAGTTTTACGTTTACCGTTTATCCGCCTTTTATGCTTGGCAGCATTGCAATCGTCCTCGCTCTGCTGTCTAAGGGCAGAAGACCTAAGCTTTTAAGCAAAGCTCGCACCGGTGTTATCTGTGCTGTGTCAGGTCTTGTTTTGAATACAATTATAGTAACCTTCAGTATGGTACTTTTATTTACCAATCCTGATGTAAGAGCAGAGGTTAATAAAACGTTTGAGAAGCAATACGGAATGTCTTTCGACGAAATGTGGGAAGAAATAATGGAACAAAACGGATATTAAGAATTATGAAAGGGGCAATATTATGATTAACGGAGTAGGATATAATACAGGTTATAACACAGGCATGACTGCTGCCTATGAAGGTTATACAGGTGCAACACAGCAATCTCAGGAAGAGGAAACACAAAAAATCATCCGCAATCCCGGTGAATCCACCGAGAAACAGGCGGGACGCAAATCTTCTCCCGCTGAATGCGAGACTTGCAAAAACCGTAAATACCAGGACGGTTCTGACGAAATGGTTTCTTTTAAAGCTGCAGCTCATATTTCTCCGAATGCAGCAGCATCCAGAGTCAGAAGTCATGAGCAGGAACATGTTTCAAATGCATATAAGGATGCGGCACAGAATAACGGCAAGGTAGTCAGAGCCAATGTTGCAATTCATACCGCAGTTTGCCCTGAATGTGGCCGCACTTACGTTTCCGGCGGCACTACTTCTACACAGATTAAATATTTTAATGAGGATAATCCTTATCAGAAAGATTTGAAATCTTCTGACGCAGCCAATAAGTATCTTGGTATGAATGTGGATATTGCATGTTAGTTATTGATTGGAGTTTATTTTATGGATAGCTTTAACAGATATAAATCTTCAGCCGAACTGAAGGCGATAGCTAAAGAACATATGTTTGGGCGATATGGCACTGCTATTGGTGCTCTACTTGCAGTTTTTTCAATAACTATGTTTGTATCGTTCTTCTCGACCGTTTTTATTGATACGACCAAACCGGTCGGACTAATATTTAATTTAGTTATTTCTTTTGCAATCTCTCTTTTGGCCGGCATATTCACTTCCGGAGAAAAATATTTTTATTTAAAAATCACCTGCGGTCATCCGGTTACTGTAAGTGATGTATTTTACGGCTTCCACTTCTTTCCGGATAAGGCACTTTTGATACAGTTATTCTTATCAATATGTATATATCTCTCTATGATGCCTATGACAATTCTGTCATATATGGTTGCCAAAAATCCTAAAGATGCAGTGCTTACATTGATTTATTCGCTTTCAATTATTTTGTACGGAATTGTCACCGTAATATTGACCTTGTTTTATTCACAGGCTTTTTATTTATTGCACGACTTCCCGAACTATTCGGCCAAGGAACTGCTTACTATGAGCCGCAGACTGATGATTGGCAGCAAGGGCAGACTTTTCTACCTGATGGTAAGCTTCCTTCCTTTATTTCTGCTAGGTATGCTCTCTTGTGGGATCGCATATCTGTGGCTGGTGCCATATGTCAATGCAACTATGACGGAATTCTTTCTTGATTTGGTAAAGAACCAACGACCAATGGAGGTAAACCCTTATGTCAAATGAAGGAAAAAGTATTTTCATTGGCAGCATTGCTTTTGTGATTTTTGCCATGACAAGAAATATCGTCCCATTGCATAATATGTTATTTTTTATAGCATCATGCATTGTTTTTACAGTAACTGCGCTGCTATCGTACTTTATCTTGAATCAAAGGCCAGTCAAAGGAAAAAGCAACATAGACAGAATTTCTGTTACAACAAAGGTCTGGAGCATTTTGCCAGTCGTATTTCTGGTTGTCTGGATGGTTTTATTTTATATAAATGAAACAAAGGCGCCACATCCATTACAAAAGGAGGAATTAGTCCGTAGATATTTTCCCTTCCCTCTCTGGCTTTCACTTATGATCGTCGGAGTTGTAGTCTGTTTGTTGATCTTGCGTAAAAAAACATCAGAAAAACACTTAAAAATCAGAAAAAAGATTCGAGTGGCAGTCGGATTGCTGTTTTCATGTGCAACAGCTGTTCAATTCTATGCACCTAATATATTTCAGGATGTTCAGGGAAAAGTTTATCACTGCCATGCTTATACCAGTAGTATTATAAATGTCTGCTGGCTGACACCCTATAGTGAAAATATGGGATCCATCTATGGGCACTATGCGATTCTCTATATGCCGATTTTGAAGTTATTGCATAGATGCTTTCATGTGGATTATTTGACCGGTCTATTTATTGTATCCGCAATCCTTGCCGGCGTATCTATTCTTTCTTATCTATATATCCTTGATTATTTTGCAAAGAGTGATCTGATTTTTTATCTGGGAATGTTTGCGATCGGGGAGGAATATTTTATGCTTATGCAGGGAGGCGTTTTTCTGCAGGTTCATCCACATCGTATGCTCTTTCCTACTATTTTGGCGGCATTTGCCCTATGGGAACAAAAAAAACAGAAAAAATATAATATTATAGCAATTATTTTATTAGCGCTATCTTTTGTATGGTCAACTGAAGTGGGCATTGTTACGATGCTGTCTTTCGCCCTTTACAGGTGGGTACAGCTTGCCATGGATGGAAAAGCATTCTCTGTTTCCAAATTACTGCTGCTTATACGCGAATTATTGGTTAATATGCTTCTTCCCTTTGTACTGGCATATATCATGATCAATGGCTATAATATTCTGGCAGGCGGAAATATCCTGAATTTTAATGAATTTATGTTCCCGCTCATTTCAGATGAAAACTTTATTGATAATATTGAATTGCCTCTTCCTGATGTCACACATGCATGGATCGGTTCGGCAATCCTGTTTCTGGGAGTGGTAAACATCCTGCTATTTCAGGTACTTTTTCCTAATAAAACAGGGAAAAGGCTGTCGCCATATTATCTTCTTCTGGGAATCATGAGTCTTGGACTAATGCTTTATTACATTAACCGCCCGGTAGAAGGCTGTATGTTTATTGTGATGTTTTTGATGCTGATCTTACAGACTTCTATTCTTGAAAAAGGTCAGGATACCTATTTTGAATGGAAAGAAAACAAGGATTCTTTGTTTAGTAAACCGGATCGTTTTCTGTTTCTCTCACTTCGGATCGTAACAACATTAATCCTGTTTATCATGGCTTTTGATGGCATCTATTCTATGCCCGAAGCATGGAAGAAATCATCAGAAACAATTTGGAAAAGGGATGAATTAGTAGAATTTGCAGAATACGTTTATATCCAAGTTCCACCCAATGCAGTTTCCTTTGGTGAGGGTATTCCGGAACTTATGGCGCTGGTAGACCGTGATACCCATTTGCATACAACTGATTGGTCTGCACCGGATATGCCCTTAGATACTATGGGTGATATTCGTTATAAACTTGAGCAGGAGGAGTGGTTTTTCTGCTCTTTATACAGTCTTTATTATCTTCAGGAAAACTACCCGGGTCTGACAGATGGTTATATTCTGAATGAGGTATTTTCATATAATGATGCTGAATTTGGACTTTTCATGAAAAAATAAACATATTGAATTTGTAAAAGTTTTTGCAATTACCTTATAATTAACTTAGTTGTCATTTCTTTTTTGTCTGTATGCCCAATATTTATTGGTCAAATAATTCATGGGAACGGTGATCATAAGATTTAATGCTGCCGCAAGTACACTCCCTAAGAACTGTGCGTCGAAACGTTCATAACCGGCACTGATAAATCGGTTCCCCAAAGGCTCCATCCAACGGCTGACGTGTATAAAGTCAATCCAAAACACCAAAAGCAGGGCACTTACCAGATATCCCCACAAATAGGCTACATATGTCTTTAAAAGCACCTTCCACCAGACCCTTTTTTCAGCGTCCTCCTGTTCCTTAAAAACATACTTATTGCTCCAATAATAGGCATTCAGCACACTTAAGGAAAATCCGACAAAACTGGCAGGAAGATAATGTACCTTAAAAAAGATAAGAATGGTATATATTATCTCACTGACGATGGTATTAGATACCCCGACTAATGCAAATTTGATTATCTGCCAAATATTCTTTTTCATTCTTCCGCGTTTTCCCAAGTTCCCGGCACTTTTTCCTCATCAATAATGAACGGAGGCCTTGCACGGGCCGCGTCCAGTGTTCGCCACACATATTCGCCTAAGATGCCCAGCATGGATAATATCAGCCCAGATGACAGCAAAACAACACACATCAGAGAAGACCATCCAATAATGGGCACACCCTTAGTAAAATACTCTACCAACACGCTGATCAGCAGAGCAAGCGCAAACAAATTGAAAACGATTCCCATAAGTATCATAAAACGGACCGGTGCATATGAAAAGCTCAACATGGAATCCATCACCAGCTTAAATTTCTTAGCAAATGTCCACCGTGATTTTCCTTTTTGTCTGTCCTTCCTGTCAAAATAGACCATATCCGTACGGAATCCGGCCCACAGCACCTGAAGCGTCAGACTGGAATCTTTCTCGTCAAGCCGCTCTAATACCTCAATGACCTTCCTGTCGACCAGATAGCAGTCACAGCCTCCCACAGGCATATTCTTGTTTATGAACCTGCGCACCATTGCATAATACATATTTGCAAAAAACACCTTCACCGCATTCTCGTCTCTGGAGCGACGCACTGCAAGAACAACCTTGTTACCCTTTTTCCAGCGCTCATACATCTCGGTAATCAGGGTAGAATCCTCCTGCAGATCCGCCTGCTTTGTCACCGCACAATCGCCCGTGCAGACGCTTAATCCGGCCAGAATCGCCGCGTGTTCCCCAAAATTGCGCGACAGCTTTACCAGATAGACGTTTTCATCCAACGCCTTTATCTCGTTCATGATTTTCCAGGAATCATCTCCTGAGCCGTCGTCCACTAACACCAGTTCATATTCGCCGATTGTTCCGAGAATCTTTGCCTTCATGTCCCGGTACAGATCCATCAGGGTGTCTTCGTTGTAATACACCGGAACAACTATGGATATTTTACTCATATCTTAAGCCTTTCCTTCAATTTCTGATAAATACTCCTGATAGTCCCGTATGTACTCTTTCCCGTCATAGTGGCGGCTGCAGAGCACCAGTAGGACAGAGTCCGCGGAAAAGTCATACATATCCTTCCAAATCATAGGAGGCAGATACAGCCCCATACCCGGCAGGTTCAGCTCGATCACGGTCGATTCCGTACCGTTATCCACACGCACCTTGCTTCTGCCGCTTACATTTACCAGCAGAAATTCCGTCTCTCGATTTGCATGCTGTCCGCGAACCACCGTGTCATCAGAGCCGTAAATGTAAAACACCCTCTTTATGTCGAAGGGAATGTCCATTCCTTCCCCCTCTATCACTACGAGATTTCCCCTCTCGTCGCCCAAGTCCTTAAAATAGATTAGTTTGTATTGCTCATCCAGCTTCATCCTGCTATCCTTACTTTCATCCGAATCAAAATCGGTTAATTATTTCAATTACATAATCCTGCTCCTCTTTTGTCATTCCATTATACATCGGGATGGATAAAACAGTGTCTGCATAATGTTCCGTGACAGGAAAACTTCCCTTTTTATATCCCAGATAATTGTAGGCCTCCGAAAGATGAGGAGGAATCGGATAATGAATGATAGTGCCTATCTCGTGTACGTCCAGATAGTCTATCAACTTCTGTCTCTCCTCACACCGTACGACATACTGATGCCAAACACTGTCCGCCTGCTCCCGTACACAGGGAAGCAGTATCTTGGAATTTCGAATCCCCTCTTGGTATCTCCCGGCCAGCTCTCTGCGTTCTCCAGTCAGTTCCTGTATATGGGCAAGGCGGATCCGCAAAAGCCCGGCCTGTAGTTCATCCAGTCTGGAATTTGCCCCCACCACCTTGTTGTAATAACGCTTCTCGCTGCCGTAGTTACGATATATCTTCATGTCAGCCGCAAGCTTCGCATCATCCGTCACAATGGCACCGCCGTCTCCGAATCCGCCCAGATTTTTAGAGGGATAAAAAGAAAAGCAGCCGATATCTCCAAAAGTTCCCGTCATTTTTCCCTGATAGCAGGCTCCATGAGACTGAGCGCAATCCTCTACCAGACGCAGATCATGCTCTTTACAAAGCCGCACGATTTTTTCCATGCGGGATGCCTGTCCATACAGATGAACTACCAGCACGGCCTTGGTTCTGTCGGTGATTTTATCCGCTATCTTATCCGCGTCTATATTGAAATACTCGTCCGGTTCCACAAAGACGGGCGTGGCACCGTTTATGGTAATTCCCATAACGCTGGCAATATAGGTGTTCGCCTGCACGATTACCTCGTCACCGGCTCCGATTCCCAGAATGCGAAACGCCATCCAAAGGGCATCCAGTCCGCTGGCCAGTCCCACACAATACTTTGAGCCCGTATAATCCGCAAATTCCCGCTCAAAGGCCTCTACCTCCCGGCCCAGCACATACCAGCCGGAGCGCAGGACCTCAATCGCCTTGTGCTCAAATTCTTCCTGGTACATAAAAAAGCCTCTATCCAAACGATTTGGCATTATCTTCATCAGCCGTGCACTCCTTATTCTTCCCGTATAAATCAATTATACAGGATTAGGACTATCTATTTCCCGACACTTTTCCATTTAAGATAAGCATTTATAAAAGGATCTATTGCGCCGTCCATAACGGCATCCACATTTCCTGATTCTTCATTGGTCCTGTGATCTTTTACCATTGTATACGGCTGCATAACATAGGAACGAATCTGACTTCCCCAGCCGATTTCTTTCACATCACCGCGAATATCCGACAGTTTCTCTGCATTCTCTTCCTGTTTAAGCATATATAACTTAGCCTTCAGCATCTGCATAGCCTTGTCTTTGTTCATATGCTGGCTTCGCTCGTTCTGGCAGGTTACCACTATTCCGGTTGGAAAATGGGTAATCCTGATTGCAGATGAGGTTTTATTGATATGCTGTCCGCCTGCACCGCTGCTTCGATACGTATCTATACGTATATCTTCATCTCTTATCTCTACATCCACATCTTCCTCTATGTCGGGCATAACATCCAGTGACACAAATGATGTCTGGCGTTTGCCCTGTGCATTGAATGGGGAAATACGTACAAGTCTGTGTACGCCCTTTTCAGATTTGAGATATCCGTAAGCATTGTCTCCGTTAATCTGAAAAGTAACGGATTTAATACCTGCCTCTTCACCATCAAGGTAGTCCAGAACTTCAAGACTGAAACCTTTTCGCTCCGCCCATCTTGTATACATGCGGTAAAGCATACTGCACCAGTCACAGCTTTCTGTTCCGCCTGCACCGGCATTCAGCCTTAAAATAGCATTATTTTTGTCATATTCTCCGGAAAGGAGAGTACTTATTCTTATATCCTCAAACGTTGTCTTAAAACCGTCAAGTTCTTCACTAATATCCGGTATGATTGCAGGATCATTATCCTCATATCCCATTTCGATGAGTGTCATTATATCCTCATACTGACTCTCCAGCGCCCTTATAGTATCTACTATATCTTTGAGGTTCTTGGATTCTCTCATCTTCTGGTTGGATTTTTCCGGGTCATCCCAGAAGCCCGGCTCCTGCATCTCCATTTCAAGTTCTTCGATTCTCTTTTCCTTATTAGCTAAGTCAAAGTGAATCCCTCACTTCCGCTAATGGAGTTTCATAAGCCTGGAGTTCAGACTTCATATTATCTAATTCTACCACTAAACGTCACCTTCTTCCACAACACTGTTTATACTTCTTGCCGGAACCGCACGGACAGGGATCGTTTGGATATACCTTGGCTTCCATACGTTTCACGGGTCCTTTGGGTGCGGAATCATCTTTGTTGGTTCCCGTCACCTTAGCTACCTGCTCCCTTTCAACCTTCTGCTCAACATGAACATGGAACAGCAGACGTACTGTTTCTTCCTTTATATTCTGAGTCATCTCATCAAACATCTCATAACCGCTGAGTTTATATTCCACAAGGGGATCTCTCTGTCCATATGCCTGCAGACTGACACCCTGACGAAGCTGGTCCATATCATCAATATGATCCATCCACTTTCTGTCAATAACTTTTAACAGGATAACACGCTCGATTTCACGGATTGCTTCCGGCTCAGGAAATTCCGCTTCTTTGCTTTCATACAGTTTGACCGCCTCTTCTTTTAACTGCTGCTTGAGACTGTTCTTATTATGCTTATTAACTCTCTCCGGTGTAACAGGCTGTAACGGGATAGTCGGAAGAAGCAGATTATTAAGTTCTGCAAAGTCCCACTCGTCAAAGTCGCTGTCATCACCGATTGCAATATCTATACAATTCTCAGTAATATCCGTGATCATCTTATATATGGCATCACGCATACTCTCGCCGTTCAAAACGCGGCGTCTTTCTTCATAAATGATCTCGCGCTGCTCATTCATTACCTGATCGTATTCAAGCAGATTCTTTCTGATACCGAAGTTATTGTTCTCTATCTTCTTCTGTGCGGATTCAATCGCCTTGGTAAGTGCACTATGTTCTATTTCCTGTCCTTCAGGGATTCCCAGTGCATTGAACATGGTAATCATTCTCTCTGAACCAAAGAGACGCATCAAATCATCTTCAAGTGATATATAAAATCTGGATTCACCCGGATCTCCTTGTCTACCGGAACGTCCACGCAGCTGATTGTCTATACGTCTTGACTCATGGCGCTCCGTACCGATAATCTTCAAACCGCCTGCTGCCCTGGATTCTTCATCCAGCTTGATATCGGTACCACGGCCTGCCATATTGGTAGCAATGGTAACCGCACCATGTATACCGGCATCCGCTACGATTTCAGCCTCCTGTTCATGGAACTTGGCATTCAATACATTATGCTGTATGCCTCGTTTCTTAAGTAAGGCACTCAATTCCTCGGATGCTTCTATTGTAATGGTACCAACCAATATCGGCTGTCCCTTTTGATGAGCTTCTATGATTGCATCCACAATTGCATTAAGTTTTTCTTTTCTGGTCTTATATACCGCATCCTGCCTGTCTTCTCTGGCTATAGGTTTATTGGTAGGAATCTCTACAACATCCATACCGTAAATGTCACGAAACTCTTTTTCCTCAGTCAGCGCAGTACCGGTCATACCTGCCGTTTTGTCAAATTTATTAAAGAAGTTCTGGAAAGTAATTGTAGCAAGTGTCTTGCTTTCCCTCTTCACTTTAACATGCTCTTTTGCTTCAATTGCCTGATGCAGACCGTCTGAATAACGACGGCCGGGCATAATACGTCCGGTAAATTCATCTACAATCAGCACCTGATCATCTTTTACCACATAATCCTGATCACGGAACATCAGATTGTGCGCACGAAGCGCCAGAATTATATTATGCTGTATCTCAAGATTTTCCGGATCGGCAAGATTCTCAATCTGGAAAAAGCGCTCTACCTTGCCAACACCCTGCAGGGTAAGGTTAACTATTTTATCCTTCTCATTAACGATAAAATCACCTGTCTCTTCCCGTTCTATGCCCATAATCGCGTCCATCTTGGATAATTCTTCCATATCCTCGCCACGCACAAGCTGTCTGGCCAGAATGTCACAAGCCTCATAGAGTTTGGTTGATTTACCGCTCTGTCCGGAAATAATAAGCGGTGTCCTGGCCTCATCAATAAGAACCGAATCGACCTCATCAATGATGGCATAGTGCAGACCTCTTAGCACAAGCTGCTCTTTATATATGACCATATTGTCACGAAGATAATCGAACCCCAGTTCGTTATTTGTTACATAAGTGATATCACAGTTATATGCCTCCCTGCGTTCCTCCGGCTTCATGCTGTTTAATACAACTCCGACTGTCAGCCCCAGGAATTCGTGAACCTGTCCCATCCACTCGGCATCACGCTTGGCCAGATAATCGTTGACAGTTACAACATGCACGCCTTTACCTTCAAGTGCATTGAGATATGCCGGCAAAAGACAGGTCTGAGTCTTACCTTCACCGGTTTTCATCTCTGCAATACGTCCCTGATGAAGTATTATACCGCCAATCAACTGTACACGGTAATGTTCTGTTCTTAAGACTCTTCTTGCGGCCTCCCTTACCACCGCATAAGCATCGGTAAGTATGTCGTCCAGAGTCTCTCCGTCTTCCAATCTTTTCTTAAATTCCCTGGTCTTGTCCTTAAGCTGCTCATCGCTTAACTCCATCATTGAATCACGAAGCGATTCAATTTTATTGACCAGACCCTCAATTCTCTTTATTTCCCTCTCGCTATGAGTTCCAAAAACTTTCTGTACTAAATTCATACCTGCTCCTATCTGCGCACAGATATACGCTTCCAACTGGAAAAAATTACATAAAAACACTAGATTATATTTTAGCAGATTTCCTACACAAATTCAACCTTTCTATACAATGTAGGACTAATCAATTTTATTAATTATTTTGCAGTTTTCTATTTGATTTTTCCCTATAGAAGTGTTACTATTCTTCTGTAAATATATTACAAATATATGGAGGAAAATATGAGCAAGACTTTTAATGACTTAATATCAAAAGTATCTGAGTGCAGTGTAAAAAAAGTGGCCGTAGCTGTCGCTCAGGACAGCGCCGTTCTGGAAGCCGTAGCGGCAGCCAAGGAGCGCAAGATTGCGGAGGCAATCCTGGTCGGCGATGAAGACAAAATTAAGGAAGTGGCCGCTTCCATAAACATGAGCCTTGACGGTTATGAAATCATTGATGAAAAGGATAATTATACCGCAGCGCTTAAGGCCGTAGAACTTGTACACAACGGACAAGCTGATATGTATATGAAAGGTCTGATTGATACCAAATCTTTCTTAAAGAGCGTATTGGATAAGGAAGTAGGCTTAAGAACAGGCAAAACCTTATCACACGTATGTGTATTCGAAATCGATGGCATTGATCATCTTTTATTCTTAACGGATGTTGCGTTTATGACCTATCCGACTCTGGAAGAAAAAGTACATATCGTTGAAAATACGGTGGAAATCTGTCATGCCTGCGGTGTTCCCAATCCCAAGGTAGCTCCGCTTGCCGCCGTAGAGGTGGTTAATCCCAAGATGCCTGTTACCCTGGATGCAGAGGAACTTACCAAAATGTATGAAGAAGGCAAGATTACAGGCTGTATCATAGACGGTCCGCTATCCTTAGACCTTGCTATTGATCCCGAGGCAGCCAAGCACAAAGGTGCTGAGGGCAGGAAAATTGTGGGAGATGCCGATGTACTTCTTTTCCCTGATATTCATGCAGGCAACCTTGTATACAAGTGTCTTGTACACACCGCAAAAGTTAAGAACGGAAACATTTTGACCGGTACCAAGGCCCCTGTCATCCTGACTTCACGTTCAGATGACTTTGAGACCAAGGTAAACTCTATTGCACTTGGCGCTGTTGTCGCTGAGGCAATGTCCATACAATAGAAAGCACGCTTTGCGAACTTTCTATTGTCATAAATAATAAAGAAAGGCGGACTGTAAAATGGCTGTAAAAAGTTTGATAATTAATCCGGGTTCTACATCAACCAAGATAGGCGTATTCGAAGATGAAACTCTCCTATTTGAGGAGACTTTAAGGCATTCTACCGAAGAAATCGCGAAGTATTCTTCAATTGTAGACCAAAAAGATTTCAGAAAAGACATTATTATTAACCTGTTAAAAGAGAAAAACTTTGATATCAATTCTCTGAATATGGTTGTAGGACGCGGCGGTATGCTTAAACCCATACCGGGTGGAACGTATGAAGTAGGTGATGAGCTGCTTGAAGATTTAAAGATTGGCAAGCAGGGACAGCATGCATCCAACCTGGGCGGCATTCTGGCAAAGGAAATCGGTGATTCAATCGGTGTACCCTCATATATTGTAGACCCTGTCGTGGTTGATGAACTTGCACCTGTATCCAGATACTCAGGCGTACCGGAATTACCAAGAACCAGCGTATTCCATGCACTGAATCAAAAAGCGGTTGCAAAGCGTTATGCCAAGGAAACCGGCAAAGCCTATGACTCCCTCAACCTGGTTGTTGTTCATATGGGCGGAGGTGTTTCGGTAGGTGCCCACAAAGCTGGAAAGGTAATCGATGTTTTCAATGCTTTGGACGGTGATGGTGCCTTTTCTCCTGAAAGAGCCGGTGCTGTTCCAAGCGGCGCACTGATTAAAATGTGCTTCTCCGGCAAATACACCGAGCAGGAAGTTTACAAAAAATTTGTCGGCAACGGCGGTTTTAATGCTTACTGTGGCACAAATGATATGCGTGACGTTGCCAAGATGGTAGACAATGGTGATGAAAAGGCTGCCGAGGTCCGTGAGGCTTTTATAACCCAGGTGGCAAAAGATATCGGCTCAATGGCCTGCGTTCTGAACGGAAAAATTGACCAGATTATCGTTACCGGCGGAATTGCATATGACAAGACTGTCATTTCCGGTTTGAAGGAAAAAGCCGGCTGGATTGCACCTATGACGATTTATCCCGGCGAGGATGAACTGCTTGCACTTGTACAGGGTGGTCTTCGAGTGTTAAACGGGGAAGAAAAAGCGATGACGTATTAATATTTGACACATTATAATATACCGAAATAAGTTATAATACTGAAATAAAGCTGCCAGAGTCGTCTAAGTCCTGGCAGCTTTCAATCTTGATTTCAGATTTACATTTCACCTTCAAATATCAGGTCATAATCATAATTCGTATAAAATTCCCTTATGTTTCTCAGATATTCTTCATAGTTATCTTTTGTCAATCTATGCTTATCTTCCTTCATCGATGTAAGAATATAGCTGCTCACGCTCTGGGAATAATGAACATTGTCCGTATAATTATCAAGATCACAGATCAAATCATAATCATCGTTAAAAGAAAATAATTGTATATTATCGCATTCCAGGAATTTTTCAATCGCATATTGTTCCATATCGATACGACGAAGTAAAATTTCCTTTCCCACCTGATTAAAACTGTCCCACCAGCATATATTGTATGGAGGAAAGAAAATATAAAATGTGACTTCGGGATGCGCATTAACAATGGATATGATATTCTCCTGCAAATTCTCTTCCAACATTGAAAAATATTCCTCTGTTTCCAGCGGATCTGCCATTTGATTTTCTTTTTCGGGCCTCTTGTAAGCCGAAAGCACCTTATCTTTGCTGCCTGAAGCATATCCTGCCACACTGTCAAACGTATCGGTTGGAACCTTATTCACGGTTTTAACGATTGCCGGAATAAAATCATCCATTAATATTTCTTTATTAAATATATAATTAGTATCATTTAAAATATTATCATCATATAAATAATCGGGATATTCATCATAATTAAGATAATCCTTATCAAGTATAAACCACATAGGATCAACACCCCAGATGACCGTATGCAATTCACTATTATGCGAGAATGCGGATTCAAGATTTTCCTTCATCTTTCTAAATCCCTCTCCCGGATAAGAAACCCTTATAAACTGCTGTGAGAATAACTCCCCGGCTTCCTCGGTCTTGAATCCAAGTGTGGTAGATGAACCTGTTATTATGCCTTCATACGAAAAATTTTTAGTAATTCCGTCATTAATATACTCATCTTTATCAAAAGCATAGTATATGCCGCTTAACGGTTTATGATAATGAAAGTAAGGGTCTATTATGACAACACTTACCCCGATGATAAACAGCACACAAGAGTATATGATTACAAATAAAATACACCATTTTTTCGCTTTCATTTTCACCTCAGAAATTAGAATAAATAAATGTAGTAATACCGGAAAGCGACAATATACTTAAAATTGCCACTGCTAATACCCAAATCATTGTTAATGGCAGATATTTTAGATTTTTTGCCCTTTCATATACATTTTGACATTTCAGGGTCAGAAATACTATCACTATGAGCACTGCAACCGTCCACAGCCAGTACGGCAATTCAACGACAGTTATCTTTTCTGCCAGATATGGTTTACATAAGTTGCACAATTCTTCATTTAATGGTCCCCACTTGTTTTGCAGGATTGCCCCCATCATTTGTTTAAAAACCGTAAAAGAATTTGAACGGAATAAAATCCAGGTAAAGTTAACAAATAGTAATGTTATTACCCGGTTAACAATTTTAGGAATAGATTTTATATAATCATAAAAGAATCTGGTAAATACCATAAAAATCCCATGTAAGGCACCCCAGGCAACAAAAGTCCAACTGGCACCGTGCCACAATCCACTGCATAAAAAAACTATGAGTATATTTAAATATGTTCTTACTTTACCTTTACGATTTCCTCCAAGCGGAATATACAAATATCTTGTTAAAAACTGAGTCAATGTTATGTGCCACCTATCCCAAAAATCCAATATTGTCTCAGCTTTATACGGAGAATTGAAATTCACCGGTAAATCCAACTGCAATATCCTGCTTATTCCGATTGCCATATCACTGTATCCGCTGAAATCAAAGTATATTTGCAGGGAATATGCTATGCTTACAAACAATGCAGTGGTAGTGTTAAGTTCCATCGGATTAGCATATCCCCAGTCCGCAGCTTTTGCAAGCATGTCCGCAATTAATACTTTTTTACCAAGCCCCATTATGAATATATATATTCCCATGGCAATCTTATCCCAATCAACTTCCTTTTTATCATAGGATAACTGCGGCACAAAATTATTATATAAAATAATAGGGCCCGAAGATATGTGCGGAAAATACGCCGTAAAAAGAGAGTATTTCAGTAAATTGCAAGAAGGTATCGTTTTATAATATGTATCAACAAGGAAAGCTATTTGCTGAAAAGTAATAAAACTGATACCTATTGGCAGTGTACTATCTGAAATTGTAAAGTTGGTTTTAAAAAGAATGTTTATGGTATCTATTGCGAAGTTATAATATTTAAAATAAAAAAGCAATGATAAATTAAGTACTATACCTGAAAATAGAAGCACTTTTTTCAAGGTAATACTTTTCTTTTTATCAAAATAATTAATAAAATAATGTAATAAATAGTTCAGTACAACACTTATGATCAACAATAATAAAAACGAATTTTTATACCGATAATAAATAAGTGAAGCAATCAATAAAAATGCAATACGTATATTAGGATTAAATCTATAAAGAAGATAATATACCAAAATTGTGACAGGAAAAAATATTATTATAAAATCGTATGAATTAAATATCATTGCCTGAATTTTTCCTTTCTCACTTAATCCTGTATCTGCCGCCCCTCATAATTAAGATGGAAGCCATCTTTGTAAATAAGCTCCGAAACCGGAACAATCTCATACCCCTGCTCTTCCAGCTTAGTTATAAGCGTATCTAAGGCCTGCGCCGTATAGTCAGCTCCATTATGGCAAAGTATAATGCTGCCGTTTCCAAGATTTTTATGCTTAGTCACCGTTTCAATAATGGAATCCACGCCTTTGTTCTGCCAGTCCAAAGAATCCACGTCCCATTGTATAGCATAGTATCCGCAATCCTTTGCCACATTTATGACATCATTGTCATAATCTCCGTAGGGCGGACGGAATAAATACATATCATAACCGGTAAGGTCTTTCACTTTCCGGTGAACAGACATTAGTTCCTCTTCTTTATCTTCATTGGATAATTTACTCATATTCTTGTGATTTTCACTATGATTTCCCAGATCATGTCCTGCAGCCAGGACAGCTTTCACATCATCCGGATAACTTTCAACCCAGCCCCCGGTGGCAAAAAATGTGACATGTATGTCATGTTTTTCCAAGATATCAAGAATCTCCTGAGTATCTTCTGCTCCCCACGCAGCATCAAAGCTGAGAGCCACCTTATTTTCTTCTGTTTCAACGCAGTAAATCGGAAGTTCTCTGCCGTTTACATTGTTATTCATTGTGGATTTATCACCAAAAGCTGTTACTTTGCCGGGGAGCTCGATATCGTCAGCTTTGTTGTTATCAGATTCAGTATCAGCAGCTTTTTCATGCGACTGTCCATCTGAACCATCATTTGACTCATTGTCTGAGGATCCATCCTGATTTCCACTCTGACCATCGTTATCGCTCGTTGTCGTATCATCCGGTTGAATCATTTCATAATCTATATTTTCGTCTTCAATATTTGCCTCTTCTCCTGATTTTATCTCAATTATTCCTGTGTCCACATTTTTATTTCCACATCCTGCCAATACAATTGAAATCAGGATGATTAGTATCATATGTTTTGCCTTCACGTTTTGCCCCTCTTCTCTTTAGAAAATTATAAATCAATTGATAACCACCACTGACCTGGATGTCAACAATATTGAAACCACTATCATTATGACCCACAAAATAACACCTACTGTTTTTAATATCTTCCAAAACTTCTTACTCTTATTTTTCTCCTCATCTTCAATATACATATCCATAATCTGCATCATCTTCCCATCCTCTCATCAAAACTTTATCTTTTAGTATCCGCAGTTTTTTCTCTCTTATGAGAAGATAATACATTTTTCATGCATCAAAACAACATCATTTTTGCATCAAATTTGCATCATTTGCAAAAAACAATAGAAAGCACAAATAGTGTACTTTCTATTGCTATAAATGTACTTTTATTATTTCCAGTCATTTTATGACACGAGTGTCATATTGCTTAGTGATGGAACAATCTAATACCGGTAAAGCACATAGTCATGCCATATTTATTACAGGTTTCAATCACATTATCATCCCTGACCGAACCACCCGGCTGTGCCACATATTTTACACCGCTTTTATGGGCACGCTCAATATTATCACCGAACGGGAAAAAGGCATCGGAGCCAAGGGCTACATCGCTCATACCATCCAGCCATGCACGTTTTTCCTCTCTGGTAAAACGCTCAGGCTTTACTTTGAAGATTTTCTGCCACGCACCGTCAGCCAATACATCCATATCATCATCGCCAATGTATAAATCAATAGAATTGTCCCTGTCTGCACGGCCGATTCCGTCTATAAACTGCAGTCCCAGTACCTTGGGTGACTGACGCAGATACCAGTTATCGGCCTTAGAGCCTGCAAGTCTGGTACAATGGATTCTGGACTGCTGTCCTGCGCCGATTCCGATTGCCTGTCCGCCTTTTACATAGCAGACTGAATTGGACTGAGTATATTTTAACGTGATCATTGCTATTGCAAGGTCAATCTTTGCCTGTTTGGGCATATCTTTATTGTCCGTGACTATATTATTGAAAAAGTCATCATCAATATTAAGTTCATTTCTTCCCTGCTCAAAGCTTATGCCATACACCTGCTTTACTTCAAGCGGCTCAGGTACATAGTTTTCGTCAATTTCTATTACGTTATAATTACCTTTTTTCTTCGCTTTAAGAATTTCCAATGCTTCGGGTTCATATCCCGGAGCTATCACTCCATCAGAAACCTCGCGTTTAATGATTTTGGCAGTTGCGACGTCGCACACGTCGGACAGAGATATAAAATCTCCAAATGATGACATTCTGTCAGCACCTCTGGCTCTTGCATAAGCATTTGCAAGCGGTGTAAATTCCATATCCAAATCGTCTACCCAGTAGATTTTCTTTTCTACATCCGTCAAGGGAAGTCCTACCGCTGCACCTGCCGGAGATACGTGTTTAAAAGAAGTTGCTGCCGGAAGTCCTGTGGCTTTCTTTAATTCCTTAACTAACTGCCAGCCGTTAAAGGCATCTAAGAAGTTTATATATCCAGGTTTTCCGTTAAGTACCTTAATCGGAAGCTCACTACCGTCCGACATAAAAATCCTTGACGGCTTCTGATTGGGATTACATCCATATTTTAACTCTAATTCGTTCATGCGGTATCCTTTCTTATTCTTTGGAACTCCGTTTTTGTTTGCTTTTCCAAGTTCGTCTCTAATTGTTCTTATTCACTATACGTGTCTCATATTTTCCGGTTTCAATTTCAATATATCTTACAAAAAGCGAAACCTTATTCTCTTCATTCAGATTATTCCATACCATCTGAGTAAAGCTGTCGATATCACCTTCTATATCTACTAATGCGGGTTCCCCCTCAAAGCTTGGAAGCGGATTGCCGTCTCCCATATATGTATGGATAAAATGCCCTTCCCCTGCTACCGGGTTTTTGTATGCAAATGTATATCTGTTGCAGGATTCCGGATTACCGTTATTACTTTTCAAAATCGACATAGCATAGCTATAGCTTCCGTTTTCAATTTTCATAATTCCGGAGATTCGGGGAGTATAGTTTGGAGCATCGGGTTCAAATTCCCTTGTCCTGAGTGACTGTTCAAATGTCTGTCCCTTACTCATCAGCTCATAAATCGTGTCTGTCTGATCACCGTTGGTAACTATAGTCTTATTGCCAAGCACTCTGACAGGCGCATATATGATAAGACTTGGATCCTCCAGTTTGGACGGGTCATATGCCTGCGTCCTTATCCCCTCGCCTTCCGTTACAAAAATACGGTTTCTGCTGTTTTCACTTCTTCCCATTATAAAATAAGCGGTCACCGCATATTTCCCGTCAGCGGTTTCTCCTATTACAATCCCTCTGCCGGGATATGTGCTTGCAGATAATTCACTTGCTAATGTAACTTTATTCATAGTAACCATACCTTTCTCTCAACCCGCGCGATCATTCGTCAACGCTATAGTTAGGTGCTTCCTTGGTAATATGGATGTCGTGTGGATGGCTTTCTCTGAGCGCTGCTGCAGAAATTTTGACAAACCTGCTGTTCTGCTTAAGTTCATCAATAGTTGATGCTCCACAGTAACCCATACCGGAACGGATTCCTCCCATAAGTTGGAACACCGTATCTTCTACGGTTCCTTTATAAGCAACCCGACCTTCAACTCCTTCAGGAACCAGTTTTCTTGCATCCGTCTGGAAGTAACGATCTTTACTGCCGTTCTCCATTGCCGCAATAGAACCCATACCGCGGTATACCTTGTATTTTCTTCCCTGATATAATTCAAAAGTTCCCGGACTCTCATCACAGCCGGCAAAAATACTTCCCATCATGCAGACATTACCGCCTGCTGCGATAGCCTTGGTCATATCTCCCGAATATTTGATACCGCCGTCGGCAATGATCGGAATACCATAGTCCTTAGCCACCTCATAGCAATCCATAATTGCGGTAATCTGCGGAACACCAATACCCGCAACCACTCGTGTGGTACATATGGAACCGGGCCCGATACCTACTTTTACCGCATCTGCTCCGGCATCAATCAATGCCTTGGTCGCCTCTCCGGTAGCTACGTTTCCTGCAACTACCTGTATATCCGGATATGCTTCTTTTATCATTCTAAGACAGCGAAGTACATTTTCGGAATGACCGTGTGCGGAATCAAGTACAATAACATCCACCTTGGCGTCAATAAGAGCTTTCACCCTGTCTAAGACATTGGCTGTAATTCCTACTCCTGCACCGCATAAAAGTCTACCCTGCTCATCTTTGGCAGAGAGTGGATATTTTATCGTTTTTTCGATATCTTTAATGGTTATAAGTCCTGTAAGATTATAATCATCATCTACAATAGGAAGCTTCTCTTTTCTTGCTTTTGCAAGTATCTGTTTTGCTTCGTCTAGAGTGATTCCCTCTTTTGCCGTAATCAGGCCTTCGGAGGTCATTGATTCTTTAATTTTCTTGGAAAAATCTAACTCAAATTTTAAATCACGATTTGTTATGATACCTACCAGCTTCCTGCCTTCGGTAATAGGTACACCGGAAATTCTAAATTTTGCCATCAACGCGTCAGCATCTGCCAGCGTATGTTCCGGTGTAAGGGAAAAGGGATCTGTAATGACACCGTTTTCGGAACGTTTTACTTTATCAACTTCCTCCGCCTGAGCCTCAATCGACATATTCTTATGTATAATGCCGATTCCGCCCTGTCTGGCCATTGCGATTGCCATTCTATGCTCAGTTACCGTATCCATACCGGCACTCATCATAGGAATGTTCAGTTTGATTTTCT
>JAFLTG010000023.1 GCA_022510545.1 Lachnospiraceae bacterium | reverse complement strand
GTCTGATTCAAAAACTGATTATTATAGTGTTCCCCGTAACCGACCATACCTACATGGTTTCCTAATTTACCCATAGAGTTCAAATATCTCTGCATGTCATTATTCTGCGAAAAGAGAAGATAGCGGAACAGACAATTTATAGAAAATACTCCGGATATATGAGAGAAATCATTTTTAATCTTATTAACAGTCTCATTAACAACCTCATTGTAATCTTTCAATTCCAATAGGGTAAGTACATCTGAATCATTTACCTGTCTGTAGCAGGAAAGCGTACTACCTACTACGTCTTTTATGGCAATAATGCTAACATCCTGTCCGTTAAATCTGCCAAAAGGATTCTGGAAAGTCTGAGTACCGATATCCTTCTCATCAATCTGCAGGATATCCATATAAACCTGTTTTGCGCCTCTACTATTCAGATCTCCCATGATATAATTGCTGCGGTCCGTCTTAGATGCAACCATCCTGTAACCTGCTTCCATAGGTCTATATATATTTTCTTTATATACGCCGACCTTTCCGCCGTTATTTTTGACAAATACATAGGCATCCGCATCCGTATATATCTTACCGTTGACCGATACCTTACCTGCATCACCGGTTCCGCCAACCAAGGATATTCTTTTGCTGCCAAGCACACTTGCTATCGTGGTCAGCACACAAGCATCATTTCCCGTACAAAAATCGATACAGACCGTATCATTGGCTCCTGCCTTAACCTTGTCCATGTCATCTTTAAAACGCTGTATGTATTTTACGGGCATGGTGGATACCTGTTCCAACACACCTGCAACAGCTGTCACACCTTCATATGCAACAACTCCTACACCTTTTTCTATGACCTTGGTATCATAACACATATCAATACAGCCGATGCTGGGTATTCCCGGGAATGCAGCTTCCAATCCTGCCACGTGCTCTTCAAACTGATCTGCGTTGGACATCAGCAAAATCACTGATGGTGACGTCAAACCGTTTATGGCCTCCCGCAAATCTCCCTTATTGCTTGTTCCAAAAAATTGCTTCATCTAAACACCTCTTTTCCTCGGATATTTTATCATATTTTGTTTATATTAGCAATCTTTCGGAATAAACTGCAGTTTTGAGGGAATGAACTGTATATTTGCAGCATATTTGCATTATGTAAACCAGCCAAATGTTCAAAATTTAAGACTGCTATTTAATATTTTATAAAAATGTATAATTAGAACTTGCCAAATTTCCAGATTTGCCTCATAATAAAATTACAAAATAATGGAAGGAAGTGGCCATATGAATATTAATATGAATATCAATACAATTGGCAATCATAATACCCATAAATTGTATAATCAGCTGTCCAGTGGCAAAAAAGTCAACACTGCAGCAGATAATGCTTCCGCACTTGCCATTATACAAAAGATTCTTAAGGAAGAGAACGGATTAAATGTCGGCTCACAAAATGCTTCGGAAGGCATTGGATACATAAATGTTGCAGATGGAGCAATGAGCGGAATTACAGATTCTTTACAGAGAATGAATGAGCTTGGAGTATACGCTCAGAATGGTCTGTTGTCGGATTCCGATAGAAGGATGATTCAACAAGAAGTTGATCAGCTTAAGCAGGATATACAGTCATTATCTAAAAACACATCCTTAAACGAGCAGAAGCTTTTGGACGGCAGTATGGCAGATTTACATCTGGCAACCAATCCCAGCGGCGGAGGCATGAACATCCGGATGGTTGATACAACCTTGGAATCTCTCGGTATTGCTGATTTTGACGTGACCAAAGATTTTGACTTGAATACCATCAGCAACGCATTAGAGAAGGTATCAAGTGCAAGAGGCAGCTTGGGCGCATCATCTAACGGCTTAGAACACGTACGCAATTACAACAATCTTGCTTCTCAAAATTTAACGGCGTCAAGAAGCCGTTTGGAAGACACGGATGTGGGGAATGCTGTATCAAAACTGAAGACTAACCAAATCATGGAACATTTTAAGTTCATGATGTCAAAGCAAAACCAGAAACATCGAATGAACTTAATGGGTTCACTGCTGTAATACAATATACAATATTGCTATGGGAAAGGACTGGAGACAGTCCTTTTTTTAGTTTCCAGATAGAATTGTATCTGATACTATTCTCCTAATTCAGAAAACATTTCGCTGATTTTACGAAACACAAAAATTGCTTTATCAAAATCCTGTTTTTCATTTGTATATAGCAAATCTTCATGCAGTGTCTCATATCTGGTACGAATAATACTATCAAAGCAATTCTCCCATGCTGGAAAATCATAACTCTCAACAGGATTATATTCTTTAGACATAGTACGCTTTTCTAAATAGAAATTGTCTGTAGCTTTTGTTTTTTGAATCAACTCTTTCAGTACAATTTTATCATTCAAGAATGCCTGAATATCACTTCGTCCAAAGAGCATAGTCACATCATAAATATGGCGCACTTTTCTATCTAATGTGCCACAAATCGCATGGCGCTTCACCGACATAACCTTATCTATAAATGTCCGTTCAATACATAGAATATTGACGGATATCGATGTAAATTCATATTCCTGTATCACATCTGACATGCCTTGCACTTCCAAATACTCTTGAATATATGTCTTTATTTCCTTATATGAATATGGATCAGGACGGATGCTGGAGCCAATTTCCAATTTTATCCGCTCTTTACCACCCTCTTCAAACCAGACATAGGAACTTTTATTCCGATCATTCCGCTCCTCTGGAATCTTTTCCATAAATGCATCTACTGTCATAATTTTTTCTATATTCTTTAATGCCTTGTCATATTGCTTTTTGCTCATATTGTCACCCGGAATAAATGTAAGATCGATGTCTTCTGAGAATCTTAAAATTGATCCCGGATACCCCTTGCTCAACGAAGTTCCGCCCTTAAATACACAATTATCTGCATATACACTCTCTGCTAACATTTGCAACATCATTACAATATAATAATCTCTTTTTACAGCTAACATTGGGATACCGATATATTCAGCCGTAACCGCAGCCAAATCATTAAAAGATTCAATATCTTTATGCAAATTCATATAATTCCTCCACGTTTGGGATTTTGTAATCAGACATAGGCGACAAATATCCGCTTAACGTATTTTTCACTTGATGATAGTTCAGAAATGCTGCCATAAATGCAATCGTTGATTTCTTATACTTTCGATTCGCAAGTACAATTTCCATAGCAGGATCTGAATAATTTTGAGAAAAATGCATCATATACGCTGCCAGTACTTTTGTATTTATATCTTCAATATTTTTATAATCTTGTAATATTTCCATTGTTTCTATTATCGGAATTGTCTCCTCATTCAACGGAGCTGTAATCCTTCGCACGGATACATTGCATATATGCTTCTGCTCTTCCGACAATATAGCTGATAAAATCTCAACCCTCTTACCAACCTGTGTTGTAATTCCTTTCTGATTATACATCCGATAGCCAACTAAAACTCCTTGATGATTTTTCAAATAATGGTTTGCAATCTCATTTTCCGAAATGGGTACTGTACCAAATCGTGTTATTTTTGGTCGGTAATAAACACCTTTCGTTAAATGCACCAGTTTTCCGTTTTTTGATAATCTCTCTATTATTTTATAAAAAGTCTGCTCTGTAATCCCCAAAGAAATTTTTTTGTATAATTCAGATGCAATAATTAATTGATTAAATGGTATTTCTTCAATAGCATTTTCTACGATACTTGCATAACTTCTCATAAGATCACCACCTTATCTACATTATAATTTCTTTATTCATTTTGTCAAGTATAATTCAATTTTACTTGACAAGTAAAAATAATTATTAAATGCATTATTAGTTTTAATACCTTTTTAACCTTTTTAACCTTTTTTATTCGTTTTAATACTTTTTATTGATTTTAATGCATTTTTATATTAAAAACAGGCTAAAATACTTTTTATTTGTATTTTAACCTGTAGAATTTATAATCATTTAATTGTTTAAGAAAACCTCTAACTCTGAGATTTAAAAACTTTATTTTTTTAGTTTACAAAATATAATAGCCACCAATGTACTAAAAAACGTAGCCACAATTGCAGGTGCAATAACGGCGGTGGGATTTACGCTGCCGTACTGCTGTCTGTAGACTATCATGTTTACCGGAATCAGCTGCAAAGAGGATATATTAAGGATTAGAAAATCACACATCTCTTTGGTGGCGCTGCGTTCTCTGAGGACACTGTGGTCTTTGACCTCACTGCGATCTCCGATGATGTTGTGATTCCTGCTACCTGATGCTGCCGGCAAATATTCCGGATTCCCTCTCTCCGCTTCCAACTTTGCAAGCTCTTCCATAGCCTTAAGTCCCGCGGGCGTACAGGCCCAGCCCAGGCCGAGGATATTGGCTATCAGGTTAGTGGATATGTACTCCCTTGCAGGATGTGTGTGGGGGATATTAGGAAAAATAAATGAAATAAAAGGAGAAATTCCTTTTGTCATGCTTGCAATCAGACCGGATTTACGCGCAATTTCCATCAGTCCAACCCACAATGACATGACACCTATCATGGTAATACACAGTGAAACGGCTTCTCCTGCCGAATCAAACGCGGCTTTAGATACAGCCTCTATATTGCCGGTGAAAGTTCCATATATAACACCAATTATTATCATTGCTGCCCAGATATAATTTAACATAGAAATAAAAAGCATGCCTATGAAAGATTCATTGCATGCTGTTCCTTATTGTTCTTATATTAAATTTATGAAATGTTAATACAAATTATTATATTATATAATAAATTAATTATATTATTTCTATACTCTATTTTTTATTTGGCATTTTAAAATTACCTTTTTCCAAGGCAATAAGGTATTCCTTCGCGGGCAGTCCGCCTCCAAAGCCTGTAAGGCTGCCATCTGCACCTATAACTCTGTGGCAGGGAACTATAATCATAACAGGATTTTTATTATTAGCTCCGCCTACTGCTCTTGAAGCTTTGGGATTGCCGATTCTTAATGCGACTTCTCCATAGCTTAGGGTTTCTCCGTAGGGAATGCTGCGAAGTACATTCCAGACTTTTTTCTGGAAGTCAGTTCCATGAAGAGATATGGGCAGGTCAAAATCTCTGCGTTTTCCGTCAAAGTATTCTTCAAGCTGCTTTTTAGCCTCTTGCAACAAAGCAGTTTCATTATAAGTCGTATGTATCTTCCCGACTCCATATTTTATATCAATCTTATCAGTCCCGTTTATATCAACTTCCGTTTTATCCTCTTCATTCATACATATATGCAATGCAGTGATTGCATTTTTGCATTCTTCTACTTTAAGCGTTCCTATCGGTGAATCTATATAAGAATAATATATACCTTGCTCTTGTAATCTATTCATATAGCATTTCCCCATTACAATTGAATGTTATAGGATATAAATAACACATGTTATTTACCATTCAATAACCGCTGACCCCCATGTAAGTCCTCCGCCAAAACCTGAAAGCACTATTTTCATTCCCGGTTTTAACAAACCTTTTTGATTCATTTCATCCAATAAAATCGGTACACTTGCTGCAGAAATATTTCCACAATGATCCAGACTTGTAGGAAACTTATCTTCAGATACTTTCAGCCTCTTGGCTACAGCCTGAATGATACGTATATTCGCCTGATGCAGCGCAAAATAGTCTATATCTTCTGTTGTAAGTCCTGCCTCAGCAAGCACTTTATTAATTGATGACGGTACGGTAGTAACTGCAAATTTATACACTTCCTGACCGTCCATATTGACAAATTTCATATCGGTGGGATTTTTCACCAATGGGTTATTATTGCTTCTGTTCGGGCAGGCCAATACCATACCTCTTGCTCCGTCAGATCCCTGGTCATAGGCAAGCAGTCCTGTCTGATCGGCACGTACTATAGCTGCTCCCGCACCGTCCCCAAAGAGTACACAGGTGCTTCTGTCACTCCAATCCATAATCCTTGAAAGAGTTTCCGCACCAAGGATGAGCGCGGTTTTGTATGTACCGATTTTAAGATAAGCATCTGCAATATGAAGGGCAAATAAAAAGCCCGAACATGCCGCATTTATATCAAAAGCTACTGCTTTGTCTGCGCCGATAGCGGCCTGTATCTCACATGCCGTGGATGGCGTTACATGATCGCCTGTAACGGTAGCTACTATAATAAGATCAATTTCATCGGCAGTTACTCCCGCATTTTCCATCGCACGAATTGAAGCTTTTATAGACATAGATGCTGTAGTTTCGTCTTTAACCAGTCTCCGCTCCCTGATTCCTGTACGGCTGCTTATCCATTCATCTGACGTGTCCATTATCCTGGATAAATCATCATTTGTCACAACCGTTTCCGGCATGCAGCTCCCGGTCCCTATGATTCTTGTTCTCATTTTTCTATTCAATCCTCCCTCATTCCTGCACACAAAGATTAGTTCCGACAGCGCATGTCAATCCTGCATGGCAATCGTAAATTTAATCTATGCATCCCCAATTGCAAAAGTAAGTTCTGCTGAAGTTACTAACTTTCCGTCTACATATGCCTTGGCGGAACCCACTCCGATAGGACCTTTGACTTTAATGATTTCCGTTTCCAGAGTCAATACATCCCCCGGTGTAACTTTGCCTTTAAATTTTGCGGAATTGATTGCGGCAAAATAGGCAGTCTTTCCTTTAAACTCCGGCCGGCTCAAAATCGCTACCGCTCCTGTTTGTGCCAAGGCTTCTATGATCAGCACTCCCGGCATAACCGGTTCTGTTGGAAAATGTCCTGCAAAATAAGGTTCATTATATGAAACGCATTTCCTTGCAACAGCTTTTATGCCGGGCTCCAATTCTTCAATTGTATCAAGCAGCATAAATGGCTGTCTGTGAGGAATTATATCCATGATTTCTTTTGCGCTCAAAACTGACATAGTTAGTTCTCCTTTTTGTCTTTTAGACAATTATTATTTTAATATAATAAAATATATTTGGTCAATTGCTTACAATAATCAGTCAATATACTTCTTAATCAATATACTGGAATTATGTCCGCCGAAACCAAGAGAATTAGAAAGTGCATACGTAAACTCTTCTTCTACAGGGATAATGCAGTAATCTAAATCGCAATCTTCATCAGGTACCTGATATCCTACAGTTTTATGGATATAGCCTTCCTGTAATTCTTTTACACAGGTAACAAATTCGATTGCGCCTGCTGCTCCAAGAAGATGCCCTATCATAGATTTGGTTGAATTAATTCTAATATTCTTGGCATGCTCTCCAAATGCAAGTTTAATTGCTCTGGTTTCAAACAAGTCATTATGGTGTGTACTTGTACCATGTGCATTTATATACGTAATTTCGTTCATATCTACACCGGCGTCCGCTACTGCATACTCCATAGCTTTGGCAGCGCCTGAACCGTCTTCGGCCGGTGATGTAATATGGTATGCGTCGGAAGAATTGCCATAACCCACTACTTCCGCATAAATTTTTGCACCTCTTGCCTTCGCATGTTCCAACTCTTCCAATACAACAACTGCAGAGCCTTCACCCATAACAAAGCCGCTTCTCTCTTTATCAAAAGGAATGGAGCATCTGGCAGGGTCTTCTGAGCTTGTAAGCGCGGTGAGCGCGGCAAAGCCTGAAATACCTACCGGTGTAATACTGCTTTCTGCACCTCCTGCAACCATAACTTCCGCATCACCGTATTGAATGGTACGGAATGCTTCTCCAATGGAATTGGTTCCGGTTGCACATGCGGTCACTACGTTTAAGCTCTTTCCTTTTAATCCAAACTGAATGGATACATTTCCTGCTGCCATATTGGAAATCATAAGTGGCACCAGCAAAGGCTCAACTTTGTTAGGTCCTTTTTCCAACAATCTGGAATGGGTTCTTTCCATGGTCTGTAATGAACCGATTCCTGAGCCTACGGAAACGCCTACACGGTAAGGATCTTCTTTTTCCATATCAAGACCGGAATCTTCGATTGCTTCCTTGGCTGCCGCTACAGCATACTGGCAGAAAAGCTCCATTCTTTTAGCCGCCTTAAAGTCCATATAATTTTTACCTTCAAAGCCTTTTACTTCTGCTGCGAGTTTACATTTATACTCTGATGCATCAAAATAGGTAATCGGCCCGAAACCGGTCTTACCCTCTTTTACACTGTTCCAAAACTCTTCTACGCTAAGACCGATGGGGGTAATAGCGCCCATACCTGTTACAACCACTCTTCTACTCATTTTAATCCTCCATACCTTTCTATTTTTCACCCTGTTTATATCGCCATTCCGCCATCTACGGAAATAACCTGTCCTGTGATATATGATGCCTTATCGCTTGCAAGAAATGCTACGGTCTCTGCAATATCCTCAGGGGTTCCTACCCTTTTCAAAGGGATCTGTGCAAGTGTGGCCTCCTTGGCAGCATCTGTCATTGCCTGTGTCATATCGGTATCTATATAGCCGGGAGCTACTGCATTTACCGTAATGTTACGGCTTGCAAGCTCTCTCGCCATAGACTTGGTGAGACCTATAACGCCTGCTTTGGAAGCCGCATAGTTAGCTTGTCCGGCATTACCCAGAACTCCCGAAACAGAAGAAAGATTGATTATCCTTCCGGCTTTTTGCTTGATAAAAGGACGATACATATGCTTGATGGTATTGAACGTCCCTTTTAAGTTTGTATCAATCACTTCATCAAAGTCTTCCTCTGTCATTTTTATAACCAGATTATCTCTTGTAATTCCTGCATTGTTGACAAGTATATCGATATGACCAAACTCTTCAAGCATATCGGTTATCATTTTTCCGCAGGCATCAAAATCGGCTACGCTGCACTTAACAGCGATTGCTTTTCTGCCCATTTTTTCTATTTCCTGTACTACTTCTTTCGCTTTTTCTTCAGAACCGTTATAGTTTACAATTACATCTGCTCCGTACTTTGCAAGCGTCAGTGCGATTCCGCGGCCGATTCCGCGGCCGGCGCCTGTTACAAGAGCTACTTTTCCGTTAAGCATTAAAATTCTCCTTTCTGAGGACGAACTAAGTTCTGGTTATCGATTACAAACCAGTTAGCTTGTCTAAATCTTCAATTTTCTCTATATTCAAAACTTTCATATCTTTATTGATTTTACGCATAAAACCTGACAGGGTCTTACCGGGGCCGATTTCTATGAAAGTATCTACTCCGTCTGAAATCATTCGTTCTATGGTTTGCTGCCATCTTACGGAGGATGAAACCTGTTTCTGTAAGAGAGGTTTGACGTCAGCTTTATCAGATACATAATCTGCGGTTACATTAGCTATGTATGGAATCCGGATATCATGTATCTCAACCTGATCAAGCTCTCCCGCAAGTTTCTCACCTGCTCCTGTCAGCATCGCGGAATGAAAGGGTCCGCTTACGTTCAAAGGAACACATCTTTTGGCGCCTGCCTCGCCAAGTTTGGTAACCGCTGCCTGCACGGCTGCCTCCTCACCGGTTATAACAATCTGACCGGGACAGTTATAGTTTGCAATTGATACGGTTCCTTCTACTTCATCACATATCTTCTCTATTACCTCGGTATCCAGACCAAGAACCGCTACCATGGCTCCTCCATTCGGTACGGCTTCCTGCATATATATACCTCTTTTTCTCACAATCTTAAATACATCCTCAGGTGTCATAACCCCACTTGCAGCAAGGGCACCATATTCACCAAGACTGAGTCCCGCTGTTACATCAGGTTTAATTCCTTTTTCTTCCACTGCTTTAAGCATAGCAACCTCTGCTGCCAGCATAGCAATCTGCGTATATTCGGTAATATTTATTTTGTCGTTTTCTTCAAAGCACAATGCTTCTATATCGAGACCGCTTGCTTTCCCTGCCAGTTCAAACATTTCTTTACAAACCGGAATCTGATCATAAAAATCCTTACCCATTCCTACATACTGCGCTCCCTGACCCGGGAACATAAATGCAATTTTACCCATTATGAACACTTCCTTTTCTAAATTATTTTGAATATCAAAATATTTTTTTATAAGAGAGTGCAAGCCCGAAAGCTTGCACTTTATGTATTATAACTTTAACAATGTCTTAGCCTGGGACATGATTTCCTGAATAATCTCTTTACAGGTATTTTCTTCCTTGACCAGACCTGCAATCTGTCCTGCCATGATAGAGCCTTCAACTACATTGCCCTCTACCACCGCTTTCCTAAGTCCGCCCAGAGTCATTTTTTCAAGTTCTTCCAAAGTTGCGCCTTCCTGTTCAAGTTTCAGATACTCTCTGGTGGTCTTATTACGAATACATCTGACAGGATGACCGGTTGACCTTCCTGTCACGGCAGAATCAATATCCTTAGCCGAGATAACTTTCTGCTTATAATTATCATGTACTATAGATTCTTTGGCCACTACAAATCTGGTTCCCATCTGAACCGCATCCGCACCAAGCATGATAGCTGCCGCAAAACCTCTTCCGTCTGCAATTCCGCCTGCTGCAATGACCGGAATATTAACTGCATCAACCACCTGCGGAACCAGTGCCATGGTAGTCGTCTCTCCAATATGTCCACCGGATTCGGTGCCTTCTGCAACAACGGCATCCGCACCGGCACGTTCCATCATCTTGGCAAGCCCCACACTGGCAACTACCGGTATAACCTTAATACCAGCTTCTTTCCAGGCCGCCATATACTTACCGGGATTTCCGGCGCCCGTAGTAACTACTTTTACGCCTTCTTCAATTACAACCTGGGCAATCTGATCCGCTTCCGGATTCATAAGCATAATGTTTACGCCGAAAGGCTTGTCAGTTATCTCTTTAGCTTTTTGAATCTGCTCTCTTACAAAGGACGCCGGCGCTCCGCCCGCACCTATTATTCCGAGACCTCCGGCTTCCGAAACCGCCGCTGCAAGATGATAGTCTGCAACCCAGGCCATACCGCCCTGAATAACAGGATATTCGATTCCCAGAAGCTCTGTGATTTTTGTTTTCATATTTTAATTCTCGACACCTTTACTCTTCATATACTCTATAACAGCTCCAACTGTTGTAATTTTCTCTAACTCTTCTGAAGGAATCTCTATACCGTATTCCTCCTCAAATGCCATTACCAGCTCAAATAAATCCAGAGAATCCGCACCTAAATCATCCTTAAAGGAAGATTCCTCTGTGATTTCAACGCCGTCCAGATTTAACTGCTCTTGAATGATTTCTTTTACTCTCTCTAACATTTTCGTTCTCCTTTTTAATCATAATATTTTTCCGCAAATAATATTTTGATATTCAAAGTATATTCCTTGCGCATATATTTGTCAATTTAATTTTACGGATTTTAACGGTTTTGTCAATTCACTTATTTAACAAATATTGGTAAATATCTCTTTTTGATACTCCTCTGTCCTTTGCAACCCGCTTCATAGCCTCTTTATTGTCCATTCCATCATCGGTATAATATGCCATATGTTCCTCTATGGACAGCTGTTCCCAGCTCTTTATTTCCTCTTCTTTCTTTTCCTTACGGCTTTTCCCCTCTATTACCAGAACATACTCACCGCGGGGTTCATTTGTCTCATAAAATTTCAGAGCTTCTTCTATAGTTGTCGGGAGTATTGTTTCAAATTTCTTGGTAAGTTCCCTGCATATTGTAATCTTTCTGTTTCCCAATGCCGTATGAAGTTCGGTCAGAGTCCTTACCAAATGATGTGGAGCTTCATATAGGATTATTGTCCTTGTTTCCTCTTTAAGTTCCGAAAGAACACTTGCTTTTTCTTTTTTATCAGAAGAGAGAAAACCTTCAAAGCAAAACCTTCCCGTAGGAAGCCCTGATAATGTCAGTGCGGTAATGCAGGCTGCCGCTCCGGGCAGGGAAGTAACCGTAATTCCTTCCTGCTGACATTTCTTCACAAGTACTTCACCGGGATCCGATATTGCAGGGGTTCCCGCATCGGTTATAAGTGCGATATTTTTTCCTTGAAGAAGCTGAGCTACAAGGTAGTCTGCTTTTTCTATTTTATTATATTCATGGTAGCTGGTCATAGAAGTGGATATTTCAAAATGATTTAACAATTTAATACTGTTGCGGGTATCCTCTGCGGCAATCATATCAACACTTCTTAAAGTTTCTATAACTCGCGGGGTCATATCTCCCAGATTCCCTATCGGTGTTGCACACAGATATAAAATCCCAGCCATCCTAATATTACCCCTCTTTCTTTTAGTAGCCATATATGTCATAAATTTCAGGCATATATACTCCCGCTTCACGGTAGATGATCAGCGGTTTCTCGACTTTCATACGCGGCTTTCCGCCACGGTTTGCTTCTATCAGAACCATATTAGGCTCTTTATCCACAAAAGGATATACCAGCTGCATACGTTTAGGTTCAAGTTTATAATTATGGAGCAGTACCATAATTTCGGCCAGCCTGAAAGGCCTGTGTACCATAAAAAAATTTCCTCCGGGTTTGAGCAGTTTTGCAGCCTGAGATATTACATCTTCCAATGTACATAAAATTTCATGTCTGGCTATTGCCTTCGGTTTGACTGAGTTGGTCAACCCATGCTCATCTATCATATAAGGCGGGTTACAGGTAATAACATCAAAAGAAGCCGCGTCAAAAATATCCACCGCCTCTTTTATATCCCCTGTCACAATTGTAATCTTATCCTGTAATTTATTCAAGGCAACACTGCGCCTTGCCATATCCGCACTTTCCTCCTGAATCTCCAAACCGGTCAGATGTGCTGCTTCAGTTTTGGCTTCAAGAAGAATCGGAATAATGCCTGTCCCGGTTCCCATATCCAGAACTCTGCTGCCGGCCTTAACCTTTGTAAAACCGGAAAGCAGAACTGCATCCATTCCGAAACAAAATCTTTCAGTATCCTGTATTATCTGATAACCGTTGCGCTGCAAGTCGTCTATCCTTTCATTTTCTTTCAGCACAATTTTTACATCAGTCTCCATATTTATATCCACGTTTTTCGTCAACTAATTGTCATCCAGTTTGGATTTGTTATCGTCCTGCTTTTCGAGTTTCTCAAGTTCTTTTAATTCCTCTTCATTTACATCCAGCTTATTATTCTTATTATGTTTTCTTTTGAAATGAAGCTGGTCCGCTTTATATTCATGAATTTCCTTTTCATCGTTAACATCTACAACTACTTTTACCAGCTGTCGTAGCACATTTACGCTGTGAACCTCACCTTTAAGGCCGTCTTCAGTGGTCACAAAATCTCCTACATTCGGGAGTTTTTTGTTAAGCTCCTCATATGTCTCCTCTTCATGATTCAGACAGCACATAAGTCTGCCGCAGACACCGGAAATCTTCGTAGGGTTCAAAGATAGATTCTGCTCTTTGGCCATTTTGATAGAAACAGGAACAAACTCAGACAAATGAGTATGACAGCACAAAGGTCTTCCGCATATTCCAATGCCTCCGACTATCTTGGTTTCATCTCTGACACCAATCTGCCTAAGCTCTATTCTGGTCTTAAATACCGATGCAAGATCCTTTACCAATTCCCTGAAATCAATACGTCCATCAGCCGTAAAATAGAACAACACTTTATTATTATCAAAAGTATATTCGGCATCTATCAGTTTCATAGGGAGTTCATGCTTTTTAATCTTCTCCAGACATATATCAAAGGCTTCTTTTTCTTTTGTCTTATTTTCAATCTCCTGTTCGTCATCTTTCGCAGTTGCCACACGCAGTACCGACTTTAACGGCTGTATTACCTTATCATCCGGAACCTCTTTGGGCTCCACTATCACTGTGCCGTATTCAACGCCTCTTGCTGTTTCTACAATAACGTGTTCTCCCCGCTTAACATCCAGCTCTCCCGGAGCAAAATAATATATCTTACCCGCGACACGAAATCGCACACCTATAATTTTTGTCATTGTATTACCATCCTTTTTTTAGTTCTCCTGAATAGTCAGAAGCAGTAACTCCATAGTCAGATCAAAATTAACATTAGCCTCCAGCCTCCGCTTTGCCTGCTGAAGCGCCTTGACAATAACCTCAATACCCTCATAAGTACTTCTGTCAGCCGTCTTACGTATAGATTGTATCTCATCTTTAAAAATCAAGCTGTTGGCATCCTTGGTGGCCTTAAAAAGCAGTACATCCCGATACCATACAGAAAGAATATCCAGATAATCCGTTACGTCAAATTTATATTCCGAAATTTTTTTGATTGCCTTTACTATTTCACTTAAATCCATATCATTGATGTATTTCACCAATGTAATGGCTTCTTCTTTAACTTTATCAAATTCCTCACTTGTGGCAAGCATCTTGGCTTTTCCTATATTTCCTCTCGCAAAAGCCACACAGATATTGGCTTTATAATCGGGAATCTCAAGCTCTTCCATTAAGAATTTTTTTACTTTATTATCCGGAACCGGCTTCATATTCAATACAACGCAGCGGCTCAGTACCGTAGGAAGAAGCGTGTCCACATTTGATGTGAGAACAAGAATTACCGCGTACTCAGGCGGCTCCTCTAAAGTTTTCAAAAGGGCATTCTGCGCCTGTACAGTCATTTTTTCACCCTCATTTATAATATATATCTTACGGGGGCTGCTGTATGGCTTAATCACAATATCATTATTAATCTGCGCCCTTATATCCTCAACGCTTATTGTATTAGGTTTCTCATGGGAAACAAAAATAATATCAGGCTGATTTCCGCTTAAAGCCTGTTTGCATGAATGGCATTCCATACAGGGTTCCGCTTGGCCCTTTTCACACTGCAGCGCAGCCGCAAAGACCTTTGCAACAAATTCCTTGCCTGAACTACGCTCTCCGTTAATAATATATGCATGTGACACCTTATTTAAGGAAATTGCATTCTGCAAGTGCTCTTTTAATTGTTCCTGTCCGATAATATCGCTAAACTTTGCCATTGATAACTCTTATCCTTTCCCCAAAACTTCTAGGTGAAAATATCCAGAAGCAGACCACGTATCTCTCCTATTTTATTCAAAATCGCCAGATTGTCCTTTTCATCCTTGACAAGTTCCTGTGCAAGTTCATCCAGATTCTGGTCTATAAGGCGAATGATTCCATAGACTCTGTGTCTTCCCTTTCTGTCGAGGAAATTCTCTCTGGAAAAAGCATGTGAACGATTTACAATTTCATTCATAAAATCCTTTATCAATGCCCGATACCGCTTCATATCTTTGATATCACGATGCTTGGCAAGCTTCTCACCCTGCATTGTAATCTCTTCCATCATCTGGGTTAAGGCATTCTGTAAATCCTGTTCCTCTATTCTGCTGACTAACGTGAACTTAAATGTTCCGTCTGTTTCCTGTACCTGCGGCGTCTGCTCCACCTGCATAGGCTGCTGCGCCTGATTAACTTTAATATCCACTTGAATCCTCCATGCATCCGCAGTGTAAATACTTATATATCGATGAATGTTTTGTCGTATTTAAATATTTGTTTTTAAGTATGTCATTATATTAAAAAGACATTGCTCCAAATCATCATTATTGTTAAACTTCTGTGATATTTCCGCCTCTTCAAGATTCCTTAACGAAAAATCTTCTGCATCTGCAAGAAAACGTCTGCACATCTCTTCATATTTGGGGTTATCCTGTATCTTTTCCCTGTCCAATGCTCTCTGCAGCCGTATTCCATCATCCAGTTCGATCATAACAGGAATGACTTTTTCTTTTCCGTAAAATTCCTTTATTTTTTTGTAGCCTTCCAGAGTGGTAATCATTATATATGACTGTGAAGATAAATCAATGTCCTCATCAGCAACCGTGAAATAGCGCCATTCTCCGTTACAAGTATTATATACACGCATCTCGATAATGCTTCCGGCATCTAAAAACTGCTGATATCCTGCTTCGTCTGTAAAATGATATTCTACACCATCCTGTTCGCCTGCACGGATTGGTCTGGTTGTATAGGTCACTATCTCTTTTAACTTTATATTATCCTGTTCCAGCAGTCTTTTGTAAATGGTATCTTTTCCCGACGAACTTTTGCCCATCAGACATATTATCTTCCCCATATGAAAATTATGCCTTCCCTACGAACTAATACTAAATTGTACTCTATATCAATAATGCCATAATTTTGTTACAATTTCAATTATTTATTAATTTGATTGTCCGGTAATAAAGACCGTTCCCCCAGATGATATACCCTGTACGTTCAGTCCAAGTTTCAGGCCATACTGTATCTGAGCGATAACCTCAGCATCAATGACCTCCCCCGGTACAAGCAGTGGAATTCCGGGAGGATAAATGTTCACAAAATCACCGCTGATTTCCCCTTGTGCCTGTTCAAGCGGCACCTCACGCAGGTCGCTAGATACGGATACCAGTGCCTGAGAGATGGTCATCTTAGAAACAGGCTTATGACAGATACTCACTGCTTTGACTCCTAAACCGCCTTCTTCCATTGCAGAATCTTCTGCCGCATCTACTGTGGCATCTATTCCACCATCTATCCTATCATCAATTTGAATCAACGCATCAGCCAATCTCTTCCAAGCTTTCCATTCATCGGCTATAGTCATAATTGCAAGTACATAAGTAGCAGCTGACATTTCCATCTGTAAATGAAATTCGTCGCGCAAAATATCGTAAAGTTCCTGTCCGCTTATAGAAGTTCCTTTTACTGAAATTACCAATTTGCATATATCCCATGCCAAAAAATGATATTTTCCATTTTCTAGAAATTCCGGTGATGCTATACGAATATGACGACAAGCCTTCATTTGTGCTATAAAATCATTATAGCAGCGTATTAGTTTATCAAACTCGTCTGCTGCATTCTTTCTCATATAAGTGATGCAGGAATCTATACTTGACATCATAACATAAGACGGACTGCTTGTCTGAAATATGCTTAGATAACGCTGCAGTTTTGCTCGGTTTACATAACTCCCTTTTAAATGCAAGAGCGCTGTCTGTGTCATTGATGGAAGTGTTTTATGCAGACTGTGTATGACTAAATCCGCACCCTGCCTTACGGCATTCTCCGGTACCGTACTGCTCAAACCCAGATGTGCTCCATGTGCCTCGTCTACGATAAGGATTCTGCCTTTACTATGTACAATTTCCGCAATTTGTGAAATGTCGGATATGATACCCTCATAAGTCGGCGAAGTAATTATCACCGCCTTACTTTCCGGATATTGTTCCAATGCAGCTTTAACCGCCTCCGGACTTATAGCATCATAGATATCATATTCTTCTATTATGTCCGGATAAATGTAATGCAGCTCAAGCTCCTGCAGATATGCCGCATGATAAACCGACTTGTGACAGTTTCTGGCAATCAATACCTCATCCGCTCTGTCCGTAACCGACATAATTGCTGCCAAAACTCCACAGGTACTTCCGTTTACCAAAAAGAAACTTTCATCGGCACCATATAAATCCGCTGCCCTCTCCTGTGCCTTCCGTATTATTCCCTCTGCCTGATGAAGATTGTCAAAACCGTCTATTTCCGTAATGTCTATATTAAAACAATCCGCACCTGCGCCTATGTTCTTCCTGCGTTTATGTCCCGGCATATGGTATGGATAAAAATCGCTCTCCGAATATGTGACAAGAGTGTCATATAAATTTCCTGATTCCATATTCCTGCCTTTCCTTATCCTACACGCCTTCCGTGTCCTTTATGAAGTTTGACGGTCTCCATAAACGAGCAATATTTATCCGCTGCGGTTACCACCCATGCCTCCTTACAGGTTGGCGGAAAAGGTACCAACGGAAACATATGCTTTTTAATAATATCACGTTGTATGTCCGTTAATTCGTACTCTTTATCCGCATTTTTCAGTGCAATTCCCGGATGCCTGAATCCATGCAGTCTTTTACGCTGAGTCAGGTATTCCTTATCATGCCAGTCATATAAAAAATAATCGTGGAGCAATGCTCCCCTTACCAAATCCCTTTTATTACAATGCAGCCCCAATGAATTACACAAAAGAAGACTGTATATTGCCACATCCATACAATGTTCATTGACCGTCTTATTTCCATGCTGTATATGAGCTTTGGTCTTTTTAAAATTATCAGAATCAATGATATCGCTGCCATACTTATCCATAAGATGATGGATTTTTCGGTAGCGTTCAAAACTCTTCTGAAATCTGTCGATTTTTCTGCGTCTGATTTTATTGGCTATTGTCACGATTCATTCTCCTACATACATTTTAGAAAACAAGCTGTATCAATACCATATAGCAAACCGTTCCCAGGCCTATGCTTAACAAAATATTCTTCTTCCACAGATGCAAACCTGCTACCAGTACTACGGAAATAAGTTCTGGTATTCCATGGTTTCCCTCAAGAAAAGATACGCTTCTCAAACAGTATACCACCAATACTGCCATTATTGCAGGTGGAAGAACTTTCCCCAGATACTGTACCGTCTGAGGCAGTTCCTTTTTTCCGCCAAAAATCAAAAAAGGAAAAGCACGCAATAATATGGTGCATACCGATACTACTATTATTATAAGTAAAGAATATGTTGCATTCATCATTTTTCTCCATCAATTTCAATTTGCTTGTCCGGTGCAAACTCCACTCTTTGTATGCCCAGTAACACCAGCATAGCACATAAAAGTGCCGGCAAAATAAAACGGTCCGCGCCAAAAAGCAGTAAGAAAACAATCCCGCTTACCGCTCCGATAATCGCTGATATATGAGCCGATTTTTCCTGCCACTGCTCCACCACTATGACCACAAAAAGTGCTGTCATACAGAAGTCTATACCTGTTGAATCAAATGTAATGTACTGTCCTGCCAACGCCCCCAGCACTGAACCGGTTATCCAGTAACACTGGTCCAGAAAAGAAATCCAGAAAAAGACTTTTTTCTCTTCCATATCTTTGGGCACCTGCAGCGAACACAATAATGAATAGGTCTCATCCGTCAATGAAAAGATCATATAGGGATAAGCCTTCCCCATTTTTTTAAATTTCTCCACGAAAGATATTCCGTAAAATATATGCCGCCCGTTTATAAAAAAGGTCATAAGAGCCGCATAAATAAGACTGACTCCTCCGGTCAAAAGCGTGACAAGCACGAACTGCATGCTTCCCGCATATATTATCACGCTAGACAAAAAAGCCCACAAAAAATTATATCCCGCATTCTGCAGCATCAGACCAAAAGCCATCCCCAAAAAAAGGTAGCCCAGCATAACCGGGATCGTCATATGAAATGCAAAACCTATATGTTTATATTTACCTTTTATCATGATGTTCCATCTCTTTCAATCAGGTTATGAAGCATCTCAGCACGATGCTCCCATGTATGTGCGGATTTAGCCAGTTCATAACCGTTATCTATGATTCTCTGCAAGTCTGAGGGATTATCCAGCAGCCAGTTAACCATATCCGGCAATGCGCCAATATTGTCGGTTGAATATATCATGCTATTCACTTTATCCGTGAGAATTTCATCAAGATATACGCTGCTGTCGGTCAGGCATAAAGCTCCGTTTAACATAGAATTAAAAATCCTGTCATGTGCACCATCTCTGAACCATGGCATAACATTCAAAGAAATCTTACTCTGGCACAACTTCTTCAAACAGCCTACGGAATCAAGACTATTGCCCACAATAAGATTCTCCGGTTTCTTACAATCCAGCCTGTCCCAACCGCCGCCAAAAACATTTACTTTGATACCGGCGTCAGCCAATGCTTTTACCGCCTCACCCCTTGTAGTAAAGCGGACATACAAATCTATAAAAGTGAGCTTGCTCATAAGCATCTTGAGCTCTTCTTCAGTCACTTCAGGTATTTCCCTTTTTATATGCTCCTGTGCAACATCCTCTACGGTCCGCATCGGGTGTGCCAGCAAATCATCAATCATACCGTAATAAAATTCAGTATATTCATCATCTATCCTTGTAATATATTTCTCAAACTGAGAAGGCGGGGTATAATTCCCAACCATAGTCACATCATATCTGCGATACCGTGCCGGCACATAAGATTTATTAGGATATAGCTGTGTTCCTGCAAGCGGCAGAAAAGGTCCGTTCTTAATCTCCGGAAAAAAACGCCGCATATATTTTTCATGATTTCTGTCAATGTTTATATGGTGGTAATCCTTAGGAACCTTCTCCAAAAAATGATGATAATACATAGGGTGATCGACCACTATATTATAGGCCGGTATCTGCAGTGCGTCCCACATCATACGGTCATTTTCGTCTAGGAAATATTCTTCTCCGCTCATCCCATGGAAATTGAAATTAACCAGCACCGTATTTCCTTTTTCATAAAACTTAAAAAATTTCTCAGTACTGCTCCAGGGGCTGGCAAGGTCAAATATAAAAGTCTTATGCCCCAGCTTTTCAAACGCTTCCGCCAGCTGTATCGAAAAATATCCCTGGGTCTCAATATCACCTTCAAAAAGCATTATCTTTTTCATCGATGAACTCTTTTCATCAAACGACGTCATCTACTTCCGCTCCCTTTAAATCTTCCTCAAGAAGTTTCATCTTTTGAAGCATCTCCTTGATCTGCGCTTTGATCTCCGAAGGCAGTGCAGAAGTGGCATCATCGGAATTCGCTTCCGCGCCTTCAATGATATCCGACTGCTCTCTTGCATTTTTCTCCTGCTCTATTCGGGTCCTTTCGGCTTCTCTGCTTTCTTTACGCTCAATTTCAAGCTGCTCTTTGAACTCTTCTTTTTCTTCTCTTTTTTCTTCGAGCTTCTCTTCCTGTTCTTCTTTTTCTTCCGCTCTCTTCTTTGCTTCCTCGACCTTTTCTTCGAATTCTTCCTTGATATGGTCCTGCGCCTCTCCGATGAGCATACCTATGGCTTCCTTACTGGCTTCTTCATTAATCTTATCTGCTTTTTTCTGAGCCTTCAACATTTCATAATATTTAAGCCGCTCTAATTGAATCCCTGTAATCTGTGAATTGGCTGCTATTACCTCATTTTTGGCTTTATCGATTTTGAGCTCATAATTGGAAATCGCAGCATCCAGTCCGGATATCTCCTGTTTATATTTGTAAAGCGGAGAATTCTTAAGCTGTTCCAATTTTTCCTGTTCTTCCTGCGTAAGAGTTATTTCGGGATTTTCAGCTGCTTCGGCTTCTTTCTTAAGCAGTGCAGCTTCCTCCTTGGTATAGTTTTCATCTTCTATACCGTAATATTCTTTGAGCTGCGCTTTCTTATCCTTATATCCCATGATATAATCCGTATACTCAGAAATTTCCGCATTGGCTCTATCACGGTCGCTTCTTATATCATCCAGATTCTGATTTATTTTCTTATCCCCTGCCCATGCATCACTTATAATCTTCATTGCACGCTTTCTTGCAAGCTGCTTACGAAAAAGGACTGCGTCATCAGTAAAGCCCAGACCACTCATATTGATGGACTTACTGCTTGCTTTAGCGTCATTTGCCTTGCCGTTTCTTGCTTCGCTGCGTTCCTGTGCTTTTTCATTATGACTGATGACGAAACTGTTTTCGTCTCTTCCCAATAAACGTAATACCATAAAAATACCTCCTTGTAATTACTTATGTCAGATTCCTTTCTGACATGCGTGTCATATTCATGCGCTTAAATACAAATATATCCGTTACATTGTCCCAAACACACTTAACTTTCTAAAAAAGTGTATAATTCATTATATATATCGGCTTACCCCGTGTAAATACTTAATTAACCACTTTACTTTTTCTACAGATGTGATACCATAATTATTGTTTTCAATAATAAGGAGTATCAATACCATGAGCGTTACAGTTGTTTTGGAACAGATGATAATCATACTTATACTTATTCTTACAGGAGTGCTGCTTTACCGCAGACAAATGATAACCGAAACCACTTCCGGTCAGATATCCGGATTAATAGTCAACGTTACCAATCCTGCATTACTTATATGTTCAGCCTTTGACGATTCGCCTAAACTATCTGCATATGATCTGCTCATAGGTTTAATTGTTTTTCTGACTTCTTATGCGGTACTAATCTTATTTGCCTACCTGATCCCATGGGTACTTAAGATTCCACAGCCTGCTCGTTATTCCTATCGCATGCTGACTATCTTCGGAAACGTGGGTTTTATCGGAATCCCCCTTGCTTCTGCCGTATTGGGTTCAGGGTCTTTGATCTTTGTATCACTAAGCAACCTGATTTATAATATCCTGCTTTATACATACGGAATGGCTGTGCTTAAAAAAGCTGCCCATTCTGAAAACAAGGAAAACTTTTTTAAGAAAATAATAAATACCGGAACAATATCTGCCCTGCTTACAATAATATTCTATTTGGGTAATTTTAAGGTTCCGACAATAATATCTTCTACTCTTACATACGCAGGCAGGACAACAACCTTCCTGTCAATGCTGGTACTTGGTGTATCAGTGGCACAGATGACGTTAAAAAGCATTCTTTCCAATCCGAAAATCTATGCGTTCATACTTATCAGATATATACTGCTGCCAATAGGCTTTACACTGATTCTTGGTCAGTTCATCAAAGAGCCTTTGATAGTCAACACGGCTGCTCTGATGCTGTCCGTACCTGCCGGAAATATGCCGCTGATGCTGTCCAAACAGCTGCATATAGACGAATCCACTATTTCACAGGGCATAATCTTATCGACCGTTTTAAGCCTTGTGACGATTCCGATAGTTACTTTATTTACAGTTTAAAATGAGTTTATTACGAAACCGAATCCTTAAGAATTACGTCGCAATTATACAAGCTCTTATTACTGCACATTCTGCACCTTAATCATATTAGTAGTTCCGGATATTCCTATAGGCACACCGGATGTGATTACGGTTAAGTCTCCTTTTTCTAAAAGTTTCATATCTTTGGCTGCAATTATTGCATTATCAAATAATTCAAAAACATCCTTTTCCTCTTTAGTAAGAATAGGTATGACTCCCCAGGCCATATTAAGCTGTCTGCATACCTTTTCCGAAGTTGCGCAGCCTATAATATCGCTGGCGGGTCTGTATCTGGAAATCATCCTTGCAGAGTTGCCGGACTTGGTTACAGTCACTATGGCTTTGGCATTAAGGTCATGTGCTGTGGTACAAGTCGCATGACAGATTGCATCGGTGATATCCGGATTGGCTTTTCTGTCATGATGGAAAAATCTCATACGATAATCAACATCCCGTTCCGTGCGTTCTGCTATCCTCACCATAGTTTTAACGGCCTCAATCGGATAAGCTCCTGCCGCGGTTTCACCGGAAAGCATGATTGCGCTTGTTCCGTCATATACCGCATTGGCAATATCGGTTGCCTCCGCTCTGGTAGGTCTTGGATTCTTAATCATAGATTCCAACATCTGTGTTGCCGTGATAACCTGCTTACCGGCTTCATATACTTTTTTGATGATCATTTTCTGGATTACGGGTACTTCCTCATATGGTATCTCTACGCCCATGTCACCTCTTGCTATCATAATGCCGTCGGCAACGTCCAGAATTTCATCTATATTTTCAACACCCTGCGCATTTTCAATTTTTGCAATAATCTTAATATTTTCACCGCCGTTTTTATTAAGCAGTTTTCTAAGCTGCATAACGTCATCTTTTTTCTGGACAAAAGAAGCTGCAATGAAATCCACATCCTGTTCTATTCCAAACAGAATATCATCCCTGTCCTTTTCACTTAAATACGGCATAGAAAGATCTACATCAGGTATGTTGATTCCTTTGTTATTGGAAACTACTCCACCGTTTACTACGCGGCACACAATATTGCTATGCTCCACTTTTTCCACACGCATCTCAATAAGACCGTCATCGATCAATACTTTCATCCCGGTCTCTAAGTCTTCATATAGACGGTTATATGTAATGGAAACCTTTTCTTCGGTTCCCTCCACTTCATCGGATGTCAGCGTAAAAAGCTGACCTTCCTTCAAGGTGACTTTGCCGTCTTTAAATTGTTTTACGCGAACTTCAGGACCCTTGGTATCTAAAAGGATGGCAACATGTTTCTTTACTTCTTTACGAACTTTTTTTACCATGTCCATTCTCTTTTTATGATCTTCATAGACTCCGTGGGAGAAGTTGCATCTGGCAACGTCCATGCCTTCCAACATGATTTTTTTTAAGATTTCTTCATTGTCTGTGGCGGGGCCGAGGGTACAGATTATTTTTGTTTTACGCATGTTTTTATGTCCTTTCGTGATGGGCAGAGACCCGGAAAACGCGCAACTGCCCTTTTCGTACATTATATCATAGTTTATTTGAATATACAAAGCCCCCGGCGATAATTCGCCGAGGGTTTCATTAAGGGATATAGAAAAAAGAAACGTCACTTGCTAATAATTATTCAACATCCTGAAGCGCTGCATAGTCTTCTTCACCGGTACGTACTTTTACGACCTTGGCTACATTGTATACAAAAATCTTACCGTCTCCGATATGTCCGGTATAAAGCGCTTTCTTAGCTGCCGCAATAACAGAATCAACAGGAATCTTACTTACGATTACTTCAACCTTAACTTTAGGAAGAAGGGTTGCATCTACTTCTGCTCCACGATATTTATCTCCGGAACCTTTCTGAACACCACAGCCCATTACCTGTGTAACTGTCATACCGGTTACGCCTAAGTCATTCATTGCTTTCTTTAAGTTATCATATCTGGAGAGCTTAGCTACAATAACTACTTTGTGCATTCCTGTTGACGGCTCTGAGAACTGTGTTATAACAGGCACTGCCGCATCTTTTTGTACATTGGAAGCCTCATCGTAGTCATCCGTTCCCAGACTGGTATTTTCATTGATATCCATAGTCATAGAGTTAGATATATCCATAATACTGAAACCTGAATATGCCGATGCAAGTCCGTGCTCACAGGAATCGAGTCCGACAATTTCTTCTTCCTCGGTAACCCTAAGTCCGGCAACCGATTTAATAATCATAAACGTAACAGTTATTGTTACTGCAGTCCATGCTGCTACGGAAACAAAACCTATCAACTGTAATCCAAGCTGTGTGAATCCACCGCCATAGAAAAGACCGACAACACTGTCATTTCCCGGAGCAGATGTTGTGGCAAAAAGACCTACCGCAATCGTACCCCAGATACCGTTTAAACAGTGAACCGCCACCGCACCTACAGGGTCATCAATATGAAGCTTATAATCCAGGAACCAGACGCCAAATACAACCAGTAGTCCGGATACCGCACCAATAATCAATGCACCTGTTACATCCGTAACATCGCAGGGCGCCGTGATAGCAACCAAGCCTGCCAGAGATGCGTTTAAACACATAGAAACATCCGGTTTACCGTATTTAACCCAGGTAAATATCATACACACCACTGTCGCAATTGCGGGCGCAACCGTTGTTGTTACAAAAACCGAGCCAAGCTGTGCTACGCTGGTACAAGCTGCACCGTTAAAACCATACCATCCAAGCCATAAGATGAATACTCCAAGGGCGCCCATCGGAAGATTGTGTCCGGGAATAGCGTTTACTTTTATAGCTTTGCTGCCTTTTTCCTTAGTGAACTTACCTATACGAGGTCCTAATATCTTAGCTCCGATTAAGGCGGATATACCGCCTACCATATGTATTGCACACGAACCCGCAAAATCATGGAAGCCCATCTGTGCAAGAAAACCGCCTCCCCATATCCAATGGGCTTCGATCGGATAAATCAATGCCGATATTATTCCGGAGTAAATACAGTAGGACAAAAATTTAGTTCTCTCCGCCATAGCTCCGGAAACAATTGTTGCTGTCGTTGCACAGAACACAAGGTTGAATACAAAGTTGGACCAGTCAAAATTGGCATAATCCGTAAAAATGTCAAAACCGGGAGTTCCGATCAAACCGACCAGGTCTTCACCAAAGAGCAGTCCAAAACCAATCAGTATGAAAACCACAGTACCGATACAGAAATCCATAAGATTTTTCATCAAAATGTTTCCTGCATTCTTAGCTCTGGTAAATCCGGCTTCAACCATTGCAAAACCTGCCTGCATCCAGAACACCAACGCGGCGCCAATTAGAAACCAGACGCCAAAAACTTCACCACTTACAACACTCAAAATTTCTTCCGTCATAATTTTCTCCTCCTTCTATACAATAGAAAGCACGCTATACGAACTTTCTGTTGTTATAAATAAAAAATGTGGATACAATGCTCTTCCAATTGAAGAAGCGCCATTGCTCCACATTTTATATAATAAAAAAGCGCCATGAAAATTTCACAGCGCCTTTGCTCTTATGAAATGGATTCTATCACCGCCAATAATTTCTGTCAATAGAAAACATTGCACATTTTTTAATACAATTTAATCCTGCATTATCAAAAATTTTAGTAATATATTATTTTTCTTATAAAAAGGGAGGATGCCAAGTAAAATAATTTACTTGGCATTTATTATGAAAAAGTATTGATTAAACTATCTATCTTTGTTAATATCTTTTGTCATCTTATGTATTTAGTATATGCAAAAGAAATGTCTAAAGAATGATATGTAAATGAAGTTTCTTTAAAATAAATTTTAACAAATTGTGAACAAAACCATGTTCGACAGTTCACTAAAATACTCCCTGAATCTTATCCGGTTCCGGATAATCCACCCCGAATGTCTCCACGGTAACCGTATCAATTACCTGTGGCTCAATTGGTCTGTCATTGGCATCGGTTGCGGTTTCCGCAATCTTATTTACAACTTCCATACCCTCTGTAACTTTTCCAAATGCAGCATAAGAGCCGTCTAAGTGAGGAGCATTTTTGTGCATTACAAAGAACTGGCTCCCTGCAGAATTGGGATGCATGCTCCTTGCCATAGAAAGTACTCCTGCGGTATGCTTTAAGTCATTGGGATAACCGTTCTGCTCAAATTCGCCGCGTATAGAATAACCCGGGCCTCCCATACCTGTTCCTTCCGGATCACCGCCCTGAATCATAAAGTTTTTGATAACCCGGTGAAAAATAAGACCATCGTAGAAATTTTTCTGTATCAGACTGATAAAGTTATTGACCGATATCGGTGCAATATCGGGGTAAAGTTCGGCTTTAAAAGTTTCGCCGCTTTTCATAGTAAATGTTACTATTGGATTTTGTGACATAGTTTTTGATTCCTTTCTGGGTTTATTATATAATTTTATAGTAAACAAACAAGAAGGTAAAGATAAATGTTGAAAAAGGTTATATTTATTTTAGATGATGAAAAATCTATATATGATATTGAGAATCTTGTGGATGAGCTTGCGCTATATGGTATAACGGTTTCTATAATAGGGAAACCGCTCAGATACCAAAATACAGACGAGACGTTGTCCAATCAGGAGATTGTTAATAAATGTACAAGAACTGAGATCATAGACACACTCTATATTACAGATAATCCGGTTTATCACAATCAGTTGAAATTGAAAGGCCTGCCGGTTATTGTTTATTTGCATGAAGGCAACCGTGATAAGACTTTTTCATACGCCGAATATGCTATTGAGGATATTAGGGAGATAGAATATGAATCTCTTAAGCTGGGATATCTGCGACTGACAGGACAACCTTGGACTATTCTGGAAACGGACAGGTGCACAATTCGGGAAAGTACGGTTGATGATGTAGACAGTTTTTATGAAATATATAGTGAACCATCTATTACAAAATATATGGAAAATCTGTATGTTGATCGAGATGAAGAAGTTGAATATATTAAAGATTATATTAAGAAAGTATATTCTTTTTATGGTTATGGAATGTGGACAGTATTAGAAAAGAGTTCACAAACGGTTATCGGCAGGGCAGGTATTAGCTGGCGTGAGGGCTATGATATTCCGGAGCTTGGTTTTGTGATTGCCGTACCATTCCAAGGACAAGGGTATGCTTATGAGGTTTGTCAGGCGATTATCAAATATGGCCGGGAAGAATTAGGCTTTAACTCTTTTCAGGTACTTGTTATGGAGGGTAATGAAATATCTATGGCCCTCTGCAGGAAGCTGGGGTTTGAGCAGTATGAAAAAGTTGAAATTGATGGTACATGGTATGACCGTATGATATTTCACCAGTCCACTAAAATTGATTAAAATAATTTTAATTATTTCATGTATCCCACATTGTATACAATTATACATTTTTATTGACATAATTATATATCTAGTATAAAATAATAACATTACGAGGGTGTAATAGTCTATTTAATATTCTATTATACTTTTTTTATTGCAAACTATATCATTTAGTTTAAAACTTAATTTTGTTAAAATATTAGCAAAATTGCGAATGGAGGGTGTTATGTTAGAGATTATTACAAATGTCAACGATGCCGTCAACAGCTTTGTCTGGGGATGGCCGGCACTGATTCTTTTATCGGTCGTGGGTGTACTTATGACTATACTGACTAAGTTTTTCCAGATTGGTCATATCGGTCACTGGATGAAGATGACAATCGGTGCGATTTTTAAAGATAAGGATGTTCTTGGTCATACCAAGGACAAATCTATTTCACAGTTCCAATCACTGTGTACAGCGCTTGCTGCTACGGTAGGAACAGGAAATATCGTCGGTGTGGCAGGTGCAATTATGGTCGGCGGTCCCGGGGCAGTGTTCTGGATGTGGCTGATTGCATTCTTTGGAATGATGACTAATTTTTCAGAAAATGTACTTGGTATTTATTATCGTCGTAAAAATAAGCAAGATGAATGGTCCGGTGGTGCTATGTACTATCTGAAAGACGGACTTGGAAGTAAAAAAGGCTGTAAACAGATTGGTATGATTCTGGCGGTACTTTTTTCAATCTTCTGCTTCCTTGCATCATTCGGAATCGGTAATATGACACAAGTTAACTCTATATCCGGAAATATGAATACCGTATTCGGAGTGCCTACATGGGTTACCGGAATTTTTGTTCTTATAATGGGTGGTCTGGTAATTGTCGGCGGCCTTAAACGTATTGCTTCCGTTACCGAAAAGATTGTTCCTTTTATGGTTGTTATATACATAGTAGGATCCATTGTAATACTTATTACAAATATATCTCATGTCGGAGCCGTATTCGGAGCTATATTCAAAGGTGCGTTTGCAATGCAGGCAGCCGGCGGCGGTATTGTAGGTTACGGTGCAAAACTGGCAATTGAACAGGGTATGAAACGAGGCGTTTTCTCCAACGAAGCCGGTCTTGGTTCTTCTGTTATGGTTCATTCCAATTCTAATGTAAGTGAGCCGGTACGTCAGGGTATGTGGGGAATATTTGAGGTGTTTGCAGATACAATCATTGTATGTACGCTGACAGCATTTTCAGTACTGTCTTCAGGACTGGTTGATCTGGAAACCGGAGTTGCTCTTGAAACATATAACGGAATCGAGCTGACCAAGGCAAATATCGTATCAACGGTATTTTCCATACACTTTGGTCAAATCGGAGCCGGCTTTATAGCGATTGCGGTTATGTTGTTTGCATTCTCTACCGTGCTTGGCTGGAGTCATTACGGTACCAAGGCATGTGAATTTTTGTTCGGTGAAAAGTTTACTATTGTATATAGAGTAATTTTTGTAATAGCAATCTTTGGTGGTGCTGTAATGGGTGATAACCTTGCGTGGGACCTTGCGGATACATTTAACGGGCTTATGATGATTCCCAACTTGATTGGTGTGCTGGTTCTGTCTCCGTTGGTATATAAAATTACTATGAATTATGTAAACCGGGTTTTGAAAGGGAAGGATGAGAAGCCGATGCTTTCGTATGATCCGGAGATACAGAAGATGCAGGAAGATGCTGTTTCAAAATAATGAGGGAACGATGGTGGGACATATATGTCCCACCATCTTCTACTCATATTTATATTTGGTATTATAGAAGACCTGCCAAAACAACCGCTACTCCGAAAACAACTGCATAAATGACTATAAGTAATAATATGTTAAGTATCAGCCTTAGCATGATGTTCATATTTTTATTACAGGATATGTAGGTTGCGAATGTAATTCCGACAACTGCCATCGCGCCGCCTAATGCACCGTTTAAGAAGTTGATGCAATGGAGTACCATAAAAATATATGCCCATACGGGTATTTTCAACGGAGAATATTCCTGTCCGGTTTCACAATCCCTGTTATCAATATAAAGATGCGGTGCATTCATACTCATCAGCACCAAGACTCCTGTTTTGGGACCAAAGGGGATTTCATATTCGGTATGTACCAGACCGGTTTTCTTGACATAATTTTTGAGCTTAAGTTCTTCACCGTTTACAAAAACTTTTTTATTGTTTTTCAGTTCAATACGATATTCAATATCATCTACTCTTATATCCCATGTTTTCATCATTGTTTTTATACCCTCATTTCATACAACTTTATTTAAAGAATCATAAACCTCTTTTAAAATCTTATAACTTGCTCATATCGCATATTAAAGGGCTGCCAAACAGGCAACCCTTAAAATGTAAGTATACTTTAATAAATATATGTCAGTGTACTTTTTATGCCTTGCCAACTGAGCCAAACAGTTCCATTTTCTCTTTGACTGTTGCTTTGATTGCATCAAAACCGGGAGCAAGAAGTTTACGAGGATCGAAACCTTTACCTTCAAGGTCTTTACCGGCTTCGATATATTTACGTGTAGCTGCTGCAAATGATAACTGGCATTCTGTATTAACATTGATCTTAGCAACTCCAAGAGAAATTGCTTTCTTAATCATATCTTCCGGAATACCTGTACCACCATGAAGAACTAACGGAAGAGAACCTGTCTTCTCCTGAACAGCTTCAAGTACATTGAACTGTAAGCCTTTCCAGTTCTCAGGATATTTACCATGAATATTACCGATACCTGCTGCAAGGAAGTCTACTCCGAGGTCTGCAATCTGCTTACATTCATTAGGATCTGCACACTCACCCATTCCTACTACGCCGTCTTCCTCACCGCCGATGGAGCCAACTTCTGCCTCAATGGAAATTCCCTTAGCGTGAGCTGCTTCAACCAGTTCTTTGGTCTTAGCGATGTTTTCATCGATTGAATAGTGAGAACCGTCAAACATAACTGACGGGAAACCTGCTTCCATACATTTATAGCAGTGTTCATAAGAACCATGATCCAAATGTACTGCTACGGGTACTGTGATATTCTGGTCTTTGATAAGGCCGTTTACCATACCCATTACTACATCATATCCACCCATATACTTTCCTGCACCTTCAGATACGCCGAGGATAACAGGTGAATTGCACTCCTGTGCTGTTAAAAGGATTGCTTTGGTCCACTCAAGGTTGTTGATGTTGAACTGTCCTACGGCATAATGGCCGGCTACTGCTTTTTTAAGCATTTCTGTTGCTGATACTAACATTTTTCACTACCTCCATAAAAATTTTATATTCAGGCTGTCCGCCTTAATCTTTGATGTAATTATAACGCATTAGCAAAAAAAAGGAAACCATAAATTAGTAAGAAATACAATTTTTTAGAAATCCAATAGAATGAACTGACCTCCAAAAGCCAGGCATAAAGTCTAACTATTGGAGGTCAATTTTTACTATTATTTCGTTACACTTTTTTGAAAAGATTACTTAATTACAAACTCTTTGGTAACAAGTCCGGAATAGTTTCCGATACCTATAATTTCGGCTTTAGCCTTAGCGTTTGGCCTAGAGTTTTCTTTGTAGTGAACCACGTAATCCTTGCCGGCTTTAAGAGTCTTGCCATTTACCTTAATGGTAAGTTTCGGTGTAACCGGTTTGCCGTTATAGGTCTGAACCTTAACTTCACTTACGTTCGCATAGGTAATGCGTGCGGTTGTGATTGTGAAAGGTATCTCAAGCTTACCTTTGACAGTTCCCTTTTTAGAAGCATTTAATCCTTTTTCTGTAATGGTTACAGTCGGTTTAACCGAACTTTCTATACTTGCAACATTCTTGTTGTCCTTGTATTTTACGCTGTAGGCTGTGCCGGATTTTAAGGCAATCTCTGTACCGGTTTCTTTATACACGAAAGTAAGCGCTGGTTTGATTGCTTTGCCGGTATATTCTACAGGATTAACTGTGATTACAAAATCATCCAGAGTCGCATCTTTTACAGTAAATACATTGTCGAACTTAACAGTACCGCTGTAATTGCCTTTACCCTTAATGGTGACAGATGCCACAGCTTTGGGTTTAAGGTTATTTTTGTAGGTTATCGTGTAATCGACTCCATTGGTCAACAACTTCTTCGCACCGTTGTTAGTTGCATAAATATCAAGTTCAGGCGTCCATGCATATCCGGTATAAGGCAGATAATACGTACTGTCAGCTTCCGGATTCTGTACTTTTTCAGCCTCTACTTTCTTTGCCACCTTATCCAATATGGTATCTTCTTTAATCTCATATGTGATAGAAGCTTTTCCGTCAGCATTTGTACCGGATATAACGGATCTCTTTGATATTTTAAACTTAGCGGTCTTGGTTCCGCCATACTCATTTATACCTTTAACTGTAACAGTGGCTGTTCCGGTCTTGATATTGGTAGGATTACCGTTTACATCTTCATAGCTGACTGTGTAATTCACTCCTTCGACTAAGGTCTCAGTTCCGCTCTTGTTCGTTACTTTCAGCTCAGCAGCGGCTCCTGTATCATCATCTGCTTTTGTACTAAGAGTAATTGCGCTGCCGGTATAGGTCTTGGTCTTAGGAAGAGTAATCTTATAATTTGAAAGTAAATGAGCTTTATCAATTACTCTAAATGTTACTGTACTGGTACCTGTGTAACCGCCTTTTTCTATTCCGCTTAGTGTAACCTCATAAGTACCTGCTGCGCTTATTTTATCAGTCGGTTTCTTGCCTTTTTCAGGTGTTCCATCAGCATTTTCATCCTGATATATTATTTCTTCCGGACTCTCACCCTTTGCCGTACGAAGTATCTTAGTAATTCTATACTGCTTATTAAGTGACAGGGTCTTGGTACCGTTCTTAAGAATAATCTTGGGTGCTTTGTTTTCCGCTATATCATCGGCAGTTACTTTTATACCAAAGTCACCAATATTCTTTGGAGTTATCTCAAACTTATATTCTGCAGTAGTTCCCGTATAATTACCTTTTCCCGTAATCTTAAGATAAGGTTTCTTGTTTGCTGTCACATTGGCACTTACATTAACATTGTTCTTATAAGTAACCGTATAATCCTTACCTTTCTGCAATACCTTGTTATCGTATTTCACTGTAACATTAGGTGTAACCTTGCTTCCGGTATAGGTAGCGCCGCTAATACCTGAAACCGTTATATGGTCGTTAGTAATCGGACGCTTTGCAATTGTAAATGTATACGTAAAGGAACCTTTGGCCTTACTATCTATGCCGCTATTTGCAATCACGGTCATGGTTGCTTTACCGACTTTAATGTTTTTCTGATAATATACCGTATAGTCAACTCCTCTAGTCAAAGCAGAGCCATCTTTTGCTTTCAGTTCACTACCGGTCTTATCCGTCAAATAATCAATAGCGGGTTCGATTTCATCGCCAGTGTAGTAATAGGTATCCGCCTTGCCAGTATTGTCATTTGCTACAGCTAACAGCTTTGCTTTAGCCTTGGATATATCTACCTTACTGTCTACTATATTAAAGTACAGAGTTCTACTTCCGGTAAACTTCTTGCCCTTTGCAGCAATGGTTACTTCAGCCATACTGCTGTCGGTTACCTTGGTATTATTCTTGTACTTGGCAGTATAGTCTGCACTTGTAAGCTTATATCCTGCATAGCTTAATTCAAGATCAAGCTCAAGTTTTTTACCTGTATACTCCTGGTTGTAGTCATATACATATTTACCGTCAGAATTAGCTGTAAAATCTTTAACGGTTACATTATCAAGGGATACTGCCGGTGAAAAACTAATTGCAGTAAAGGTTGCATCAAGAGTAACCGTGCCTTCAGGCATCTTAAAGCGAGCCTGCATAGTTTCATCGCTCTTATTGTCTCCACTATTATAAGTAAGAGTAGCTGTCTTAGATGCAGAATCATATGCTGAGGCACCTAATCCCTTCTCATCTTGTAAAGTATTCTCTTCTACATTTTCACCTATAAGTTTCAGCTCTGATAAATAATATCCATTCTCTGGCATAGCTGCGATTCTTACAATTTCACCGCTATCCGGTTCCATATTGCTGACATTAACCGTACCGTTTTTAATATCGCCTAAATTAACACCATATTTACCATAGAGGTACATGTCATCGATTGTTCCCCAAGCTCCGCCTACGGTAGATACTATTTCCATTCCGACTGTCAGAGTATCGCCTTCAGAAACTTTAATATTGGTAATCTCAGGATTTACCCAGTTGCGCCAGCCGTTTAATGAGCAGTTTTTTTCATATGTAGTCTCCCTTCCGCTTGAATCTTTTACCGTTACATAAAGTGTCTGGACATCCTTAGATGAGGCGCCATTGCCCTGAAGGAAGCCACCTGCTGTATAGGTTCCTGATTTAAGACCTGAGACAGTCTGGTATACTTTAAAGTTAATTGCATTGCTGCTCCAGAAATGCATTCCACTATCACCGCTATGTGGATCGTTATTTTCTCCTGATCTAACTTCTATATGAGCAATCACATCGCTTTTAATATCCTCAGCCGTTTGACCAATTGGGTCAATAGACCATGAAGTAATACCACTCTCAAATCCCGGATTTTGAAGAATATTGCTGGTGGAAAGCACCTCAATAGTCAATATAACATCAAAGGTTTCTATCTTAGTATCTTCCTGAATATCTGCATCTTTGACTGTTACATAATATTCGCAAGTTACCACACCTTCAACTGTAAATACGCCTGCTTTATTCGTATCTACTAATGCCTGCTGGTCTTCATCCCATTTTATCTTAATTGATTTATAGTGGGTCTTATTAGCATTTTCATCCGAAGCCTTGGTGCCATCAATAAATGATATGACAACTTCATCATCAAGAGCTTCACCTTCGTCATAAATACCATCGGGATAATTAATATCTTCACCAACATTGACCTTTATCTCTATTTCACTTTGTACGGCGGCAATGGCATTCTTGCGGTTTGCAGCTACGGCACCGTTCCTGATATAGCGGTAAATTTGGGCTGTAGGAAGTGCTTTGCCATTGAAATCAAACCACGCCTGATTATCTACGGCACTACCACCATACCACCGTCCGGCATCGGTAGGATCATATTCGGTCGAATAGCTGGATGCCCAACCTGATCCGTATTTCTCCCATGCCGCCTTATTCTTGCTATATAAACTCTGATCTAATGTTGTTCCATTATAAACATAGTACGGAGAAATCCATGCAGGCTCCCAGTAGAATACACCGATTGCCGGATTATTACCGGATTCAGGGTCATTAACCAAATTGACCGCATTGATAACATCTCTCATCTCATCTGCCTGACCCTGTACGGAAACCGGATATTTCAAGGTCTGCGTTGTCTTAGGAGAAGTATTTCCATGACCGTCTCCGTCTTCCCAAGTCGTTACCCATGAAGTTTCCGCCACCATTACTTTCTTTTTATATTCAGAGGCTATATTCTTCAATTCTCTGGTCAAAGTATCTGTACCGCCATGCCAGAACGGATAATAAGAGGCTGCAAAAACATCATAATCTACGTTATTAGTCTTCAGATTCTCAGCATATCCGCCAAACAAACCGGAAGAAGGATCTGCAAAATGTATCGCTACAAGGCAACTTGGATCAAATTCTCTAACGGCACGACTTCCGGCACTAAAAATCTTAGACATATTTGCCCAGCCGCGTTCTCCGCATATCGCATTATTTGTCTCATTACCTACCTGTACCATTCCAACGTCAACACCGGCAGCTTTTAAGGCTCTTAGGCTCGTTAACGTATAATTATAAACACTTTCCTCTTTCTGTGCCAAAGTATATTTTTCCCATGCTTTAGGTGCATCCTGCTTGGATGGGTCTGCCCAGAAATCCGAATAATGGAAATCTATCAAAACTCTCATACCTGCGTCAGTTGCAAGTTTACCTATAGTTTTGGCTTTTTCCAAATCGGAATTACCACCACCGTATCCGTTTCCGTTACTATCATATGGGTCATTCCATACACGGATACGTACCCAGTTGGTTCCGCCGTTATAAAGCATCTGGAAAAATTCTTTATCAGATAGTGCCTTTCCGTTCTCATCTTTGAATACAGTACCGCTTTCCTTTAAGGAAACATAGGATGAGAGGTCTGCACCTGTAATAAAGTTATCATCTATTGCAACCGGTGTTACACTTATTTCCGCCGATTCCCAGGTTGCAAAAACCAATGATTCCATTGCACGATTTAAGTTATCATAAGCTGTCTGAATCTCATCGTCTGTAGGAGAATCCTTTTCAGCTACTGCTTCAGCTTCAGTAATTTTTGTAAGGAAATTATTCCACTTGCCACCGTCGTATTGTTTATCATGGTAGTATATATTTTCGCCTGTTTCCTCAGCTGCCAAATCGTCGTCTCTGAGCTTTTCGGCGCTAGCTATCAGGTTCTTTAAGTCTGTCACCGTCAGGGCTCTGATATTGGATAACTTACCGTCTTTATAATAAACATAACCTTTAAAGGCAGGTGTTATGTCAACTCTATCAGAAGCAGTTGTAGGACCGTTTACGAACTTTGTCTGCCAGCCCTCATTATCATATGAACCATAATATAAGTCACATATTTCATCTGACTCATTTGCCGTATCCGGTACACTAAACTCTAAATAATACCAGTTATTTAAAATGTCCGGAAGCATTTCATAATATTTGTTACCCCACTCATCAGTATTTGCTTCAACAAGCGGAATTTTTCTACCACTGCTTTCGTCTATGTATGAGAGAGTATCTTTTAATGCAAGTGCAGGTGTTCCTTTTTCACTGTATGCGTACAAGGTAATGTTGCGCATTATAGCGGTAACCATATCCTGACCCATATAATATTTATAATCTTTAACCGCATAAGCAGTTTCATCATTTTCTAATTTCGGATATGTGCTGCCTGTATATTCCTCTAACTTAGTTATGTTATTTTCTCCGGAACCGGCACCATTTTTATGGCTGACAACTATAAATCCAGGATAGTTTCCTCCATCTACAAAGACAATAGGAACGCTGTACCAACCAGGATATTCTGACACTTGTGTCATTTTATAGGTGTCATTTGCCTTCCATATATACCAATCATAAGGATCTGCTGTAGATTTTGAATTATCACTAGTCCAGATACTCAATCCTAATTCTTCATCAGCTGCAATGGTGTCATTATAGTAGTAGAAAGTAACTGCATCCGGCTTTTTTTCCATATTATCTATGGCAGACTGAAGAGCTGCATATGCAGCAGTAATCGCAGAGCTCGTATAATCGTCGCCCTTTGTTTCATCGCTGCCATCGCATTCAGATACTACCTTTTCTGCATTAGTTTTAGCATCATTAAAGGCCTTCCATGTCGCTTCTGTATATTTTTCTTCTCCATTAGCAACAATAGTATTAACTTCTTCTGATGCCAGCAAATCTTTCAAATCTTTCAGAGTTACGCCCTCTGCAAGTGCCATGCTGCTAAAGAATTGTCCATTATTATAATAAACATTTCCCTCAAAAACCGGAGCGAAGTTAACAAAACTCGTTTCAGCTTCCGTTGGGGCTCTATTGATAAATGTTTTTTCAAGTGTATATGTTGAGTCTGCATATGTGTATAAACCGCAAATCTCATTAGAGCCAGCAGCCGGAACAGGTGCAGAGAAGGTCAATGAGTACCAGCCTGTTTTATTTTCAACTGCTGACATCTGATAATAATAGATACCAGATATAAGTTCACTTCCGGTAACTTTAACTTCTGTTCCTGTGCTTTCATCAATAGTTATAAGTTCGCTGCCTGCACCTATGGCAGG
>JAFLTG010000022.1:18581-38322 GCA_022510545.1 Lachnospiraceae bacterium | reverse complement strand
TGCTTCTTCTGGAGTCCACGGAAAGCTATGACAAGGAAATCCAGAGGACAAAAGGTGAAACACCGGAGTCTGTAAAACGATTACTGCCGAGACTGAAAAGTGTGGAAACAGAAGTTGTCATTGTAACTTTACCTGAGGCGACGCCTGTCTATGAGGCACTGCGTTTGGAGGATGACTTAAGCAGAGCACAGATTGCTGCAAATTGGTGGGTAATCAACCAATCATTCTATCATGCTAATACTAACAATGCCTTACTGAAAGCGAAAGCAGGTAATGAAGTAGAATGGATCAACTGCATTGACAGTCACAACGACGGAAAATTTGCCGTGATTGCATGGAGTGCAGATAAGATTAAGGACGAAAAGCTGTTGCAATTATAGGGAGGTGCTTATCATTATGCAAAAGGAAAATAATACCGGCATCAATTTTTTCCAACGCTATCTGACTGTATGGGTGTTTTTGTGTATGGTTGTAGGAGTACTGTTAGGGCATTTTATTCCGGCCCTCCCGTCACTCTTAGGCCGGTTTGAATACGCCCGTATTTCTATACCGATGGCAATTTTAATCTGGGTTATGATTTATCCTATGATGCTCAAAGTGGATTTTAAAAGTATTCGTAATGTGGGTAAAAATCCGAAAGGGCTGTTTGTGACATGGATAACGAACTGGCTGATCAAGCCGTTTACGATGTATGGAATTGCCTCGCTGTTTTTCTTTGTGATATTCAAAGTATTCATTACACCGGAACTTGCTACGCAGTATCTTGCCGGCGCCGTCCTTCTTGGTGCTGCACCATGTACGGCCATGGTATTTGTACCCATTGTGCGGTTCCTACTTGGTGTGTCTAATTTCTTTGAACTGGCAGTAGCCGTTGCAGTGGCATTGTTTGGCGGGATAGTTTTAAATTTTTAAAGTTTAAAACTATCCTTATCTACTACGATATATATATCTTTACCCGTTTTTTCTTCAAAATATTTTTTTAGAGCCAGATTACAATCCCACTTTTTTTGCGGAAATGACCCGTATCTACGTTTAACATCTTCCATTCGGTCTTCAATGTTAAGCACACCTTCTGCACCGGCTAATGAATCACACAATTGAATAAGTTTATCGTAATCATCCATAACAACTGCTGCTAATGCATCCTGGATTATTTTTAATTCTTCATCAGTTGTATCGAATTTACCAATATATTCATCAATTGTTTCGGTATTAAAAGAATGTGTTAGGCATATCTTCGCAACCTCATCATATCCTAAAGACATCATATATGTATAACCGTCGGATACATGACCTAAATGTCTTACTCCAAATTTTCTGCCTATATCATGTAACAAGCCTAATATATACGCTTTATCCGGATCTAAGCCATCACATTCCACAGCTATTTTTTCTGCACAATGGGCAGCGACACGGCTATGATTACCCCAGGGTCCGGGATTGCATTTTTCTGCCTCTTGTAAAAGTTCTTCGGCTTTTTCTCTTGTTGGTAACATTAATAATTAGGTCCCTTTCAATTTCATATTTATCTTAATGATATTTTTTAAAATAGAGAATTTCAATATTGAGAATTATAAATCCATAGAGTGTACAGCATCTATAAATGATTTTATCTTATTATAATCCTTGCGACAGTCAGTTTCCACACCGGAGCTTGTATCCACGGCATAAGGCTGTGTAAGAGATATCGCTTCCTGCACATTTTTAGGTGTAAGACCACCTGCCAGAAAGAAAGGTTTATCTATATTTTGTATTAATGACCAGTCAAAAGTTTCTCCGGTACCTAGTCCGTTATCCAAAAGCATATAATCGCAGTCATAATTAAGTGCATTTTTAATATCATCTTCATTCTTAATAATAAAAGCTTTAATTATAGGCTTACCGCAGAGCGCTTTTAACTTTTTTGCATAAGCCACATCCTCATGACCATGAAGTTGTGCAAGCTGTATGGTTCCGTTTTCAAGAAGAGAAACTACATTTTCAATAGGTTCATCCACAAACACACCCACGCATTGTATTGAAGGATCCAAAATACTTCTCAAATGAGCGGCGGCCTCAGGAGTAATATAACGTCGTCTTCCTTTCAGAAAAACAAAACCTATATAATCGGGTTTCAGCTCATTTACATACGAAATATCATCTTCGGACTGTAACCCACATATTTTTATTTTAGTCATATTAATAACCTCAAAATAAAATATTTAACTTAAACATATTATAATCCCTTAAGTTCATTCAACATCGCTTTCTTATCAGCGGCACGCATCAATGTTTCGCCAATCAAAACCGCATCCACCTTTGCATCTTCCAAAGCAGCGACATCTGCCCGTGAATTAATCCCGCTCTCAGCCACAAAAAGTACGTTTTCAGGGACAAGGTGACGAAGTCTTCCGCTGTTATTTATATCTACCGTAAAATTCTTAAGATTTCGATTATTTACACCTATAATGCGGGCACCTGCCTCTACTGCCATTTTTATTTCCGCTTCATCATGAGCCTCTACTAAAGCAGACAAACCTAATTTGTCACAAATACCAATATAATATTTTAAATCAGCTTCGGAAAGAATAGAGCAGATTAACAGTACAGCACTTGCGCCAAGCAGCTTAGCTTCATAAATCATGTATTCATCTACCGTGAAATCCTTACGAATACAGGGAATGGATACGGCAGCAGAAATCTCTTTCAAATATTCATCACTGCCCAAAAACCACTTAGGTTCAGTCAGTACAGAGATACAGGATGCACCGGCGGCTTCATATTCCTTTGCAATTTCAAGATAAGGAAAATTTTCAGCAATCAGGCCTTTGGATGGAGATGCTTTTTTGCATTCGCAGATAAAGCTGATTCCGTCTGCTGCCAATGCTTTTTCAAACGGAAAATTTGTATTGCAGTCGGTAGATAGAGCCAGTTGCTTTATTTCTTCAAGAGAACGGGATTTCTTTGCGTTAGCGACTCTTTCTCGTGCATATTCTGCTATGGTATCCAATATGGTTGACATAAATAGTTATACCTTTCTATAAATATATAAAGTTTCTATATTAATAATCGTAATCTGAAAATTTCATTTTGAAGTTATAAATAAAATTTTACCGGTACAAATTTTTATTGTAAATTTATTTATTACTCTCAAGTTTAAATGCCTCTAATGCCGCAAGTGCCTTTCCGGAATCAATAAGCTCTGCCGCAAGCTTTATGCCATCTGCATAAGAGTTTGCTTTTTCTGCAATATAGAGAGCTGCTCCTGCATTTAATAGAACCGCAGTACGCTTAGGACCCTGCTCACCATTTAAAATAGCAAGCGTTATTTTTGCGTTTTCCTCCGGGGTACCGCCAAGTAAATCTTCCTTTTTACATGTAGTAAGACCGAAATCTTCAGGTTTAATAGTATAAGTATTGTATTCTCCATTATTAAATTCACAGATTTTTGTAGGAGCGCTTGCAGAAATTTCATCCATTTTGTCCATTCCGTAAACTACCATTCCGCGTTTAACACCGAGGCTGGTAAGCACTCTTGCAAGAGGATCTACCAGAGATTCGTCATAAACGCCGAGCAGCTGTCTTTTGGGTGAGGCGGGATTAGTAAGAGGTCCCAAGATATTAAATACCGTACGAATACCAAGTTCTTTACGGATAGGACCTACATACTTCATTGATGTATGATATTTTTGTGCAAAGAAGAAACAGATGCCGGCTTTTTCAAGAAGCTCTAGACATTTTTCCGGTGACAGATCAATATTTACGCCCAGGGCCTCAAGACAGTCAGCAGTACCGCATTTGGAAGATGCCGCACGATTACCGTGTTTGGCAACTTTTACACCGCCGGCAGCAGCTACCAGTGCGGAGGTCGTTGAAATATTGAAGCTGTTTGCACCGTCTCCGCCGGTTCCCACAATCTCCATAACATCCAGATTATGCTCCACCTTCATAGCATGGTCACGCATAGCAGCAGCACAGCCTGCGATTTCATCTATTGTTTCCGCCTTGGTGCTTTTAGTAGAGAGTGCTGCCAGAAAAGCAGCGTTCTGTGTCGATGAGGTTTCACCGCTCATAATTTCGTTTATTACGGCATAAGCTTCATCATAAGTCAAATCTTGTTTGTCTACGATTTTAATAATTGCTTCTTTGATCATTTCAATTTCCGCCTTTCTTATATTTCTATATAAAATTAATTATTTTTTATTATTATAAATCAACTTTGAATATGTTTTATTTTACGTTTAAGAAATTTTCAAGTATTGTCTTCCCATCCGGTGTTAGAATCGACTCCGGATGAAACTGCAGTCCGTAAACCGGATATTCTTTATGCATAACCGCCATAACTTCGCCATCGGTAGTTCTCGCAGTTATTGTTAGGCACTCCGGTAGTGTATCTTCTATTAAAGCAAGGGAGTGATATCTCGCAACCGGTATAATGTCAGGAAGATTGTCAAATAAATAACAACTGTTATCAAGTCTGGTATCAGACTGCTTCCCATGCATAAGTTCCTTGGCATAGGATATAGTACCGCCATATGCCATACAGATAGACTGGTGACCCAGACAGACACCGAGTATAGGGATTTTAGCTCCAAGTTCTTTTACCACATCTATGCACACACCGGCATCTTCAGGCCTTCCGGGTCCGGGAGAAAGAATTATTGCTTCCGGCTCCATATTTTCTATTTCATTTACGGAAAAAGCATCGTTACGTATAACCTTGATATCCGGATTAAGAGAGCCGACAAGTTGAAACAGGTTATAAGAAAAACTGTCATAATTATCAATCAATAAAATCATTAATCTGCCTCCTCCGCCAATTTAAGTGCCTTGATTACTGCTGCCGCTTTGTTCAGGCATTCCTGAAACTCGTTTTCGGGAACGGAATCGGCGACAATTCCGGCGCCGCTGCGAACAAATACCTTGTTATTTTTCTTATAGGCAATTCTTATTGCAATACAGGTATCAAGATTGCCGGTAAAATCCAGATAACCGATGGCGCCGCCATATATACCGCGTTTATTGTTTTCCAAATCATTAATGAGCTGGCAGGCTTTTATCTTCGGTGCTCCGGAAAGGGTTCCGGCAGGGAGGATTGCATCTATTGCCGAAAGTGCATCTTCGTTTTCCCGGATTTCGCCTTTTACGGTGGAACCGATGTGCATTACATGAGAATACCTTTCAATGCTCAAATATTTTTCAACCTCTACGGTACCAAATTTACTGATTTTACCTATGTCGTTCCTGCCAAGGTCTACAAGCATGTTATGCTCTGCAAGTTCTTTGGGATCTGCAAGAAGTTCTTTTTCCAGTGCAACGTCCTCTTCTTCATTTTTGCCTCTTGGTCGTGTCCCCGCAAGGGGAAAAGTATGAAGAATGCCGTTTTCCAGTTTAACCAATGTTTCCGGAGAAGCTCCTGCAACCTCTATGTCACTGCTTGAAAAATAAAACATATAAGGTGACGGATTAAGGGTACGCAGCACCCGATAGGCATTGAGCAGGCTTCCCTCAAATTCGGCTTCCAAGCGGTTAGAGAGGACTATCTGGAAAATATCGCCTTCCTTTATATGGTGCTTAGCCTTTTCCACCATGTCACAGTATTCCTCTTTCTGAAACAGAGGTTGAAAGTCTGTAACACACCTGCCGGGTTTATCCTGAGCGGGAGTGCCGTTTTTAATAAGCTCAGCCATATTTTTAAGTTCCAGAATGGCTCTGTTATATTCTGTTTCAAGGTCGTCAAGATTAACATTAACTATTAAGATGATTTTCTGGCGGAAATTATCAAAAGCTATTACTTTATCAAAAAGCATTAAGTCCACATCTTTAAAGCCTTCGGTGTCAATGGCATCCAGATTTAAGGACGGTTCTGCATATTTCAGATAGTCATATGAAAAGTATCCGACTAGACCGCCTGTAAACGGAGGCAGATAGGAAAAGCGAGGACTCTTATGTTCCTCGATTACCTGACGGATATATTTTCCGGGGTCAGTGGTCTCAAAAGAAAGCTCACCCGCTTTCATATGACCGTTCTGGCAAGTGATTTCCAGCTTAGGGTCATAGCCTAAGAAAGTATAACGTCCCCATTTTTCATGGTCAGAAACTGACTCCAAAAGATAGCAATGGCCGGAGACATTTTTGAGTATTCGCAGAACCTCTATTGGGGTTCTGATATCGGAATATATCTCCATGCTTATTGGAGCTGTTTTGTATTTGTTTTGTTTTTTGAGTTCCATTAATTCATTAAGTTCAGGTTGAATCATATCTTTTCCTCACATAAGTAAAAAAGTCCTTGACAAAAATACCTTTTGTCAAGGACGAATATTATAATCCGCGGTGCCACCTTGATTTACAGCAGATGCTGTACTCTTAGCAGGATACTGACATATCCATGGCAACTGACGTATGCCCACACGTTGTAGAATACTGGGCAGATACACTTAAATCTGCTTTTGACTACACCCTCAGCGGCCCATTTGATGACTTGTTTTCTATCCCTTCTCAGCAATCGGGACTCTCTGTAAGAGCATCATCACCTTTACTTCCGCCTCAACGGTTTGATGATATTAAATTTGTTACATAATAACTCTATAAAAAGAAATTGTCAATGCTAATCTTTAATTATTCATATATAGTGTGAGTTTGGGCATAAGCACAAACTCGCAATTTAAAATCTATGATTTTAAATTTTTTCAAAATCATCTGCCCCATGCTTACACCATGGACATACGAAATCCGGCGGAAGTTCCTCACCTTCATACACATAGCCGCATACGCTGCAGCGCCAGCCTTTTTTGGTCTCGGTAGGTTGGGACTCCGGCTTGGGTTTAACATTTTCATGATAATAAGAATATGTCATAGCCTTTTCACTGGATAGAACATCCGCATCCACAACTTCTGCAAGGAACATTCTGTGGGTATCTAAATCGTAGGAGCTTATAACCTTGCAATCCAGATATGCTGTTGTATGTTCTGTCAGATATGGAAGTTCCTGTCCGGTCATAGCAAATGGCATTCCCACAAATTTATCCGCTTCCCGTCCGCTTTGGAAACCGAATTGTTTAAATAAAGAAAACGGTGCGGTCTGTGAAAGAACGGAGATAGAGAAGATTCCTGCTTTCTCAACCAATTCACTTGTCAGATTCTGTTTATTGATGGCAACAATAACCCGTTTAGGATTATCTGCCACCTGAGTAACGGTATTGACGATACAGCCGTTCATTTTCTTATCAAATTTAGTAGCGGCAACGTAGAGACCGTAAGATAATTGAAAAAGCGCTTTTTGATTCATATGTTTTCCCCCTCTTTTATTTTATTATTTATATATATTTGATTTTAAGTTTGAAAAAGAGTATGATTTTTTTAGTATGTAAAATTTTCCTAATTTTATACTTAGGATACCATGCACAATTATACATTCATAAATAATAAAATGGAAGTTTAATTTAAAAAAATTTAATATGAAATTATAATGAAATTAAGTGAAATTGAAGATTTCTCGGGTTAATTGTAAAATAGATTGTTTGATTAGTAAGAACGGAGGCTTTCTATGAATTATTCAAATGCGGAAGAAAAAAGGATCTATATGCTTGAAACCCCTGTAAAGAAACTGGTATGTACTCTTGCGGGACCTACTATATTGAGTATGCTTATCACTTCTTTTTATAATATGGCAGATACTTTTTTTGTGGGAAAGATCAATACTCAGGCTACGGCAGCAGTCGGAGTTGTATTTTCTGTTATGGCGATAATACAGGCAACGGGCTTTTTCTTTGGACATGGTTCAGGAAATTACATATCCAGAAAGCTGGGGGCCGGAGATACGGATGAGGCCGAAAAGATGTCGGCGGTAGGTTTTTTTACGGCTGTAATGGCAGGAATAGTAATAATGATCATCTGTCTGATTTTTGTAAAGCCGCTGGCGTATTTACTCGGTTCAACGGATACTATACTTCCGTATACCATAAGTTATATGCGTATAATCCTAATTGGAGCGCCTGCAATGACTTCTTCATTGGTATTGAATAATCAGATGCGTTTCCAGGGAAGTGCTTTTTATGCGATGATAGGAATTGTTTCGGGAGCCGTACTTAATATAGTACTGGACCCCCTGTTAATTTTTAAGTTTGGACTTGGAATTGCCGGAGCAGCACTTGCGACTACAATCAGTCAGTATGTAAGTTTCGTTTTTCTGCTTTTTATGACCAAGCAGGGCGGTAATGTCCGGATTAAGCTTAGTAATTTTAAACCAAGTTTACATTATTATAAGGAAATTGTAAGGGGCGGGACGCCTTCTTTATGCAGACAGGGGCTGGCAAGTGTGGCAACGATATGTTTAAACCACAGCGCAGGTATCTATGGTGATTTGGCTGCAGGTATGACAGGTGACGCTGCTATAGCAGGTATGTCAATCGTGACAAGGATAGCTATGTTTGCCAATTCGGCACTTATTGGTTTTGGTCAGGGCTTTCAGCCGGTCTGCGGTTTTAACTATGGTGCAAAAAAATACAATAGGGTGCTGGAGGCGTTCTGGTTCTGTGTAAAATATTCGTTTGTATTCCTGTTGGTTGTCGCGGCAGCAGGAGTTGCATTTGCACCGGGACTCATATCTTTATTCCGCAAAGGGGATATGAATGTAATAGAGGTAGGAACCGCGGCACTCAGATTTCAGGCTGTTACATTTCCGTTAAACGCATGGATTGTAATGTGTAATATGATGTTACAGTCCATAGGAAAAGGATTGAAAGCTTCAATAGTAGCATCTGCAAGACAAGGGCTTTGCTTTATTCCGTTAATATTTATACTGCCTCGGTTTGTTGGGTTGACGGGGGTCGAAATGAGCCAGATGTGTTCAGATATAATAACGCTTGTTATTTCAATACCTATAGGATTTAGCGTGATTAAGGAAATGCAGAGAGATTATGATCAATTACAGGTAGATTTTAAATAATCGTAATTTAAAATAAAAAAATATGTAAATTGAAAAAGAAAAGGTTGAGCTAAGGACAAATTACAATTATAATAGAACTAGTTATAATTAGTAGTTTAAATAACCGTTTGAGGGAGGAAAAGTTTATGACGGAGGAACAATATAAAAGGGCGAATAGCGCGATATTTCCGGTAATTATGATTATACTTGGATATATCGCTATTTCAATGATTCTATTTGCGGCTTCAAGTGGAGCGACATGGAAAACATGGCTGCAGTTTGTTGCGGCGCTTATAGGTATAATTGCTTCGATTGCAGCTTATATAGCGCTTAAAAAAACCTATACCTGTGGTGTTATTATGATGTTAAGCGGGGCGGCAGTTTATGCAGTTGTAAGTTTGTTCGGAACGACAACAGGCACATGGGTTTACTCAATACCTATTTTATTTGCATCCATAGCATATTTAAGCAAAAGGCTGGTTATAGGTGGAACCTCGGTGTCTATTATTGTTACTGCAATTCGGCTTGTCAAGGTTATAATGAGTAAAGATGACGCAGCTACATCTGAGTTGGTAATTGGGCTGGTTGTTTTGGTACTTGTAGCATTTTCTGCCATTCGTGCGGTAACTCTTTTGATTAAATTTAATGAAGAGAATATTGGCAGTATCAAAGAGAGTGCAGCTAAGCAGGAAGAAAACAACAAGAAGATGGTTCTGGTTGCGGAGAACATTACCAAGCATTTTGAAAGTGCCATGGATATGCTCAACGGTTTGGAAAACAGTATTGAAACCAGTAATTTTGCTATGAATAATATTGTGGACAGTACAGAAAGTACAGCGGAAGCAATTCAGAATCAGGCAGCAATGTGTGCGGATATTCAGGATAGCGTGGATAAGGCAGAAGTCGCAACAAATAGAATGCTTGAAGGTTCCCAGAGTGCGGATAAAATGGTTGCCGAAGGCTCAAGTGTGGTTAAAGAGCTTAAGGAACAGGCACATAATGTTGAAGAGGCAAGCAATATTACGGTAGAAGTTATTGAACGACTTACTGTTAAGGTAGAAGAGGTACAGAATTTTGTAGGAGCTATATTAAATATTTCCAATCAGACTAATCTTCTTGCACTAAACGCTTCTATTGAGGCAGCACGTGCCGGCGAAGCAGGAAAAGGTTTTGCGGTAGTTGCCGAAGAAATCAGGCAGTTATCTGAGCAGACCAAGGATGCTTCCAATAATATTACTAATATTATTGGTGAGTTGAACGAGGATACAAAGCGGGCGAATGAGACTATTAGTGAGTCGGCGGCTTCCGTAAAGAGACAGAATGAATTGATTGATAACACCAGAGATAAGTTTGAAGGCGTCAGCGCAGAGGTTACAGAGCTTACGGGAAATATTAAGGAAACCGAGGAGATAATTTCAAGTATCATAGAAGCAACTACCATGATTGCAGATAATATTTCACAGCTTTCGGCAACAAGTGAAGAGGTTGCGGCTTCATCCACAGAGAGTTTAAGTACCTTTGCAGCGACGGTTGATAATATGAAAAATACAAAGGATATTCTGGAAAGTATTTATACGCTTGCGCAGGATTTGCAGTAGGCGGTTTGGCGGTAACAAATATATGGGTTAACGAATTTAGTGGTTTTTATAGGGCGTCCGCACTGATATGGTGTAGACGCCCCGTTTATTTTATATGTTATTTTTTCAAAATAAAAAAATAATTCTATTAAACTTTTTATATCATAGATTTGTTATTTAAGTATAAGACATTTGCAAATGGAAAAGAGGAAACCGGTGACAGACAAAGAACTAATCCATATGGTTCATAGTGGAGATAAAGAAGCGCTTAATATCATTATAAATAAATACTATGATGATATATACCGCTTTTGTTATTATCTGACAGGGCATGAGAGCGATTCTTATGACATTACGCAGGAGGTATTTGTTAAGTTTATCAGATATGCCGATTCCTATCGGTATAAAAACCTGAAAGGATACCTTTTAATTATTGCGCGCAATTTGTGTTACGATTACTTTCGCTCTAAAAAGGACGAGGTCTGTCTTGAGGAGATTTCGGAAGTCGGAAAAGATGACATACAGATCAAGATTAAAGAGGACAAGCTGTTGCTTGAACAGGCGTTAAAGAGTATACCGCCTAAGCAGAGAGAGGTTATAGTACTGAGAATTTATGAAGGATTTAAGTTTAGGGAAATTGCTAAAATGCTTGGTTGTAATATATCTACGGTGAAATCGCGTTATACGCTGGGGATTAAAAATCTTGGAAAGGAGCTGGAAAATGGAAAAGAATCTTTATAAAATTTTTAACAATGCCGACCAATCACTACAAATTGATGAAAAAAGAAAGAATGATACCCTGCTGTTCCTTCAGAAAAAAGTCAATGAAAAGCAAATAAGACTCATTAATAATAAGAAGCAGATTTTATGGAATCAGCTAAGATATATGGACAAATCGGTATTTATGCTTCATATACTTATATTTGTCATCATGCTGCCGGTTATGACTTTTATGAAGCAAAACGGCAATGAAATAAAAGATATTATAATAACTAATGTTATTTTATCTGGATTGATGGGTACCTTTTCAATTATTGAAATCAGCCGCGTATTTTTTTCAGGCATTGCGGAATTAAGTGAAAGCTGCTATTTCAACGTAAGGCAGATAGTGGCGTTTTATATGTTTATATCGGGAGTCATTAATATTACACTTTTATCTATAGGAATTATTTTTGTAAGTTATAGCTGGAAAATAGAGTTGCTTCGGATTGGTTTATATATTCTGGTACCTTTTGTGTTTACGGAATGCTGCTGTCTGGGAGTCCTGCTTACCGAAGCGGGTCGGAAGAACTCTTACCTTCTTGTTATAGCGGGAATTTTTGTAATTGTGTTCCACCTGATACTATCATCCAGCCTTGAGTTATATAATGCAGCCGCATTGTTTATTTGGTTAATATCTTTTACAGCAGGACTTATTATATTGGTATTACAGATAAAAATTTTATTCAGCGGGATTAAAGAAGGAGAAATCATATGCATGAATTAGTATTAATGGACATCGGAAAAAGTTTCAAGGAAAAAGCTGCGGTTCAGAACATTAGCCTGACTTTGCATAGTGGAGTATACGGATTGTTAGGAGAAAACGGAGCCGGCAAAACCACACTTATGAGGATGATCTGTGGTATTTTGGAGCCGACACAGGGAAAGGTTTTGTGTGACGGAATAGAAATCGGTGAGGCGGGAGGCGATTACCGGAACCTTTTAGGGTATCTTCCGCAGGATTTTGGGTATTATGAGGATTTCAGCGCATACCGTTTTCTGCATTATATGGCAGCGCTTAAGGCTATTCCTGAAAATTATGCAAGAGAGCGGATTGACGAATTGCTTGAATTAGTTGACCTTGTACCCATGAAAAATAAAAAGTTAAAAACTTTTTCAGGCGGAATGTTAAGAAGAATTGGTATTGCACAGGCGCTTTTAAATAATCCGGAGATACTTATTCTGGATGAGCCTACTTCCGGGCTGGATCCTAAGGAGAGGGTGCGTTTTCGAAATATTATCAGTTCTTTGGGAAAAAACAGAATAGTTATACTTTCGACACATATTGTCTCCGATGTGGAATATATCGCTGATAAGATTATGGTCATGAAAGACGGGAAAATGATACGCACAGGAACAGATATCGAGCTGCTGAAAGAGGTTGAAGGCTGCGTGTGGAAATGCCTGGTTAGCGAAAAGGAAGCCGATGAACTGAATAGAAAGTATATAGTCAGCAATCTGAAAAATCAGGGCGATAAGGTGGAGCTTAGGATTGTGGCGAAAGAGAAACCGGTTGAGGATGCGGAGTGTGTGGAAGCCGTGTTGGAGGATGTCTATCTTTATTGTGTGCAGAATGGATAAGTAGATAATTGATCAGGTGTGACATTTATGGCTATCTAAAAGTGTTTAATAATAATAGATAATGTATAGAGAGGAAATTACTATGCGGTTATATAAGATGGAGTTATATAAACTTTGCGGCAGGAAGATGTTTATCATAGGAGCGCTTTGCGTTATAGGAGTAGTATTGTTTGGATTTGCAGTGAAGGTCAGCTCAGAGGAGAGCGTAGTTGATGGTATCCGTTATAAGGGATATCAGGCAGTGCAGAAAGACAGACAGATTACAAAGGAATTTGAAGGTATTTTAACGGATGAAAAGGCTGAAAAGATAATTGAGAAGTATGGATTTCCAAGCGAAGTGGAAGTGTTTTACGCCTATTACAGGGATGCCAATTATTTAAATATGCTTGTTGAGAAATGTTTGTCAAACGGTTATTTTAATAATTGGGAAGATTATAAAATAGCAACCGATATTTATTCGATAGAAGATACGGACCTGGGGGCATACCGGAATTATACCGGAAAAGAAATTGTGCTGGAATATAATAACGGTTGGCTGGTTTTTCTTGATGTTCTGGAGACCGGATTAATATTGGGAAGCATATTGGTATTATATAGCGTATCCACAGTTTTTGCAGGTGAACGGCAAAGCGGTATGTTGGTACTGTTGTTTACGACAAAAGAAGGAAAGAAGAAAGATATCTATGCAAAAATTGCGGCGGTTTTTACAATTGCCTTGGGTGTGTGGTTATGCATAACTGTCATTGGGTTACTGCTTTGCGGTATTGTCTATGGTTATAGCGGTCTTCATACCCTTGCCGGAATGTCTAAGATTTCTTTTTATCAAGTCAGTGCATATATGCCGAAAACTATGTGGAGTATGGGTAAATTCATAGTGATCGTATTACTGCGCTCCCTGCTTGGAATGCTTTTGCTTTGTTCTATTACCATATGTATATCGGCTTTTTTAAAAAGTCCGTTTAATGCGGTAGTTTGTGCCACAATTGTCTGGGTAATGCCTATTTTACTTTGGATACTTTTAAGAGGAGCGGGGCAAAGTTTTATTTCCTATATTATTTTATATATAATAAGATGTTTAATATTTTCTTCGCCAATATATATGGTTATGTATGATACCATTGATAGCGGAAGAGCTATGGTAATGTTAATGTCAATATCGGCAGCAATGCTTATTATCTGCAGCATAAGCGCATACTTGAAATATAAGCGGCAGCAGGTGGTGTAAATATTTTGGACGTACAAACTCGCGCAAGTTATGGTTATTGAAAAAGTCATGAAAGGATAAGTAACATGAGATTATATAAAATGGAATTATATAAACTTTGCAGCAGGAAGATTTTTAAGATAGGCATTGTATGTACAATATGCATTTTGCTGTTTTTTTTCTGGATTATGCTGATGCAGGAATGTGTAACGGTTGACGGGGTAACTTATAGAGGTTACAATGCAGTGCAGATAAACAGGAGGATTACTGAAGAATTCAAGGGTGCTGTCACAGATGAAAAAATATCAAAGATTATAGAGAAATATGGTATTCCAAAAGAAACGGAAGTAACATCGCGCATTTTGAAAAATGATAATTTTTTAAATCAATTCATTGTGCTTTATTTTTTTGACGGATATATTCATGATTATGATACCTATGATTATGAAACCGGACATAAAATATCGAACGCTATTTATTCTGTGGCAGATTCCAATCTGGGTAAGGTTATGGAGCTGACGGGGAAAGATATTATATTTGAATATTACAGGGGATGGGGTGTTTTTCTAAATCTGTTATTAATAGGTTTTATTTTTGGAAGTGTTATTATTTTATTCACTATATCCATAGTTTTTGCAGGCGAAAGACAGGCAGGGATGCTTCCGTTATTGTTTACAACAATCGAAGGTAAGGGCAAAGATATCTATGCCAAGATTGTGGCGGCATTTACGGTGGCAGTCGGAATCTGGTTTGGTGTAATTATTTTTGCATTGATTTTAAGTGGAATTGTCTATGGTTTTGACGGACTTAATTGTTATAGCGGTATGGTGCTTTCTTATCTGTGGCCATCACCTGAATATATGATTCCTATGTATTATTTTATACCGATGGCACTTCTTTTATCATTTTTGGGCATTGTGTCACTGTGTGCAATTACGCTTTGCATATCTGCATATTGTAAAAGTAATTTCAATGCAGTGGTAGTTGCTGCAATATGCTGGGCTGCACCTTTTTTAATTGCAATGTTTTTTGATGGACTTAGAGGTGGTTTAAGTTATTTATATTCTGCGCCTTTATTTATGGTAATGTATATGACTATCTTCAATGTATACAATATTTGGAGGATGCTTCCATGTATTTCGGCAGTGGTTGCAATCTTTTGTAGCTGCATTGCGTATCGGAAGTATAAGGTGCAGACATTATCATAATTAATAAGATTATGTACAATTTTTTCCCAAATAGTGGTAAAATGGAGTAGAGAACCAACAGATTTTCACGCGCAGGGGGAAATTGATATGGCAGCCAAAAAGAAGCTTAAAATGGAGTTGCGCTTCTATGAAGTGCCGCAGAATGAATATGTTCTACCGATTCTTGGAGAAAACTGGATCAGGGAATACGGCTGGGATAATCCCTTACTGCATTTTCATAACCTGATGGAAATAGGTTACTGTGTCGATGGAGAAGGAGAGCTGGTATTAGGCGATTTGACCATTCCCTATAGTCCCGGAATGCTGACGATTATTCCTCAAAATTATCCTCACAAAACAATCAGTAAATACGGAACAAAAAGCTATTGGGAATATTTATTTTTTGATCCCAAGGCTATTTTAAGAGATACATATGAGGGAGACCGTATTTTTGCAGAACAGATTGAAAAGCTGGTTAATGAAAATGAGCAGCATTATACGGTCGGGGAAAATGAGACCTTGGTTAGGCTTGTACGCATACTGATGGATGAGTGCAGGAGCAGACGGAACTATTCCAGGGAATGTATCAGAGGTCTTTTGTTATCTTTGGTAATGGCCATAGCAAGACAGGACAATAATCCGGAAACGAAAGAAGAAAATGCGCGAAATCGTGGAGGCATTTATCGCATTTCCAGTGCGCTTGAGTATGTCAGCAAGCGATATATGGAAAATATTAAGACTGAAAAGCTGGCTGCCTGCGACAATTTAAGTGAAACACATTTTCGTCGCCTGTTTGTAGAGTATATGAATATGACGCCTGTGGAATATGTCAATCTGGTACGAATACAGCAGGCCTGCGAGTTGATGAAGACAACCCAATGCTCAATGGATGAGCTGGCTGAGAGGGTAGGTTATACAACGGTTTCTACTTTTAATCGGAATTTCCGGAAGGTTATGGGCACTTCACCTTATCAATATAAGAAGAGCAGTGAAAATTATCAGGGCCGACTGTTGAATGCGATAGTTTCGGCCAAGAAAGGCTGGTAGCAGCTTGCACAAAATGTGATGACTCATTTTGTAAAAAAGAGCAATTACAATCATATGGATGGTTGAAAATGCTCTTTTTTTGATTATATTTAAATACAAATGGTATAAATAAATTGATATAATATACATTAGGGGAAAAGGAAACTGAGTAGATGTGTACAAAATGCACAATTATTTCACGAAATTTTCCTTAGTAAAAATCGAAAATAAAAAATTCATTTAGGGAGGAAATCAAGAAATGAAGAAAAAAGCATTATCTTTATTACTGGCAAGTGCTATGGTAGCTGCTATGTTGACAGGATGCGGTGATTCATCTAATTCTGCAGGTTCTACCGCCGGTAATGACTCAACAACACAGGACAATAGTGCAGCAGCAGATAACAACACAGCAGATAACAGCGCAGCAGCAGACAATACCACTTCCGGAGGCGGAAGCCTTACCGTATGGTGTTGGGACCCGGCTTTCAACATGAATGCTATGTATGAGGCTGAGAAAGTATATCAGCAGGATCATCCGGACTTTTCACTGAATGTAATTGAGACTCCTTGGGAAGACGTACAGACCAAGGTTACAACAGCAGCATCTTCAGGTGACCTTAGTACTCTGCCGGATATCTTTTTGATGCAGGATAACGCATTCCAGAAGAATGTTATCAGTTTTCCCAGTGTATGTGTGGATCTGACAAACAGCGGTATCGACTTCTCAAAGTTTGCAGCAGGTAAAACAGGTTACTCTGTTGTAGATGGTAAAAACTATGGTGTTCCTTTTGATAACGGTGCCGTAGTAGGCTGCTATCGTACAGACGTACTTGAAGAGGCCGGTCTGACAGTAGACGATTTCACAGATATCACATGGGATGAGTATATTGAGAATGGTAAGAAGATTCTTGAAGCAACCGGCAAGCCTATCGTTTCATGCCAGGCAGGTGAGTGTGACCTTATCATGATGATGTTACAGTCAGCAGGTTCTTCTCTGTTCAACGAAGATGGTTCTGCAAATATCGTAGATAACGATACTCTTAAAATCGTTATGGAGACTTACAAAGAGTTAAAAGATACCGGCGTACTGGTTGAAGTAAACAGCTGGGATGAGTATGTAGGATCTTTCGTAAGCGGTGATGTAGCAGGTACAATCAACGGATGCTGGATCCTTGCTTCTATTCAGACAGCAGAAGATCAGGCAGGTAACTGGGCAATCACCAATATGCCTAGCCTTGTAGGTGCAAGTAATGCAACAAACTATTCTAACAACGGTGGTTCTTCCTGGGCTGTAACATCTAACTGCCAGGATACAGCTCTTGCATTTGATTTCCTTGCAAGTACTTTCGCAGGAAGCACAGAGTTGTATGACAACATTCTTCCTAGTGGCGCTCTTGCAACATGGGCACCTGCAGGTGATTCCAGTGCATATGGTGTTGGTAATGACTTCTTTGGCGGTGATGCAGTATCCGCTAAGATCGTTGAGTACTCTACAAAGGTACCTTCCAATATCACAGGCGTTTACTACTATGAAGCACGTGATGCAGTTGCAACAGCAATTACTAACTATATCAATGGTTCTGATATTGATGCAGAATTGAAGACAGCAGAAGAAACTGTAAACTTCAATATGGGACAATAAAAGGCTGAAATTGGAAATTTCAGCCGCAAGTTTGGGCTATGGCCCAAACTCGCAGGTTGTGGATCAAACATCGCAGGTAGTATGTAAGGTATACAGGGGGAATGGTTTTGACCGGCTGTTCCCCCTTTTTTCATAAAGCGGGTATGATATGGGGAAAAGGAGGGAGTTATTTTGAGTAAGCCATCCAAAAAATTGTCATTGAATAAAAAACATAATTTGACGGGCTGGGTTTTCCTTGCTCCGGGTGCGCTTTTAATTTTATTTATGAGCTTTGTGCCGATGGCAAGAGCTTTGATACTATCTTTTAAGACCGGCGTTGGCGCGGATATGAGATTCGCCGGAACTTTTAATTACACACGAATGTTCAAGGACGCTGTATTTGTACAGTCCATTAAAAATACATTTTTCTACTTAATTATTCAGGTGCCAATTATGTTGATTTTTGCATTGATTCTGGCATCGATTCTAAACAACAAGGATTTGCGTTTTAAAGGGCTTTTCAGGACAATGATCTTCCTGCCCTGTGCTACATCTTTAGTTGCTTATGCGGTTATTTTCCGTACCTTGTTTGCGAATAACGGTATTATCAATCTGGTACTGGTTAAATTAGGTATACTGAGTGCACCGTATTCGTTTCTGACCAATATGTGGAGTGCAAGAATCGTTATTATAATCGCATTGCTTTGGCGCTGGACGGGATATAATATGGTATTCTATCTGGCAGGTTTGCAGAATATTGAGTATTCAATATATGAGGCTGCTAAGATTGATGGAGCGTCTCCGGTTCAGTCTTTCTTCCGAATAACGGTACCGTTGCTGAAACCTACGATTTTGCTTACGGCGATCATGTCTACCAACGGTACGTTGCAGCTCTTCGATGAATCCGTAAACTTAACAGACGGTGGTCCGGCTAATGCATCTATTACAATGTCACATTATATTTATAATATGTCGTTTAAATATGTTCCGAATTTCGGATATGCAGCGGCTATGTCTTTCCTTATTTTAATACTGGTTGCTATTTTAGCATTCCTGCAGATGAAAGTAGGTGATAAGCGTGACTAAAGTAAAGATAAGAAAATTTTTTATGTATCTGTTTTTGATTATTGTATCTTTCATTTCCGTTTTTCCACTGTACTGGATGGTCAGTGCAGCTACCAATAAAAGTGCGGAAGTAATCAGCGGTCGCCTGATTCCGGGAACTTATTTTGTTGAGAATTTCAAGGCGTTAATGGCTTCCCAGAATGTAAGCAGGGCGCTTGGCAACTCTTTTAAGTATGCGATTATTTTGACAATCATATCTTTGATTGTGAGTTCTCTGGCCGGATACGGTTTTGAAGTCTTTCATGATAAGGCTAAGGATGCGGTTATGAGTGTTATTCTGCTGGCAATGATGGTTCCTTTCGTGGCAACTATGATTCCGTTGTTCCAGATGTTTTCCAAGGCCGGCTGGCTCAATACTACGATTGGTTTTATCCTGCCTACGGTATCAACACCGTTCCTTATCATGATGTTCAGGCAAAGTGCCAGGTCGTTCCCGCATGATATTATGGAAGCAGCCAGAATTGACGGACTTTCCGAGATAGGTATTTTCTTCCGGATGTTTATTCCGACTATGCGTTCCACCTATGCGGCAGCCATGACGATTACATTTATGAATGCCTGGAACAGCTATCTGTGGCCGAAGGTAATTATGACAAATTCCGACAGCCAGACAATGCCTATGGTAGTAGCCAATCTGACACAGGGTTATGTGACGGATTACGGTATGCTGATGTTGGCGGTATTGATTTGTACCTTACCTACCGCAATTGTATTCTTCTGCTTACAGAATGCTTTCGCAGAAGGTATCACAGGAGC
>JAFLTG010000022.1:15117-18481 GCA_022510545.1 Lachnospiraceae bacterium | reverse complement strand
ATTTTATTAGGAGGAAAATATGCAAATAACTTATGACATATTACAAGATCCTCGCTTTTTCAAGGACAATGTGCTGCCGGCACATTCCGCACATAAGATTTATCGTAACAAAAGAGAGCTATTCTTATCGGATAGCTCTCTTGTAAAATCGCTTGACGGTATATGGAAATTTTCTTATGCGGTGAATCTGGACAGTGCGATACCGGATTTTGAAAAGGCGGAGTATGACTGCAAAGACTGGGCTGATATCAGGGTACCTGCGCATATTCAGTTAGAGGGTTATGATGAGCCACAGTATGTTAATATCCAGTATCCCTGGGACGGCAGGGAAAAAGTTATGCCGGGAGGTGTGCCCAGACGTTTTAATCCGGTGGCAAGCTATGTTAAATATTTTACTTTGCCAAAGGAAATGGAAGGCAAAGAAATCCGGATTTGCTTCCGTGGTGTGGAAAGTGGTATGGCACTCTGGTTAAACGGCAGTTATGTAGGCTACAGCGAGGACAGCTTTACACCTTCAGATTTTGATCTGACTCCTTACATTAAAGACGGAGAAAACAAACTGGCAGTGCAGGTTTATAAGTGGACTGCGTCAAGCTGGTGTGAGGATCAGGATTTCTTCAGATTCTCCGGAATTTATCGTAGTGTTTATTTATATGCAGTGCCTAAAGTGCATATTGAGGATATCCGGATTCGGACGCTTTTTACAGGAGATGATTTTAGTAAAGCAACGCTGGAATTGACCACTTTAGTCAATGGAAAGGGTAAGTTAAAATTTGCTCTAAAAGATGGTGGGGATATCATCTTTACAAAAGAGATAGAGGCGGCAGCAGAAGTTACAATTCTCGAGGAAGTTGCGTCTCCTAAACTTTGGAGCGCAGAGAAGCCGCAGTTATATAAACTGGAAATAGAAGCGCTTGATGAGTCCGGAAATACGGAAGAATACATAGAGCAGAATGTCGGCTTCCGCAAATTTGAAATGAAGAATAACCGTATGCTCTTAAACGGTAAGAGAATTGTATTCAAGGGCGTAAACCGTCACGAGTTCAGTTCTGTTTCCGGAAGACATGTATCTTACGAAGAGCTGGAAAAAGATATTGTGACTATGAAAAAGCATAATATCAATGCAATCCGTACCTGTCATTATCCGGATGATGTTGCAATTTATGACTTGTGCGATATATACGGTATCTATCTGATAGCGGAGTGTAATATGGAAACCCACGGAAGTTGGGATGCTTATGTTAGAGGATATGAGGATCGTTCACATATCCTGCCTGATGACCATGGAGATTGGGAAGCAATGATGCTTGACCGTGTCAATTCCTGTTATCAGAGGGATAAAAATCATCCGTCTATTCTATTGTGGTCCTGTGGAAATGAATCTTATGGCGGCCTGACAATCTATCGAATGTCAGAGCTTTTCCGCAAGTTGGATCCTACAAGATTGGTACATTATGAGGGAGTTTTCCAAGATCGTACATATAACGACTCTTCAGATGTGGAAAGCCGGATGTATGCACCGGTTACAGATATTGAGCAGTACCTGAAAGAGAATCCGGACGGTAAGCCCTTTGTTTCCTGTGAATATACTCATGCGATGGGAAATTCCTGTGGCGCTATGCACAAATATACAAGACTTGCGGATAAAGAGAATTCCGGTTACCAGGGCGGTTTTATCTGGGATTACATAGATCAGTCTCTTTATAAAAAGAACCGATACGGAGAGGAATTCCAGGCTTATGGCGGTGATTTTGATGATCGGCCGAGTGATTATAATTTCAGTGGCAACGGCATCGTTTACGGCGGGGAAAGAGAAGCTTCCCCGAAGATGCAGGAAGTTAAATACAATTATCAGAATCTTGAGATTACCATATCCGAGAGGGATTTTGAAGTATGGAACAAAAATCTGTTTGTGAATGCAGATACCTTTGATGCACAGGCAGTCCTGCTTCGGGATGGTAAAGAGATTGCAAGGAAGACATTGGCAGTTGACCTAGAACCGGAGAGCAGGCACAAATTCCCGCTGCCTTTTGAGATTCCGGAATATCCGGGAGAATATGTGATCACGATTTCTTTCCACTTGAAAGAAAATACCCCGTGGGAGAAGGCCGGTTATGAAGTAGCCTTTGGCCAAGCGGTGATTGCGAAGGTAGAGAACGCATATGAAAAAAATAATGTAACTGGAGGTAAAAACAAATCCGGAAAAGGAGCGAAACCTTACACAGTTACCTACGGTGTCTATAACGTCGGTGTGCGTGGAGAAGAGTTTGAAGCACTTTTTACCAGTGCTCTTGGCCTGACTTCTTACCGCTATGCCGGAAAGGAACTGCTTGCGCGTACCGTAAAGCCTAACTTCTGGCGTGCACCTACGGATAATGATGAAGGTAATAATATGATGGGCCGTTATGCACAGTGGAAGATTGCCAGCCTTTATCTGACTGCTAAGAATTGTGGTGTGGAAAGACAGGCGCCGATGGGAACACTTTATGACAACCCTGTCATAAAAGAAGAAAAAGATCATGTAAAGTTAACCTATCTATATAATCTTCAGACAACTCCTGCAGCACAATGTCAGGTTATTTATCGTGTTTATGGAGATGGACGCATTGAGACTACCTTATCCTATGATCCGGTGAAAGAGCTCGGAGATATGCCGGAATTTGGTATGATGTTCCAGTGTGATGCGGATTACAATCATGTAGAGTGGTACGGTAATGGTCCTGCAGAGAGTTATGAGGATAGAAAAGAAGGTGCCAGACTGGGTATTTACAACAATCTTGTAAAGGATAATATGGCACAGTACATGGTACCTCAGGAATGCGGTAACAAAACAGAAGTGCGTTATGCGAAGGTGACGGACCGTAAGGGAAGGGGCTTCCTTTTTACAGGAGACGGCTTCAATTTCTCTGCACTGCCCTATACACCGCATGAGATGGAACTGGCAAGACATGCTTATGAATTGCCGAAAGTGCAATATACTACTATTCGTGTTTCAAAGCAGCAGATGGGTGTCGGCGGCGATGATAGCTGGGGCGCACTGGTGCATCCGGAGTATCTGATTGATGTAAGCGGTAAAGTAGAGTTTACATTTACTTTCCGAGGAATTTAAAATATAAAGGATTGAGGGCACTCCGCTTGCAAGGAATTGCAGGTGGGGTGCTTTGTATGTTAAGATATTGTTTCAAAGTCCGCATTATGGGATTTACATCTTTATAAGTATCTGTTATAGTATCAATATCGATAGCAAATCTCGTCTATTGAACTTCTATTTATTCGTAACAGGAATCTGCTTAACTTACGAGAATTTCAAGCAAGTATCCCAACGAAAAGAAACTAAATATAAAGTACCTTGATAATTGGATAA
>JAFLTG010000022.1:0-15017 GCA_022510545.1 Lachnospiraceae bacterium | reverse complement strand
AACGAAAAGAAACTAAATATAAAGTACCTTGATAATTGGATAAGGCTTTACACCTGCCATAAAAACCTTTTATAATTAGTATATATAAATACTAAAAATGAAGGTGGTGAAAAAGAGGTGAATGAAGAAATGACAGAAAAAGAAATGTTAAAAATCAGCATTGAAGAGTTTTCAAGATTACAAGATTATATGATAGCATCTGAAAAGGATTCTAATGCTTATAAATTAATGAAGACTCGATACCATGATTTAAAAGCAATTTTAACAAGCGCTGGTATTAATCTTGTAGATATAGACAGAGTAAAAGAGTAAACAATTAAACAGGCAACCACAAATCAGGGTGTAAAGTTGTATTGAATTATTAAGGCTTTGCACCTTTATATGCATCAGCTATAGCATCTATATCGATAGTAAATCTTGTCTATTGAACATCTATCTATTCGAACAAGAATCTGCTTAACTCAGAAAATTTCAAGCAAGCATCCCAAGGAAAAGTAAATAAATTAAAGTACCTTGATAATTGAATAAGGCTTTACACCTGCCATAAAAACCCTTTATAATTAGTATATATCAATACTAAAAAGTAAGGGTGGTGAAAGAGAAGGTGAGTGATAATGAAATGAATAACGCTGAAATTATTAAAAATGCTTTAGATGACTTTGAAACAATTCAAGAATATATGTTATTAGCAAAAACAGAAAATGCAGTAAAAACATATGAAAGAATGAAAAAGAAATATAATTCGTTAAAAACACTTTTAAATGTTTTAGGTATAAATTTAACAGATATAGATAAAATCAAAGAGTAACAAACAATTAAACAGGCACATATAAATCAGGGTGTAAAGTCTTATTGCATTATTAAGGCTTTACACCTTTCACATTTGAATAGAGGGAAATATTCAATTCAGTATCAGCCCCACCGGACAATGGTCAGACCCTAAAATATCTTTGTAAATGACAGCATCCTGCAGCCTATCCTTAAGGATTTCGGAAACAACGAAATAATCAATACGCCACCCGATATTTTTCTCCCTTGCATGGAATCTATAAGACCACCATGAGTATGCATCCTCTAAGTCAGGATAAAAATAACGGAAAGTATCAATAAGCCCGGACTGCGTAATAACAGTAAATTTACCGCGCTCTTCATCAGTAAACCCTGGATTTCTATGATTATTCTTCGGATTCTTCAGATCAATATCATTATGTGCCACATTCAAATCCCCGCAGAAAATAACAGGCTTATTCTCCTCCAGTTTTTTGATATATGCAAGAAAATCATCTTCCCATTGCATACGATAGTCCAACCTTAACAAACCATCTTTGGAATTAGGAGTATAAACGGTAATCATATAAAATTCCGGAAATTCAAGTGTGATTACACGGCCTTCATGGTCGTGTTCCTCAATGCCCATACCATATGTAACCGAAAGCGGTTCTTCTTTCGTAAAAATAGCGGTACCGGAATAACCTTTTTTCTCGGCATAATTCCAATACTGATAATAACCGGGCAGGTCTAAGTCAATTTGACCGGCTTGTAGTTTAGTTTCCTGCAAGCAGAAAATATCTGCGTCTTCTGCATTAAAAAAATCCTGAAAGCCTTTTCCTACGCAGGCTCTTAACCCATTAACATTCCATGATATCAGTTTCATTATGTTTTCCTCTCATATTGTAATTTCTCATTAATTATTAAACTTTTCTTAAGCCAGCAGAAACGTGCCTTGAAACGGTAACCTGTTCATTGCATGACCATTTCAACAGTTTTGCAATCTCTATTTACTTAGAATAATACTCCAAAATATCCTTTTTAACAATCCTTTCCGACAATTCATACATATTCATAAGCCTGTCTTCATAATTTTCTTTAGTGAGACGGTCTTCTCCTACAATCAGCTTTTCACATACCAGTTGATTAATATCCTTGGAAAAGTGAATCATATCCATATAATTATCCAGATTAGTAATAATCTCATCCATATCCTGATAATAGTAGATTTCCACATTATCGTATTCCAACAAAATTGAAATAACTATTTTTTCATTATAGATACATGAATCCCGTTCGCCGGTTCGATAAGCGTTATCCCACCAAAGCATAGAGTATGGTGAGAAAAAGAATTTAAATGTGGTCTCCGGGTGTGCTTCCACCAAAGTTGTAAGCAAGTCTATATTTCCGGCAAGCTCATTTTTATAGTAGGTTTCTTCGTACATAGGGGTAATAGAAGAACGCCTGTTATACATTCCGGTTGCCAGTTCTGAGCTGAAGTATTTCCACTGCGCCCAGTTATAAGAATTACCTTCGTCATAATCGCTTTTAAAAGAAAATGCCAGCATATACGGAATTTTTTCCATAAGCACGTCCTTATTTAAAACATAGGATATATCATTCAAATAATTTGTATCATACAGATACATAGGACAGCCGGTGGATTCGTAAGTGGTTTCCGTACTTGCATAAAGGGATGAAGGGTCTATGTTATAAAACACATATTTTAAATCCCTGTTCTTATATGCAACATCTAATAAATAACATAAATCCGCGGTTGCACCGTAGGAACGGATTGCCTTGATTGTAGTACAGTTAAAGCCCTCATCGAACCAATGATTGTTGTAGTTTTCACAAACTGATGAGCCGACAATAAGGGCATCATAATCAAAGTTGCGTAGGGTACCGACACACTGATACTCCTTATCCGTAAGTACACTTTTTAACCCGGCAAGCGGTTTGTGATACTGATAGAAGGGGTCAAAAATTACTACAAGTGCAATCATTAATATTATAAGTAATATGCTTCTTATAAAGAAATTTTTGATAAATTTTTTGCTTAGTTTAATATCCACATCATTCATATCCGTAAGAATGCTCCTCCTAGAAATTAAAATACAAAAATGTACTAACCTGCGATAATGAGATCACGCACCATACAAAAATAATAGAAACCGCCCAGCATTTCCCTGAACTCAGCTTTCCGTCCGTTGCAATTTCCAAGGCATTTTTTCTGAATATAAGGAAAAACGAAAATGCCAAATACACAACAAGAAGTAGTAAATACGCATACCTCACAACGCTTGGTGCGACTATGACCAGAGCTTCCTGTATGACATAAAATTCTGCAATATCCATTGTTGCTGCGACTTCAAATACCTTACCGGTATAATTAAATGCAAATAAATTTTTAAACATCTGCAACGCACCGGCCATACTTTCACTTCTGAAAAAGAACAAAGACAGATTAAAGAATGTAAAAGTCAAAAACCAACCGCACCATTCCGGAATATGAAACTTTGACGGATTTTTTTCTTCCCGACCCTTGATACCTACGATTCCCAAGTTATCCCAGACAACCAGAAGGCCCTGCATAGTACCCCAGGCAATATAAGTCCAGGCTGCGCCGTGCCATAGGCCGCTTAGGAAGAATATGATTATGGTATTAATAATCGTGCGCAGTTTTCCCTTTTTGCTGCCTCCAAGCGGAATATATACATAGGTAACGAAAAAGCGCGATAAAGTTATATGCCAGCGCTGCCACAACTCTTTGACATTGCAGGAACGATAAGGGGAGTTAAAGTTGACAGGAATAACAATATTAAACATTCTGCCAAGGCCCATAGCCATATCGGAATAACCGCTGAAATCAAAATATATTTCAAATGTATAGGATAAAATGACCAGAATTGTTGAAGCGGTATCCAGGCTATAAGTTTGCGCAAAACCGTAATTGACAACCAGGCCGAATACATCTGCAAGCAGCACCTTTTTTCCAAGGCCCAGAACAAAGAGGATTATACCTTCTGTAAAATTTGCAGGGTTAAATTTATGGTTACGTTCATCTTCAAACTGGGGGATTATCTCTTTATATAACACGATAGGTCCTGCAACTAATTGCGGGAAAAAGGTAACGAAAGTCACATAATTTATAAATGAATAATGTTCAGCCTTGCCCAGACAGCGGTCTATTATAAAAGAAAGCTGTTGAAAGGTAAAAAAGCTGATGCCAAGGGGCAGCAGTATATGTTTCAGATTAAAGTTGGTGTGAAAAGCAAGATTAATATTTTCTATAAAAAAGTCATAGTACTTAAAATAAAATAAAAGTCCGAGGTTAAATAATATCCCGGCTAATAAACCTATGCGGCAGGCAGTACGTTTCCACGGTTTAGCATCAACAAAAGTGAGAATAAAGCTAAGTAAATAATTAAAAACAATGCTTACAATAATAATAGCAAGATAATAAAAATTAAAATAACCGTAAAACCATAAAGACATACCGGCCAAAAAAGCTTTAGCCAGTTCATGATGTTTATAGCGGTTCAATATATACCAGCCAATTAATGTGATGGGCAGAAATATAAAAATGAACAAAAATGAATTAAATAGCATAGTGACTCCATATCAGCTTGATACATTGTTATAAAGTATAGCCTGTTTTATACAGAATTTAATATGGAATAGTATACCAAATAGTGAAAAGGGTTACAATGGATAATAGACAAAGAAATTTGCAAAGCAGTATCAAACTGTGCTTAACAAGAGAGGTATGGATATAATGATGAAAAAAATTATATTAAAGATTTTGACCGTCGAATTATTATTAAGTATATTAACAGGCTGTGGAAACGATATGCCGACAGAGGAATTGGTCAATAACGGACAGAGTTCGACCGGGCAAAATTATGAGCTTCCGGCAGGAAGTTCTTATGTGGAAAATGTAAAAGATTTGTGGTCCGGTGTTAAAGTGATATCTACTAAACAATTAAGGGAGAAAGTTAAGGCCGAGCTTGGTGAAAAGTACTGGCCGGATATTCTTTTATCTGAGGAGGAATTGGAAGAAAAGACAGGAATCAGCAAAGATATGTACGTAGAGTTTCTGGCGGAAAAGCAGAATATTGATGCAAACATAGATTTACTGGTTATAGTCCATGCAAGGGAAGATTATGTAGGCATTATAGAACAAAAATTTGAAGAATATCGTAGTAATATGATTGAGGAAAACAAGAAATATCCTCAAAATCTTGGCAAGGCAAAAGCATCCAGAATGGAAACAATAGAGGATTACGTCTGTTTCGTACAGTTAGGTGCGGATACATCAACTGTTGCCGATAAAGGAGAGGACGAAATAATAGCATATTGTCAGGAAGACAATGAGAGAGCCATAGATATTTTGGAAAAGGCAATATTGAAATGAACTAACTGACAAATTATTGTTATCGATATAACGTCTATATCTATGCCAGAAATTCCTTGAGCAGGGAACCTAATTCCTGCGCTTCCTCCTGAGAAAGTATAGAATCTCCGAATTTTTTTTCAGATGAAATTTCTTCCTCTTTTTTTCCCGGAGTTGTTTCTTCCTTAACCAAGTCCGAATCGGGAGTTATTTCTCCTTGAACTATCTTTAAATCCAATTCCGTCTGTTCAAGTCTGTTAGCAAGATGATTTTCCAGATAATCAATAAGATTAGTGCGCAGAATTTTGGTTTTGTCAGAAATATCAATTAGTGATGAAATTGCAAAATAGCAGTATAATCCCAGAAAACTGATAACATAATAAGGAACAATATAAACAACCGATTCTCCAAGAATGATTCCGCGGCAGGCTCCGCTGCCAGCAACGAGAATAGACAGCAATATAAGTTGGCCGGAAATGTGTTTTAAGGTAGACAAAGATAATCCACATACTTTAATTTGATTTATGTACTTGTCCACAAATACCGGAACATTGGACATTCCTTCATGCAATTTGCAGCAGTTTGAGAATTTTAATTTCAGCTGTTGCAAAGATTTATTTTGTGAACCGGACATATTTTCGGTTTCCCAGATAAGCTTGTGACACAGCACACCCATACTTATCTGGCATATTATACTTAAAGATATAAGAATTAATATCGGTATGACAAATCCCGGATGAACGAATATAATTTTAAACATATGAATCCCCCATTCCTTTTTATGTTTACAGTTTTTATTATAAAATAATATTAATAACCGCGGACCCTTAAGGCATCGACAAGTTTCGCACTATAAGTATTGTGAAATTAAAGTCAGGTTTAGACGATTCGGGAAGTAGGGACTAGAAAGTAATAGAAATTTATGATATAGTGAGGGCAATAATGATTACGCATTTTATATTTGATAATATAGACTTATAATTTAGGAGGCTTATCTCATATGAGTAAAAAAATTGTACTTACCGGCGGCGGTACCGCAGGACATGTAACGCCCAACATTGCTTTGATTCCGAAGCTTAGGGAACTGGAATATGAGATTTATTATATTGGCTCTTATGACGGAATAGAGAAAAAATTGATAGAGGATTTTGACATTCCCTATTTTGGAATTGCAACAGGAAAATTCCGCAGATATTTCGACCCTAAAAATTTTTCGGATCCTTTCCGTGTATTAAAAGGCATGTCTGAGGCAAAAAAATATTTAAAAGAAATTAAGCCTGATATAGTCTTTTCTAAAGGCGGCTTTGTCAGTGTGCCGGTTGTTCGGGCGGCATCTTCTTTAAAAATTCCCTGTGTTGTGCATGAATCTGATATGACTCCCGGTTTGGCGAATAAACTCTGTATACCGGTTGCAAAAAAAGTATGTTGTAATTTCCCTGAAACATTAAAACTGATACCAAGTGAAAAGGCGGTATTGACCGGTTCACCCATTAGGGAGGAGCTGCTTAGAGGTAATAAGGAGGCGGCTTATAAATTATGTGGATTTGACTCTTCCAAGCCTGTAATTATGGTAATTGGCGGAAGTCAGGGTTCTGCAGCTATCAATCAGGCTGTCAGGGATGCATTGCCTGAGCTGCTTACAGATTTCCAGATAGTTCATTTGTGCGGAAAAGAAAAAATGGATAATCTGCTATTAACAACTAAAGGTTACAAGCAGTTTGAGTATATTAAGTCTGAGTTAAAAGATATTTTTGCAATGGCGGATATAGTTATTTCGAGGGCAGGTGCCAATGCAATTAATGAATTGCTTGCACTTAAAAAGCCGAATTTACTTATTCCCCTGCCGTCTTCAACCAGCCGCGGAGACCAGATTTTGAATGCCAAGTCTTTTGAGTCTCAGGGCTTTAGTATTGCGGTGGATGAGGATGACCTTACAACCAAACTCTTAGTAGAAAAGGTGCAGGAATTGTATTTTACCAGACGCAGCTTTATTGAAACCATGAGCAAGAGTACACAAAGGGATGCAATCGGCACTATTATCGACATTATCGAAGATATATCTATGGAAAAATAAAATATCGTATATAAATGCTTGGAAATATTCCGGATATCTGTTAAAATATAATATAATAGCTAATTTTCAGACATTAAGTATATTACTGATAATATGTTAATGATCGGGGATGAACCTATACTCCCTCAGAAGGAGGTTCAAGCATTTATGAAGCAAAAAACCAGGGCATTTAGTATCAAGGTAAAAATAATATTTCCGGTAAGTATACTTATTTTACTGGTATGTATTGTAATGGGCGTGTCTGCATATAGGAGAATACACGACGGAATGGTTTCCGTGGGAATTGAAGAGGCGCAGATGGCAGCAGAGATTGCATCAGATGTTATTGACGGAGATTTGGTAGGTCAATTGGTGCCGGGGTGTGAGAATACGGAAGGTTATCAGACGCTCCTTGCAGTAATGAGGGATGTGCAGGAGCGGTTTGGAATAGCGTACCTGTATACTTTGTATACAGATGGTAAAAGTGTGTATTACGGAGTGGATGCCGATAATTCTGCACTTCAGAATGAGGTTGGCGTAGAGTATGAAACGTCTTATGAAGATCTGGCAGACACATTTTCAGGAGAAGAATATGTAGAGGATTACATAGACAGTTCAGAATATGGCGACCTTGTTTCTGTGTATGAGCCTATTATAGACAGCACGGGAAATATCGTAGGAATTCTTGGCTGTGACTACGACGCATCCAATATCGTTGAAAAATTAAGAAGTACATTAATACAGATTATTTTAATAACAATAGTGTGTATAGTAATTGCATTTGTTCTGTTAAGTTTGATTGTCAATCGCATTATGAAGAGTCTTCGGCTTGTTGACAGTAAGATTTATGAACTGGTACATAGCGAAGGTGATCTTACTAAGAAACTTGAAATTTCAACCGGTGATGAGATGGAACTTATTGCCGATAATGTAAATGCCCTGTTGGGACATATTCAGGGTATAATGCTCGATATTGCGAGAAATTCTTCACAGCTTAGCGATTCTACTCAAAATATTGTACAAAACCTCAGTAAAGTTGAAATGAATATAACGGATGTTTCAGCTACTATGGAGGAAATGAGCGCATCTATGGAAGAAACCAGCGCGACCTTGAATGATGTTGACTCAAATGTTGGAAGGATTTATGAAACCATAGATAATATCTCTGATAGCGCACAAAGTGGAAGAAGTTCTTCCGATGAGATTATGAAAAAGGCCAATGAGATTCATGAAGATGCTGTAATAGCTCAAAAAGATGCCAAGGAACAGGCTCAGAAAATGGCGGTTGCAGTCAATGAAAAAATAGAAAAATCCAAGGCGGTTGAAGAAATCAGTCTTCTTACCGAAAATATATTAAGTATTACAGAAGAGACGAATCTGTTGGCACTTAACGCAAGTATTGAGGCAGCACGTGCAGGTGAGGCCGGCAGAGGTTTTGCTGTTGTAGCAGATGAAATAGGAAAACTTGCAACAAGCTCCGCGGCAGCAGCCGTAAAAATCCAGCAGGTTAGTGAAGCCGTAGTTGAAGCCGTGGATGAACTGGCAGCTAATGCGGAAATGATGCTTAAGTTCATGGATGAAACCGCTATGAGCGGATACAATAAGCTACTTGAAACCAGTCAGAGCTATCGGAATGACGTAGGGGATATGAACAGTATGATGCGCTCATTTGCAAATGATAGTGAGAATGTCAAGGACAGCGTGAATCATATAAAAGAGTCTATTTCTGCAATAAATATGTCCGTATCCGAAAACGTAAAAGGCATTACAAATGTGACAGAAGTGTCAGTTGATTTGACGGGAAGAATGAGCGATATAGGCAAAGAAGCTGATAATAACAGCTCTGTTGCACAGCAGCTTAATGCAGAAGTAAATAAGTTTAAGTTACAATAGAGGACAACCGTATGGAAAATGCAAACGGTGTTTTAACTGAAGAACAAATGAAAAAGAGGGCAGCAGAGGGGTTTTTTGTAAGAGATTTGGAAAAAGACAGGGTACACTGTCCCGCAGGAGAGGTTCTTCGAAGGAAATCCGTAAGAAAAAACGGAGATGTGAGATATGCCAATAAAATGGCCTGCAAGCTTTGTGATTACAAAGATATATGCACACGTTCTCCCTGGAAGGAAGTTGATTTTCCGGATAAAGTAATTGAAGCAAGAAATAAAAACTGGTTAAAAGCTAAAGAAGAGGGTGCTTTTTCCATTTAATTGGGAAGAGAACCCTCTTCCTGTGTGAAACGGGATAAGAATTGACGTGTTCGCTCCTCGCGGGGATTTTCGAATACCTGTAATGGGTCACCCTGCTCAAGTATGCGGCCCTCATCCATGAAAATCACATGGCTGGCAACGTCCCTTGCAAATGCCATCTCATGAGTAACTATTATCATTGTGGTTTTCTGGTCGGCCAGCTCTTTTATGACTTTCAGAACTTCACCGGTAAGCTCAGGATCCAGTGCCGAAGTCGGCTCATCAAAACATAGAATATCGGGCTTTAAGGCAAGCGCACGAGCAATTGCAACACGCTGGCATTGTCCGCCGGAGAGCTGATGGGGATAATGATGCATTCTGTCCGCAAGACCCATCTGCTTAAGCAATTCTACAGCCTGATTTTCAATTTCATTGTTCAACTCTTTTTTATTGGTCTTATAATCAGGAAGTTCTTTGGCCAAAAGCTGTCTTGCAAGCATTACGTTCTGCATTGCGGTATACTGAGGAAACAGGTTAAAAGACTGGAAAACCAGACCGAAGTGCAGGCGCTTTTTGCGGATTTCGGACTCTCTTTGTGTAGCCGGGTCATCGGCATCAAACAGGGTTTCTCCGTTTACACGTATAATACCGTGGTCGGGACGCTCCAGGAAATTAAGGCACCTAAGCAGAGTGGTTTTTCCGCTTCCTGAAGAACCTATTATTGAAACAACCTGTCCCTGCTCAAGAGAAAAACTTATATCTTCAAGAACTTCCGTATTTTCAAAGGTTTTACGAATGTGTTCAACTTCAAGGATTGACATTGTGTTATGTAATTTCCTTTCTATTATCAAGATTTAAAACAATTCTTAACAAGCTTAAATTTGCTGTTTTATCTGAAATAATTCAATTTATTCTCTAAACGTCCTAACAGAACTGTTAGTATTCCATTCCAAATCAGATAATATACCGCCGTAAAGAACAACGGCCATATGGCTCCGGAGATACCCTGTGAACCTTTCATAAAGGATTGTCCTGCCCAGATGATTTCCTGCAGCGCGATAATTCGTGCCAAAGAAGTATCTTTTACAAGGGTAATGATTTCGTTGGAGATTGGCGGAACTATACGTTTGATCATTTGGAGTAGTGTAATCTTAAAGAAAATTTGAATCTTAGTCATACCTAAGACCAGTCCGGCTTCAGTCTGGCCGATGGGAATTCCCTGTATCCCACCACGATAAATCTCTGAAAAATAACAAGCGTAATTTAATATAAAGGAAACAGCGGCGGCAAGAAATCGTCCTGTCTCGCCGCCACCCCATATTGGTTTATGTAATACCAGACCAGGGAAATAATAGATGATCAAAAGCTGAATCATTAGCGGTGTTCCCCGCACAATCCAGACTATGAATTTCGTAAAATAACTGAGTGGTTTAAACCGGGACATTGAGCCAAAGGCAATAACAAGTCCCAAAGGAAATGCACCAATCAATGTCACGAAAAAAAGTTTCAGTGTCTGTAAAAAGCCAACATTTAACGCGCGTATTACTATTGGCATTTGTTCCAGAATCAATTCCATCTATCTGCCTCCATAACTTGCGAGTTTGGGCGTAAGCACAAACTTGCGTGTGAAATTTTAAATTTCACACTATTTTTGCTCAATTATAGCAGCCTGAACGCCATAGGTTTCAGCACAGTGTAAAATAGAGCCATCTGCATATCTTGTAACAAGGAAATCATTTAAAGCTTCGGCAAGGTCGGACCCTTTTCTAAAGCCAACGCCGTATTCTTCATCGTTTAAGCCTATTGTATAAGTCAGATTTGCATAACCCGTACCTTCGCCTACCATAGCTGCAGCCATAAGTGAATCGATGATTGCAGCATCGGAAGTGCCTGCAGCAACCTCCATCAGGGCATCAGCCTGAGCTTTTACAGGTGTGCAGTTAAGGCCAAGTTCGTTTGCCTGTTCTTCTCCTGCGCTTCCTGCTTCAACTGCAAATGTAAGTTCTGAAAGGCTCTCCACATCCTGATACTGATCGGCTACATCAGAGGGAACTATTACAACCTGTGCATTGTTACAGTATGCATTTGAACACTCCATTGAACTTGTAACCTCAGGGGTAAGAGTCATACCGTTCCATACACAGTCAATAGTTTTTCCGTCAAGTTCCATGATTTTGTTATCCCAGTCAATTTCAACAAACTCTACTTCAACGCCAATAGTTTCGGCAAATGACTTAGCCATATCCGCATCAAAGCCAATCCAGTCACCGTCAGCATTCTTATAGTCCATAGGCTCAAAATCAGTGATACCTACTACAAGAGTTCCTTTGTCCTGAACATATGTTAAATCGCTGTCATCGGCGGAAACAGCATCTGCCTGAGTATTGTCCCCGGAATTGCTCTCTGCAACCGCATCTGTGTTTATATCTAAAGTGTCCACATCAGATACAACAGAGCTGTTGTCAGCTGCGCCGGAATTGCCGCAAGCCATAAGAGACATTGATAAAGCAAGTGTCAGTGTCAGTGCAATAAATTTTTTCATAATAAAATCCTCCTCTAATATATATGTATATTTCGCTATCATATTAGCAGTTTACTGAGATAAAGTCAACAAAAGTAAAATTATAATGATATTTCAAGGATTTTGATATTAATATTTTTATATTAACTGTTGACAACTGATATATACTGTTATATACTGTTTATTGCAAGGAGACAAAAAGAACATGAAAATTATAATCAGCAATTCATCGATGGAACCAATTTATGAGCAAATAATAGGTCAGGTTAAGGGAATGATTATGGATGGGAGTTTACAGCAAGACACAATGCTTCCGTCTGTACGTTCTTTGTCCAAGGATTTAAAAATCAGTGCACTCACGGTAAAGAAAGCCTATGACTGTCTTGAAGAGGACGGCTTTATTGTCACAGTGCATGGAAAGGGAAGTTTTGTCGCAGCGGGTAATCAGAATCTTTTGCAGGAAGAGATGAGAAAAGGCGTTGAAGCCAAACTTGAACTGGCCATTCAGGAAGGGCGAAAATGCGGCATGAAAGACGAAGAAATCAGGGAACTATTTGATCTGATTATGGAGGAATAGAGAGAAAGGCAGGGTTGTAGTATGCTTGTAAAATTAGATAATGTGCAAAAGCACTATGGGGATTTTAGTCTTAGTTGTTCCATTCAGCTTGAGGAAGGACATATTACAGGAATAATAGGTGCTAACGGCGCCGGTAAAAGTACGATGTTCAAGTCGATTCTGGGTCTTATCAGTACGGATGGCGGAACAGTGGAGATTCTGGGAAAGGAAGGCTCTAAGCTGGATACGTCAGATAAACAGCAGATAGGAGTTGTCTTTGCAGACAGTACATTTAATGGTTCATTTAGTATTATGGACATAACAACCATTATGGAAAGCATGTATGACAATTTTGACAAAAAAACTTATCTTGAAAAGTGTGAGAAGTACGGTTTGCCACTGAAAAAGCGAATACATGATTTTTCAACCGGAATGACTGCAAAATTCAAACTGCTGACAGCGATGAGCTATGGAGCGAAGCTGCTTATACTGGATGAGCCGACGGTGGGGCTGGATTCTGTTGTAAGAAGTGACTTATTAGATGAAATGCGTGAGTTTATGGAGCAGGAAGGACGTGCAATTTTGATAAGTTCTCATATTTCTTCGGATTTGGAAGGGTTGTGCGATGATTTATATTTTCTTAAGGATGGCAATATACTTTTCCATGAAGATACGGATGTTATTTTATCTGACTATGCAATTTTGAAAGTCAGTGAGGAGCAGTATCAAAATCTGGATAAAAACCATGTTATCTATAGAAAGAAAGAGCCCTTCGGATACATGCTTTTGACCGGGAATAAGCAATATTATCTGGACAATTATCGGGAGATAGTGGCAGAAAGAGGCAGTATTGATGATGTACTGCTGATGATGGCAAAGGGGGAGAGGATTCAATGAAGGGATTGTTCGTAAAAGATTTAAAGTTATTATCTAAAAGTGCAAGATCGTATGTTATTTTATTGCTGGTGGTAATTGTGTGGATGACACAGCTGACCGACAGCAATGAATCTTTTATAATTGGATATACGGCAATGATGGTGGGGATATTTATTACGAATACAATTACTATGGACATGAATGGTGGGAGTCTGCCATATCTTATGACATTGCCATGCACAAGAAAAACATATGCTATAGAAAAATATCTTTTAATAATAACAGGAACTTTTTTATGTTCTATGCTGATTGTCTTTGGCTGCATAGTGATTAATCCGAATCGATGGCTGCAGATTCTGATAGAGGGGATTGCGATATTTGCAGTAATTAGCTTTTACAATATGATAATGGTGCCATTGCAATTGAAATATAATGAAAAAAGCAGAATTGCCCTGCTTGGAATTTTGGGTGCTGCGATATTGTTTGCTGTGTTAGTATCTAATGTGATGGCGAACAAGGCAAATGCAGCTCGTATGTGGATAAGTCTGTCGGCAGTTAAGAATACAGTGATTGATTTTGCGGAGAAAGTATTGTCATGGAATAGAATAACAGTTGCTATTGTATTGTGTTGGTTCTGGGCCTTGTGCTGGGGTGTTTCCATTTTTTTCAGTATAAGAATTATGGAAAAAAAAGAATTCTAGAACCTGTGTAAAAAAGTACAAATCATTATTGGAATAATCTTGAAAAAACGGATAAGCAATGCTACACTAAGATAAAAGCGACTCTATGAGAAGGAGAGGGAAAACTATGAGCAAAGTTACATTTGATTATTCCAAAGCAGCTTCTTTTATTGGGGAGACAGAAATTGAATCTATGAAGAAACTCGCATTGGACGCAAAAGAGGTACTTGTAAAGAAGACAGGCGCAGGAAATGATTTCCTGGGGTGGATTGATCTTCCGGTCGATTATGATAAGGAAGAGTTTGCAAGAATCAAAAAAGCAGCGGCTAAGATTCAGAGCGATTCAGAAGTATTGCTTGTAATCGGTATCGGCGGTTCTTATCTGGGGGCAAGAGCAGCAATTGAATTCTTAAGACACAGCTTCTACAACATTGTGGACAAATCCATTAGAAAGACACCGGAGATTTATTTTGTAGGAAATTCTATCAGCTCTACTTACATCAAACACCTGATTGACGTAATCGGCGACAGAGATTTTTCCATCAACATGATTTCCAAGTCAGGTACGACTACAGAGCCTGCGATTGCTTTCCGTGTATTTAAGGAAATGGCAGAGAAGAAATACGGTAAAGAGGGCGCAGCTAAGAGAATTTATGCTACAACAGACAAGGCAAGAGGCTCTCTTAAAAACCTTGCAAACGAAGAAGGATACGAAAGCTTCGTAGTGCCGGATGATGTAGGAGGACGTTTCTCAGTACTTACCGCAGTTGGACTGCTTCCTATCGCAGTATCAGGTGCAGATATAGATAAACTTATGGAAGGTGCGGCAGAAGGTCGTAAGATGGCACTTGAAAATCCTTTTGAGGAAAATGATGCGCTTAAGTATGCAGCACTGCGTAATATTATGCTCCGCAAAGGAAAAGGAATTGAGATTCTTGCCAACTATGAACCCAGAGTTCACTTTGTTTCCGAATGGTGGAA
>JAFLTG010000021.1 GCA_022510545.1 Lachnospiraceae bacterium | reverse complement strand
CTGTTCCTGTGCTTTCATCAATAGTTATAAGTTCGCTGCCTGCACCTATGGCAGGTGTTGCGTCTGCGCTGTATACGTATAGTGTTATGTTGCGCATAGCAGTATTTACTTCGGTGTCACCTTTGTATAGTTTGGCAGTGCTTTCACCAAATGTTCTAATTGCATAGGTATTTTCCTCACCCGAAAAAATTGCTTTATAGATAGTTGAATTACCCGCATTGTTGCTATCGCTTCCGCATTTAAAGGCAGCTTCTGAAGTTTCACCTTCGATAACTACTTGGAAAGTGGCATTATCTTCTACGCTTCCGGTAAATGTAAGGTCTATAGTGTACCAGCCCGGATACTCAGTCTTGGTCATTTCATAGGCATATGAGTCCCAAAATGCCCAATATGAATCCGTTTCGGGAGTTATATTATTATTTGAACACCATTTATAGATTCCAACTTTCTTACCGCCAGTATTACCAGCATAATAGTTAAAGGTTACTGTTCGACCTTTTTCTTTGAGGTTATCCTTGGCTAATTTTAATGTGTTGTAGGCATTTGTGAGTTTAGTTTCTCCGCTAGGATCTGTATAAGAATCGCCATTGTCTTTAAGCTCTTCATAAACCGCTTTAGCTGCTGTAAGAGCAGTACTAAATGTCTGCCAAGATGCTTCAGTATAGGAATTTTGATCTGTTATAGCCTCTGCCTCGGCTATTAATTCTTCTAACATCTTAAGGGTTATGTCTCTGGAATCTGAGAACACACCGTTTTTGTAGTAGATTTTGCCGCTAAAGACAGGAGTAACGTTTGTACCATCGCCACTTCCTTCAATAAATTTCTCTTTCCAAGTTCCGTATGATGAAGTTGCATCAGCTGTTACATATAACTCAAATAGCTTGTCAGTCGGTTTACTAGGCACGCTGAATGTTAAGTAATACCAATTCGGCTGAGAGTCTTCCTCCATAACATAAAACTTGCCCCAGTCTTCAGAAAAATCTTCCTCCAGGTTAGATATCTCTCCACTATCATCTACAGCTCTAAGTGTGTCTGCTGCCCCAATAACAGGTATGCCATCGTCACGGTATACATATAATGTGACGTTGCGCATAGCAGTGGTTACAGCAGACTCACCTTCGTAAAGTTTGTAGTCATCTCCAAATTGCTTAACCGCATAGGTAGTTTCATCACCATTGAAAAATTTAGAATACCAGTCTGAATTATCCGAACTTCCACATTTAAATAAGCTACTTGACGTCCGATCTTCAACAACTACTTGGAAATTGGCATCATCAGTTGCATCGCCAGTAAATGTAAGGTCAATTGTGTACCATCCCGTATACTTAGTCTCAGTCATTTCGTATATCGTACTATCCCATATACTCCAATCTGCAATAGCACTGGAAGATACCTTATCACCCCACTGATAAATTCCAACGCCCTTACCGTCAGTATCTTCAACATAATAATTAAAAGTTACTGTAACTGCATCCTCTTCTTCTGTCAGATTATTCATTGCTTTAAACAAAGCTAAGTAATCATCTGCTATATCAGTGCTTTCACTAGTATATTCATTATCTTCATTTTTTAACTCTTCCAATAATGCTGTAGCAGTTTGGTACGCTGTTTTAAAATCACTCCAAGATTCTGTAGTATAATCATTCTCATTTAAAGTTTTTGCCTTTTCAACCAAACTTCTTAATACACCGAGGTTCATTTCAATAGAGAGTTTTACATTTGACAGCTGTAGACTGTTTTCCGCCGCTGTATCTCCCAGATAACCCTCCACCGAAACGGTTATATCATCTATATTATCTCCTTCTGTTATTTCAAAAACAGTCTTAACCTGTTGCCAATTGCACCAGCCCTTACCTTCACCAAGATCTACTTCTGCCAAAGGCGCAGTATCTGCATCAGCATCAGACTTCTTTGCAGTTAAAGATATCACATCTGACGCATGTGCTCCTCCCACCTCTGCTGACAATGTATATTTTCCTGCAGTAACATAAGAAAGGGACTGGCTTAATGATACTTTCTGATTTGTTGTTCCTGATGCTACCCACCAATCCAAATATCCGTCCGATCTTGCGTTAAACGATCCATAATTACCACCAAGCCATCCGCTCCAATCAATAGTCCAATTAGTAGGGTTATAATTTTCAATGGTTTCAAAATCCCCATTCGTCAAAAGATTATCATCGGTTTCCCCATCCTCAGATACCTCGGCCTCCAGCTTATCAACTTCAGCAGCGCCTACGACATCTGTAGACTTAACCACCTTATCCGCAGCACCAACTGTATCGCTTTCTCCTTCAGCATCGCCTGCATCTTCTTTATCTGAATTGGAATCCGAAGTTCCGGCATCGTTATCCTCATCACCGGAAATATCTTCAGACACAACAGAGCCTGACCCTTCGGCATCAGACTCATTCGTAATCTCTTCATTAGTTTCTGCAGTCATTTCCACTTCGTCTGTAAGCTCGGTCTGTGACGCATATGCTGTCATTTCCGGTATTGAAAGACTTGTCAATACCATTGCAGCGCACAAAATTCCGCTAAGACCTTTTTGGAAAAACTGTTTCATTGTTTTCTTCATCTTATACCTCCCAATTTTAATTTTTTAACAAGATTCTGTATATTAAAAACGCCCTACGCAACAGTTGCGCAACCGGTTGCGTTGTACTATTTTCAGTATAATAAAATATGGTGGTTTTATCAAGAAAGTTTTTATTGTTTTATTAACCAATATTTAGTGAGATTTTTTATGAAATAATTACAAAGAAAATATTGGAAGTGTATATTATGATGACATTAAGAAATCATCTGCTATCATAAGCATAAGATGTAAGCACAATATATTTTTATAAAGTTTTTGAAACTTCTTTTACAAATTCTTCACTGCATTCCGCTATTGCGCAGATATCCTGTATGGACATGTTGCGTTTGAGCATATTATGGACTATGGTTCTGGTTTTTTCATCTAAACCCCAGCTTCTACCCTCTGCTCTTCCATCTGCTATCAAATCTTTTATCGCTTTACACATATCTACCTTACCATCCTCTCTCTCATAATTCTCTTTTGCTGCTATCAGCTCTTCTGCATTGGTGTAATTCGCCACTACATCATATGCGTCTTCTTCCATGTTCGTATAGTACTCATCTTTATCTACCAACTCTTTAAGTCTATTTTTATCATCAGCGTATCTAATAAAATCAAACACCTGCCGTATGTCTGTTTTGAATATACTTGTATCTTTCAACTTACGGATTTCAATCACATTTATCTTATAATCCGATGTCATTCCCCGTAATTCATCAGGTATATCGGTGAAATCAATTATATCATGAAGTTTTTCAGGTCCGTCCCAAGGTTCCGGTCCAGAGTACAGAATAAAGGTTATTACCGGGTGCAGTCTACTGTCTTTTCTGAAACCATATAAGTATTCTCCATTACTCAGCCCTCTGTGATTGCGTCTTATTTCCTTACGAATTAATGCAGCTTGCTTCTCATATTCTCCTACATCATATGCCATATTTCTCAGTACAATAGCATAGTCCGTTACTTCCTGATTTTCTATCCCAATAATAGCAAAGTTTACTCCAAATGCCACTTTTCTTAGCATGTCCCGAATCTTTATTTTCCGTCCGGTTGTCATTCTACTGATTTTTCTGACAAACTTGGATCCTCGCCCAAAAGCTGTCTGCGTGTCAAGTTCTTGAAGGTCGTCTTTTGTTACGACCTTCCTTCCGCCACAACCCAATCCATTGATGAGGTCAGCGTAACGCTCATTGTCTGAAAAGTAGTCTTTCCATGTAATGTCATGTACCATATTCAATTCCTCCTGTGTGTCCGCAGGAGTATTTGGAAAACCCCTGCTCTAATTAATATGTGGATTAAAAGCATGGATTTTCGTAACGCAGAATGCCGGATGGCATTAAGAAGTTCTTTTTGAATACAGGACTGCCAGGAATGGCTGCCCTGTATATAGAAAATATGCTTTGATTAGAATATATCATGATTTTGCATGACGTGCAAGTGTGAACGTTATTCCGTTAATTACCGTTAGAACTGTATCGGCATCACATCTTCATCAATAGCCTTTATTTCATATTCCGGAAGACTGTCTAGGAGTTTATCCAGACACAAGCTTGTATTATCCACAACATCGTGCGCCAACATAACTACTTTATTGCGTCCAAGAGTAGATGTTACACCGTTTTCAATTAATTCTTTTACCTTTATGTCTTTTTTGATATCCGCATCTTCGAGACTGGCGTTCCAATCATAGTATATATATCCGCGCTTGGTCATTTCTTCTATTATTTCAGCTCTGACATTTTTATTGTAATCGTTGATGCTTCCACCCGGAAAGCGGAATAGTTTGGTATCTACTCCCGTTACTTCATAGACGGTCTTATGTGCATTCTCAAAATCACTTATAAAAGCATCCGCACTTTTATATATAACATCGTAATTATGGATATCGCTATGTATTCCTATGGTGTGGCCTTCTGCTACAATGCGACGTGCCACATCGGGATACTTCCTTACATTTTCCCCTATCAGGAAAAAGGTTGCCTTGATTCCTCTCTCTCTCAGGGTATCCAGAATTTTTTCGGTGTTTTCTTCGGAAGGACCATCATCAAATGTAAGGTACATTGTTTTTGGATTAAAATAATATTCAATCCCATTTGCTATTCCGTCTGCAATCTTATTCTGATATTCTTCGCCGGTAAGATTCCCACGTTCTGTGGCATTGGATAAAAATCCGGTTTCTATAAGACAGGCCGGCATGTTCGTACTTCCGGTTACATAAAAATCGGCATTTCCTCTGAGTTCTCTTTCCACACTTTCCGTAGTCTTAATCGTCTGCTGTCTGATCAGCTGTGCAAGCCTTTTATTATCACGCTTTGTATCGATTCCGTCATACCATACTTCCATACCTTTTACATTGGAATCCTTTGAAAAGTTCTGGTGTATGCTTACATAGATATCTGCTTTGGCACTGTTGGCAGCTTCTACTCTATCTTCCTTACTTACAAATGTATCATCTTCTCTTGACATTATAACTTTATAGCCTAAATTTTCCAGACGTGCTTTAACAAGTTTTGCAATTTCAAGGTTGACGTTTTTCTCCAATACTTTTCCGCTCACACATCCGCCATCCTCGCCGCCATGTCCGGCATCAAGAAAAACAACCGGAGGTCTCGCTTCTTCTATCATCGCCGCTATATCCATTACCTTTTTATTTACAATATTTTCAAAGGTTATACTTTCGGCAGTTGTATCATATGAGGAGGTACACGATATTGCTACGGCATTACTTTTTATTGACAACGTACTTCCGGTTATAATAATTTCACCGATTACTATTTTTAATGATGTTAACAAAACCGCACCTGTTATACACATCGCCATGGCAGCCGCCATAATACGCCTGCTTGTTTTAATTCTTTTTTCCTTTCTAATATAATCACGACTATACGATGTCATATATGTTCCGTCTGCGTACATTACTTCTCCTCCTATGCGGTATATTTTCCGAGTTCGTCATCATAAACCAATACAGCCCTCATGTTTTCTCTTTAGTACAAGATTACACAAGAGCTGCATCATAAAATCATCATTTTTGTATCAAAGTCACATCATTTTTGCATCAAATTTGCATCATTTATTTTTTTACGAAATTTTGATAAACAATTCATTTATACCTTCATAAAATCCAACCGTCACTATCGTCCTTCCTTCACCCATACCTGAAAAGACATACTTTTTAAAATATGGTGTGGTTTCAAGCAGCGGATTATCCGATTCGTATGGAGTCGGAGTTCCAAGACCCATGTATTGGCTCCAGGCTTCCACCATTGCATCCGTATCAATATCTTCCCACACAAGCGAAGTTCTGGCATAAAATTCATATATTTTTCCATCCTCAGCGCCTATATAGGCATCCATAAGACGGTTCCCCTTGTCGGCATTGACATGGCTGTTGGACAGGCTGAGCTTCCAGACAGCTATATTATTTCTGGGTTCCAGAATATCAATAGCGGAATAGAGAGTGGCTTCATATGAAGCGGGTGCAACCTCTTTTACTTCTTGTGGCAGTATTCCTGCTTCTTTTAAAAATTCAATCCCGTTGTTACAGGTTTCATATATCTGCTCATTAGTTATTTCCTGTTCAGAAGGACTTCTGTAGTTTGCGATAAAAGCATAGGAGCCTTCCAAATCCTGATACATCACGGAATCGTCCGTATGAGTCATTGCATTCTGTTCAGTTTCCGGAAATGTCTGTGAGCTTAAGCATCTGGAAAGTATATAAAGTTTTTCATTTGCATTAAGCTTATAGCTGTAGCCCTCTCCTGCCGTTTCGACAGTCTGTGCCTGGATTTTATTCAGCGTTCCCCGGTCCTGATATCTGGCTAACGCTTCAGGTCCCCAGATGGATATGATAAGTGAAAAGACCGCAAAAAGAAGAAAGATTATTACTCTTTTATCAAACTTCATCTTTTGTTTCCTCCTTTTCACTTATACTATCCTGCTGTGCATCATTCTTTATAACGAAGCTGAAACAGGAACCCTTTCCTGTCTCACTCTCTATTTCGAGTTCGCTGTCATGTATCTTAAGTATTTCCACGCACAGTGCAAGTCCAAGGCCTGCACCGTTATGGCTTCTTGCACGGGACTTGTCCACCATATAGAATGCTTTGGTTATCTTGCGTTGTTCCTCCTCTGGAATACCGATACCATAATCTTTGACCGAAAAGCGATAACCTTCTTCAAGTGAATATCCGTTTACTTCAATCTTAGAACCTTTTTCCGATGCTTTACATGCATTATCAATAAGGTTAACAAGAACTGTCTTAATCAAATTTACCTCGACAGTAACTTCACCCTGCTCATATTGGAAAGAAAATTTCATATCAGGGTTTGCGGTATACATATCTTTCAGATACTCAAAGAATGCTTCAACGGAAGTGGTCTGTAAATGCGCTTCTTTTTTGCCGGCAACAATAATGTCAAGCAGACGAAAAGACATTGCTTCAAGACGCTTTCCCTCGGTATAAATATAGTTTGCAGACATAAGGCTCTGTTCCTCATCCAGTTTATGAGAGCGGAGCATATCCGCATATCCTATTATAGCGGTCAAAGGGGTTTTAAGCTCATGCGCAAAATCACCCATAAACTCTTCTCTTGCCTTAATTTCTTCCTCAAGTTTTTCAATATTCTGCTCAAGAGTTTCTGCCATACTGTTAAAGTCACTGGTCAGCTGTCCGAGTTCGTCTTGACTAACCTGCTTTGCACGGTAGGAATAATCTCCCGCCGACATACGTTTTGTAGCCTTAGTTAAAAGACGGACAGGCTTAGTCAAGAATGAAGAAATAAAATGCATTATCACCGTACCGGCAACCAACATAATAAACATTACTCTGCGGTACAGAGAAAATCCCATAGTACGTTCTCTGAAGACATCCGATACATCCCTCATAGTCTCCAGATACAACACCCTGTTTAATGCGGTTACCGCAGTACCTGTATGTATGTAATATTTATCTTCCGACTGTACTACCTGATAAGTTTTTACACTTTCATCAGTCTGTGCAAGCAGCTCATCGTTAATGTCAAAACCGTCACTGGCATACAGAATATTTTTCTCCTCACCGGAAATGCGAAGCAGTCTTCCGCTGCCCTGACCGCTCTTTTCCAGATTAGAGGCAATTTCCTCCACGGTTGTATCGGGCATTACACTGTACTTGGCAGGAACGCTGAGCGCAGCAGTTTCAAACGCAAAGCTTAAGATACTGTTCTCGTCCAGTGCCTGTCCCACTTCTCTTTCCAGCGAAGTCTCAAATACATAATTTACAAAATAGTATCCGCTGAAGCCCAGGGAAAGTGCCATTACGATAATCATGCTCAGCAGGATTTTAAAAGAAAATTTCATCGTTATACCTCTTAGTCGCTAAAACGAATGCGCTTAGGCGTTTTAACGTTTGTATATCTCAACATTTATACTTCCAAACGATAGCCGACTTTATATACCGCCACAAGATTATGTTCCCAGCCAAGTTTTCTACGCAAACGCTGTACATGCAAATCCAGAGTCCGGCTGTCACCGAAATATTCTTCCTCCCAGACTTTTTCATACAGGGTTTCTCTAAACAATGCCACATTTATATTTTTAATAAAAAGCACAAGAAGTCCAAACTCTTTATTGGTAAGCTCTATCGGTCTACCTGCTTTGGTGACTCTGTGAGCTTCCACATCAACCGTTACATCCCCGGCAGTCAGTTTCTGTTCAGCTTTATTATAGCGCCTAAGCACTGCCTCTACCCGCGCAACCAGTTCAACCACATCAAAAGGTTTCACCAGATAATCATCTGCTCCAAGTTTTAACCCTTTTACCCTGTCCTTCACCTCATGCTTTGCTGTTATAAAAATAACCGGTACTCCAAGAGGGCGAATATATTCCATTATGTCATAGCCATCCGCTCCGGGAAGCATGATATCGAGAAGGATTAAATCATAGGTGTCCTGCTCTATTTTATCTATTGCCTCTAAGCCATCCTGTACAGAAGTACAACTATAACCTGCCGAGGACAGGTTTAAATCTATCAAGTCGCAAATCGGCTTTTCATCATCTACAATAAGTATATTAATCATCCTAGTATATGCGTTCCTTTCTCTGTATGAATCTGTGTTTGGTTAGTTTTGGCTAACTTCGCTCGTGGACTGCCAGCCCCAATAAGCGCGGGCTTTTTCTACCAGCAGTTCCATGGTATCATCATCACCGCATTTATATACATTTTTTATATCGGTGTCAGCTGAAAATCCTCCGGTTCTCTGATAGTAAATCGAGTAATCGCTTTCAACCACAAGTTGACCTTCTTCACCTTCATAACTGTATCTTGCCAGTATCACAATATCTTTTAAACTATCACCGTCAATGTCGCGGCACTGAATGCCCTTTAATGCATAAAGATTATCATAGTCACCCATAGGCTGTAAGCTGGATACAATATTACCCTGTTCATTAACAAGGAAAATCATAAAAACATCATAGTTAGATATGCGATATGTTCCCGGCACTACCTGCAGTCTGCCAAGTTTTTCAAAATCTCTGAAATAGCATTGGTCGGTAATAATATACAAACCATGCGACTGCAGTTCTCTCAGGGTAGTGGCCGTATATAAAAATTCGGTAGAACGGTCATCCCTTACAAATGCGGTTATCATTTCAGCACTTTTGCTCATTCCGAACCGGTTTATTTTATCGGCAATACGATAGTCGCGGTAAAAACCGGTGTCATTCTTTTTTTGAAAAAGTACATCACCCAGCTTATAAGTTGCTCCGCCATAGTATCCGCTTTCATCAGCACAGGCAGTAATCAGTATGATGTCCATGCGTCCGTCCTGGTCCAGATCTCGGAATGAGACCGCCGCAATATCACAGGCCGGCTGTTTCATCTGCCCTGCCACACGATGGTTGGCTTCAAGCTGTTCCGTTTTGTAGATAACTTTCTCATTTTCATCTGCAAAAAAGAGCGCCAAGCGGTTGTATTTTCTTTCAAATGCGGGAATAAGTGACACTTCGCCATATCTTGCCAATTCTATGGGAAAAATCTGATTTGAAATAATTCTAAAACCGTTCGTTGAAATATCCGTGATTGATGTTATGGAGTCAAGACGTTGAAGGTACTCATTATATTCGATGCGGACATTATCGTTATTGGATGGTTGGACTGAGTCGGTGGTTTGATTAGAATCAGTGTTTTGATTAGAATCTGCACTTTGAACAGAATTGACACTTTGATCATATTCAGATGCATTTACAATTATATTCGTAGTATTGTCACTTGCATGCAACACAAACATAACGCCGATTACAAACAGCATAAGAGAGATTGATTTTATATTTTTTATAATTAATGATTGATTCAATTTATCTCCTCCTCTTGCTGTTACTATTTTAGCACAAACACATAAAAATTCAATTTACATTTTGTAACAACCACTTTGCTACACCATCATTGTCATTGCTTTCAACAACTCCTGTTGCCAGTTCCTTTAATTCCGGCACGGCATTTTCTACTGCATAGCATTCATCTGATATTTCAAACATCGGAATATCGTTAATGGCATCTCCAAATGAGACTACTCTGTCACATTTCCATAATTCCTTCATGGTCTTAATTGCTTCAGCTTTGCTTGCTTTCTTGGGCATGATTTCACACCAGTATTCAGACTGATATATTTCCTGCTGGAGCGTACATCTGAATCTGTCATCTTTTGAGAAAATATTGTATATGGGAATCAACTCTTCTTTTTCACCGATGCAGCTGTAATAAAATGCATCACCATCATACAAACCTGCCTCATTTGCTAATGGCCTGCGTCTCTTATCGCCTTTGCGCTTGGAAAGATATCTTTTAATACCTTCGTTCTCTTTCGTTGTGTTCCATGATACTTTTTCAATCTGTTCTATGTAGGAATATACTAAGGGACTGATATGGTGATGTTCGAGATTTTTTTGGACAAATTCTGCTTCTTCTTTTGTAAAAGATAAGGATGATAAAACTTCTCCTGTTTTTGGATGTATAATTAATGCACCATTATATGCAATGACCGGGATGTCTGTGGTTAGTCCTTCTGTTACTACAGTTGCAGAAACCAATGACCTGGCGGTTGCATATGTAAATAACATTCCACCTGCCACAAGCTCATTAATTATTTGGATGCTTTTAGGATTGATTGTGTCTTTTGTATTGAGCAGTGTTCCGTCTAAATCTGTTACATATAGGGTTTTGTTTCGGTTCATAATTTATCGCCTTCTGTATAATCACTCTATGCATTTTTGTTCCATTTATTATCTACATCATAAGATAGCGTATTGTTTTGTATCCTAAAACATCATATCCACTGTATAAATGCAGTCTTATCCTCACTGTTATAACCGGCTTGTCTGTAAAAATTTAATGTGCTATCTTTCTTGGAGCCGGTAAGCAGCATAAGTTTATAACAGTTCTCATCTTCTGCTATTTTCTTTGCATAATCAAGGCAGGCTGTTGCAAGTCCCTTGCCACGATAATTTTCATCTGTAATTACGTTCTCTATAAATGCATAGGGTTGTTGATTATGTGTTAAATTCGGTATGATTACGCATACACATGACGAAACAATTTTTCCGTCTTCCTCAGCCACGATAATATGATGGTCTTTATCATTTAATATTTTATTCCATATAGACATAATTTCTTCTGTTTGTTCCGGCATAAGGTTATTGTGCAACTGCATATACAGTTGCATTAATCCCTCAAAATCTTTTTCTGTAATTTCACGAATCATAATTTATTTACACTCCAATTCTTATATTCACTACACATTTAATATTCTTTTCTCCAACCACTCCGATATTCCATCATCATCATTAGTGCCAATAACCTCGTCGGCGATTTCTTTAACTTCATCTATTGCATTTCCCATTGCAATGCCTTTTCCGCACATCTTCAGCATTCCAATATCTGAGTAATCATCTCCAAATGCGGTTATGTCCTCAAGAGAACAATTAATTTTTTTAATAATGTTTGTTAATGCCATTCCCTTTGTCGCCTGTGCTTTACTGAATTTATACCACTCTCCGTCAGAAAATCGAATATGATTACAATCATCAACTGACTTTGCGATTTCCTCTGCATAGAAATCGTTGGGTAACTGCACACATATTTTTAATGCGGAATACGCAAAATTTTTATAATTCGTATAAACGGTTTCTCCCCAGCTTGCATCCTGCTCTGCCGGTAATATTTTATAATTCCAATAGTGGGCATCAATAGTATCCACTGTAATTTCCCGTTCCTCGCCGCCTATGTAAAGTGCAGTTTCAATAATCTTTTTGGTTTCTTCTTTTGTAAATCCTGCTTCATATATGATATTTCCTCGAAATCGCACAATTGCGCCGCCACTGGATATTATAAGATCAGGTTTTACCTGTGTAAGAAATTTTTCTGAATTGCTTTCGCTTCGTGCTGTTGAAATGCCTATTAAATGACCTGTCTCCTTACATCTATCAATAGCCTCAATTGTTTTATATGAAATTGTCTTATCTGTTTTTAAAAGAGTACCATCTAAATCAAATAGTAATAACATAATGTTTATGTCCTTATCTTAGGCTATAGACTCATATTTTAAAATTTTTCCTAATAGGAACCATTAGTGTAACCATAGGAAGGCTCAAACTCCGAAAACTCTATCTTTTCCAAATCTATCTGATACTTTTTACTTTCAAAATCATCTTTATCGCTACGCCAGTAAAAGATCTCAACTACTTTTTCTTCAGGGATATAATAAGAATATTCAGAAGTAACACCTATATTATCATATTCAACATCGAATATGTCATCTGCATAGCCAAACTGAATCTGAGAACCCTTTTTATAATAAATACCGGTTTTCGTGACCCCATCCCCAGTCCACATAAGGTTACTCAACAATTCCGACACGCCATCCCCATTCAGATCAATAATGAAGTCGCCATCTTTACCGGAGCCCCAGGTTTCTGCCAGCAGTTCGCCTTCATCCGAAAAATAAAATCCATGGATATTAGGAAATGACCACATATAAATGTAATATCCTGAATACCCCATCAACTCATCAAAATAGCCTGTTGTATATTTAGATAAAGTACGCTCCCAGATTGTTTTATAGAAATCATCCATGGTATATTCCTTTTTATCCGTACTGACAAAGACACTTTTTTTATTATTTACAGAATTCATAATATCTGATGCTGCTAAGAGTCTGGAATCCTCGTTCCAATTTTCAATAAATTCTTTAAAATCTGGAATAACATCCTCTCTCGACACAATCTCTTGACCGTTTCTAAATTCACGGGTTACCGCATCCAGTGAAAACAAAAACTGTACATTGAATTCATCCACAATGATTTTTTTCCCATCTTTCCAGTTAAAAACCTCTGCTGCATAATCAGCATATCCCATCTGCTCATAACAAGCGCTTTCAAGCAAGTACCATTCATCCCCGTCCGTTACCAGTGACATCTGGCCTTCGCCAACATGAGCGCCTGAAAACGTACGGTCATATAATATTTCTTCCGTGACACCATCCTGTACAACAACCTGAATTGAACGCGCTTCGTTTGATACCAGTTCTTCTGCTTTTAAAATATCATCATCTGCATCACCAAACAGATAAACAGTTACCATATCATCAGTACCGTCGTTTGTAATGTCTATAGATATTTCACGGATCGGAAGCTTTATAAAGGTATCTATATCGACACTTTCTGCCACATTATCTTCTGTTGATATATTTATCGAATCTTTTGCGTCTACGGGATCTTCTTCATATAAATCTGCCTGATCTTCTAAAGAAGAACCTGACAACTGCTGTTCTTCATTGGCTGAACAGGCTGTGCCCACGATAATAAGCACAAACAATAAAACAAATTTAACGCATGACTTGATCGAATCGTAAATGTTCATTAAAATTTTCCTCCTCAAAAACTTCTTATGTAATACTAATATTATAAGATTACACAAGCACTGCATCATAAAATCATCATTTTTGTATCGAAGTCACATCAAATTTGCATCATTTTTGCATCATAATAGTTTTTAACTCAGGTTACACATTACTCATGACCTTGTCCATGTCCCGCACAATATTTCCATCAATCTCACCTTTATCCACCATATCAAGCATAATTGAAATTGTTTTTTCGTGTGTCATTCCGTCTTTATATGGACGTTTCTCCGTTAATGCCTGGTAAATATCAATACACGCCATCAATCGTTCTTCGAAACTTAAATTATCTGCTGACAGACCTCTTGGATATCCCAAACCGTTTAGTTTTTCATGGTGATTGGAAGACCATTCTATAATATCCGGTATTTCCTTTACCTTGCTCAAAATGTAATATGTTGCACTTGCATGGTTTTTCATTTCCGTATATTCATCAGACGTAAGCTTTCCCGGCTTTTCCAAAATATCATTTGAGACAACTAATTTGCCAATGTCATGCATTGCGCCTGCAAAATAATAGCGAATTACTTTTTCAGATTCAAAGCCATAGTAACGTGCCATCTGCTCTGCTTTGGACGCAACCCCAAGGGAATGCGCCTGAGTAAATTCGGATTTATAATCGACAATTTTTGCAAACAATCCGGCAATATTGTGGATTTCTTCATCGGAATAATCGCAGACTATTGTTTGTAATTCCTTATTCAAATAAGCGAGCTCACCCTTTTCCTGTAAGTATCTTATTTTGTCAAAGTTCACTGCTTTTTGGAAAAGTTGTACTGCTGCTTCAGAAAACATTTTTCCTGACCTATTTTGTACCCATGTGGAAAGGTCCTCAAATTCAATTTCTGTCAGAGTAGTAATATCAGTTGTCATATCCACCATATCAGCCAAATGCAGGATTTGGGCTTTCAGTCCGGTCTCAGAAGCCGTTTTTCCCATTGCGCCTGTTCCGTCAGCGTTCTCATGATGATAGAGAATAATATTTTTTACATCTGTGCGAAACGGCATTAATTTTATATTCTGCTCTCCGATTATGCTATGACGGTTTTGCATTGTCATAGAATCTATGTTAATCATATCGGAAGGCAGATCTGAGACATCTTTTGCATCAGAACTTTTTAACAATTCTTCATGTATAAACTCCGTTAACGCATTATCATGAAGGATACAGCAACCGACAAAATCCCGCAATTCTTCTTCCCTAAATCCCGCTTCTTTTCCCAGCATAAAAGAAAGGCAGGCAACACGTTTGCCATGTCCTGTACCAAGTCCGAGTATCTCTGTTTCTACCTTGTCCAATGCAAAGGATAGGGAATATAGCATATCTGTTAAATCCAGCCTCATCTTGGGAAAACCTCCTTACTTACTCTCTCAAACACATACTCTAAGTCTGTGGACAACTCATCCCGATATACGTATCCCAATCGATTAAAAGTCTTTATTTCGGTCGGTTCTTCTATCTGTCTCTCCGCCATATATCGTACCATTTCGCCCCTTGCCATTTTGGCATAGGTTCCCTTGGTTACCAGCTTATTACCTGATACTTCACAGAATGTGACAGTTATATATGTATCTTCCGGAGTCAAATATTTTTCAACACACCTGGAATATTCCTTGGATGCAAGATTAATGATAATTCCATCTTCATCCCTGACTGAATCATAGATTTTTCTTCCCCACAAATCATATAAATTTTTACATCCATTTATCGACGCTTTTGCGTTCATTTCTAATCGGTACGGTATCACGCCATCCATTGGTTTTAATACTCCATAAAAAGCTGATAATATACGCAAATGCTGTTGTACATAATCAAACTGTGAATATTCAAACACTGCAGGGGCCATATATTGAAAAGCAATTCCCTCATATGACAGAATGGCCGGTGTCAATTGATTATGAAGGTCCATATTACTCAGGCGCCTAAAATTTAGCTCTGCAATTTGGTCATTACAGCACCACAATGTTTTCAGTTCACCATATGACTTCGATTGAAGCCAATGAAGGATTTCTTTTGTTTGAGATAAGTGCTCAGGTAAATCTATATAGTCAAGCGTATCCAAATCTGTATTCATTTTCTTGGCGGGAGAGAGAATAATTTTCATATGAAATCACTCCGTTGTCAATTTGGATGTATTTTATTTTTAATTCTAAGTATTGCTTCAACGTGCATTATCCAATGTCTGGAAAACGGCATTTGAATTAACCCTCGAACATCTTTCCCGCACCAATAATCAATAAGCCAATAGGCATTATCGTTCGTGCTTACAACTGATAAAGACTTTAGATAATCCTTATCTTTATTTGTCATTTTTCGTTTAATATTAGTGTACTTCAACTCTTTTAATATTTCATCTGTACTGTTCTTTACGTCGGAAACATACGCATACAATTCTTCCAAATCCAACAACTTTGAAAACTCCGAAATTTGTTCTTTTACAAGTTCATTTCCCGTTGTAATAATTGGAGAACCTGTGCGCTTAGAATAATTTTCAGAAAAAAATATCTGCTCATCCCCTTTCACCAATGAATGAGCAACAATATCTTCAATACGAAAAATATGCCATATTGAATAGGCAATCGTTTTATTGTGATAGCCATTTGCATTTATAAATGGGATTGCATTAAAATCTTCTCTTGTTAATTCTTTTTTTAGCTTGTACAACTCATCAAATAAATCTTGTCTTAATTTTAAAAGTGTTTCAATTCCCTCAGAAAATGACTCTTCTTTTTTAATTTGAGATTGCATTGTTTTATTGAGCTCTGACCACTCTTTGTTCATCTACTAAAATCTCCAATCCAGCCATAATACTGCGTACTCGACGAGCAATCTGTTTATTTATAATCACACAAAAATCCTGCAACTCCCACATCGTATCTTTTTATTTTTATTCCATGGAATTCCGCATCACTTCCCTCTACTTCGCCTGCTAAAATGCGTGTTGCTCCTTCATGTAGAGAGTCAATTATTTCCGGTGTAACAGGGAATGAACCATGAGAAGGATAAATCGTATCAAATTTATCTAAATACTTTTTCAGCTTTTCAAGACTTAGAAGATACGCATGCATTTCACGCTGAACACCAAACATGAAAATATTCCCATCCTGAATCGGATCTCCGCTGATAAGCACTCGATTCTTTTTATCCAGCGCAGCTATACTGCCGGGTGTATGACCGGGAAGTGTTATGATTTCCAACTCACGGTCGCCGAGGTCAATGATATCACCATCGGTAACAGGAATAATTGTTCCTGTCTTTTTCTGCGTATTATAATAATTGGAAGCTTCGGCAGGATTCATATAAAAAGATTCAAATTCATCATTACTTCCTACGTGATCTATATCTCCATGTGTGTTCAATAGTTCTATTGGAAGATTAACAAGTCCCTGTGCAATCTCTTTTGCATTATGTATCTGCATACCGCTGTCAATGAGTAATGCTTTTTTCTTTCCTGCCAGTAAAAAGAAGCGCACGCCTTCTTCTTCAATTCTCCATGTGGTTTCGTTGATTTTTATAATTTCCATTTAATGCTCCTTTCTTACAATAGAATCCCCTCATCAATAAAGTTTCTTTTTAATGCTCTTACAACTTTTTCATGAGGATTCTTACTCCGGGAAAAAATATTTTATAAAACTTTCATAGGCATCCTGGGCTGACCTGCAGGTATCAAGCAGATAATCCTTTTCTGTTCCGTACTCTTTCAATCCCCTGTAATAATATAATTTATGTTGTTCATCAATAATAAACGGTATAATATCATATTTTAAGCACTCTTTGAACATAATGATACGTCCAACCCTGCCATTTCCATCCTGGAATGGGTGTATACTTTCAAACTGACCGTTTCAAGAATGTCATCCACTTTTAGAGGTTCCTCGCCATCATTCAATATCGTATTAGTTTCATAAATATATCTGGTCTGTTCTTCTGTCAAACGACTTCCTTCTATACGATTCGAATTATAAGCAAGGCTCACCTGCGTCTTGTGATAAAGTCCGCCCTTTAACTATATTCTCTTTTCTTACAACAATAAATCAAGCAGTCTCTCACTCATAGGAACACCTATTGTCCTTTCTAACTGATATTATTATATCCTATCACAGAAAAGATGAGTAGATTTAATTTTATATCAAAACAATTCATCCAACAAATTATAATAGCGTATTTTCTTCCAATCCGGAGCAATACCTAATTTTTCAAAAAGCATATCCGGATCATATCCCGAATATGCTTTGCCGCCATATTTTCCATCATAATTATACTTTAAACTTCGATAACACAACGCTATATCCTGCCACTTGTCAGCCACACCCGTTCTTCCAAGATCGATAAAACTAATTTTCTCATCCTTGTTAATATAAATATTGGGCAGACAAAAATCCCCGTGCGATAAAACCAACTCTTCAGCCGGTCTATTATCTACCAGCCATTGAAGCAAAGCTTCAGGGTCTTCAAATCCATTTGGACCAAATGTATCCGGCTCAACATCTTCCATATCTACTAAGTTGTTTTTTACACGAAATTGTGCTGCTTCAAGCTTTCTGTCCAAAGAACAATCAAGCGGGCAATCCGAAATATCAATTCGCCATAATTCTTTCATTGCGTGGGCGAGCAAGGTCGTAAGCTTTGCGGGATTATTTAAATATTCTTCACTACAAGCCATTTTACCTGACACGTGTGTCATAAGTAGATAGCTTTTATCTTCGCTACACTCATGTGCGATTATCTTCGGCACTGATATTTTTCCCTCAAGCCAGCGCATAGCTTGCACTTCATGATTTGCTTCATCGGAATTATCTTGTATCTTTAATACTTTATCTGCAAAAAGAAAAATGCTGCCTCCCGACTTCCCGATACTATCGACCTCATATGCTTCATTTTGAAGTTCCCTTTTTATCTTGTCAGGTATATATAACATTTACACTTTCCATCTCTTAATTCGTTTATTTACACTAATTACTATCTCCACTATATAACGCCTTTAAAGCTTTTATCCTATCCTGCCTTTTATTCATTGAATTAGTTACCGTAGGATTTATATCTTTCCACTTAAGTTCTGTATTTCTTTCTTTACACATGATTAGAGCCTCATATAAAGATTTAACATCTACAGCTTTTTTACTAGAAAAGAAATTTCTAGCCAATACTTTCGCATCCGCATCATCAGACATAAAATATATGTATCCCAATTTTCTTGCCATATAAAGCGAACGTATCTCCCCAAGACTTTCATCCCGTTCTTGATACTCATATATATCTTTTCCTGGAAAATCAAAGCGATTTATTCGTTCAAAAGCCCTAAGAAAATATTCTTTATATTCAGACTCATCTTCTTCTTTAAGATAATCTTCATAAGAAATAATTGAAATTTTACATTCATCTTTTAATTGCTGTAAATATACATTATTCTTTAATTCAACATTGGCTACGAACTCATGCATAACAGGTTCCATATCCAAATCATCCATTACTTTAAAAAACAGTTTTAATCCATGCTCATATTCTGTAATATTACGAAAAAAATCTGCGTCTATCACTACCTTTATCTGCTCGTCCATATTTTAGCCCCCAAAGTTATAGCGTTCTTCTTTCACCTCTGTTCTTTCTATATGAAACATTTCTCTAAGGCGGGCCACTTTATTGTCAGAATACACTCCGTTCCTTTCCAATATGTTTATATCCTGCTCTATGCTTCCCATAGAATAAGCCTTATTTACGGTTTCCAGTCTTGTATACTGATTTTCAACAATCAAGCGCTTATAAAGATCGTTCTCATTCTCGAATCCTTGCAAAAATTGTTTCTCTGCACATTCTTCAATGTAGCTCAATTCAATAAATCTTCGAATGATAGCTTTATACGGTGTACAAAAATAGTTCATCAAGTATGTTACTAAACGAACCATCATTTCTGCAGATATTTGGGGCCCTTTATAGTCGTACTCTATCAACTTATCATCTACTTCCTTTTTAAAAATATCTTCCGGAAGCAGTAACTCTGCGGCAAAACGATTCACCAAATCTTCGGAATCCAAATCATTTTGTTTCAATTTATTTTTTACATAAGAATCTACTTTCCATACATGTCCAAGTTCATGGGCTGCCGTCCATGTCTGTTCCTGTACTGCTTTTGTAGTATTAATAAAAACAAATTGCTCCATCTTACCATTTACAGGTTTTATAACATGACAGCCTTCAACTTCTTTATCATTCAATGCATAATACAAAACAACGCATTCTGCAGCTAATATACTAAATACATCATCTCGAATAATCTCATTCACAATTCCTTTTTCATCTTTTTTGGAATTAATAAATTCCTTAATTATCGAAACTACTGTATTATTTTTGCCAATCATTTAATTCCCTCCTTGAAAAAAGCCATCTACCTAAGTAGATGGCTTCAATCCTTCTTCTACTAAAACTTCCTGCACATCACAATAAACATCAAACAAATCCAAAATAATTTTTTTATTTTCAGAAGTCGAAAATTCTCCTCTACATTCAAAACATCCTGCATTCTCATAGAGTTGATCCTCAAGAGCCTGATATAATGTATCTAACGGCAAATCCAATGCTTCCGCAATCTGTTCCTGCTCCTGTCTATCAAGAAAGAGTCTTGCATCCATCATTTTCTGAACTTCATATTCAGGATATCCAAGTTTCTCAGCAAACTCTTTAGGCTGCATTCCCTTTTTTCCCAAGTAGAATCGCAGGTTATTGCCAAACACTCTACTCTTCTCTTTCATCCTAACCCTCCCGCATGAATTAGCAATGCTGTTTCATATTTATATATACCATATATCGGTATTATCTATTATAATTATAACATACATTTGAGTTCAAAAATAGTATTTCTTTTTATATAAATGATATACAATATTATCATATCGTTTACTTTATCACAGCATAAACTGCTCCACAATAAAAACTGCCAGACAGGCTCCTGCTGCCACAGTAACCAGATTTCTACGGCTGAAGGCGAGTATGACCGCCACTGTTACGCCGGCAAGCGCACTTAACAGACTGTTAGTCGCATAAAAAACTGCCGGTATGGTCATAGCAGTCAGACAGGCATAGGGAACATAATATAAAAAGGAACAGATAAACTGACTGGTAATTTTTTTACGAAAAACCGTCAATGGAATCATTCGGATAAGATAAGTTACCAGCGCCATGGCCAAAATATACAAATAAATCATAGTATCATTCCTCCATTTTTTCAGACTCTTGTGGAACCGGGAAAATAAGCGCCCCAATCACTGAAGCCAGAATTGTACAGATAATAATTGACATACCCGTAGAAATACCTGAAAACAATGGGATATAATAAATAATACAACTCAAAAAGGCTGCAATAGCTGCTATACACAGCACCGGACGTATTTTGGCTGCTACCGGCACAACTACTGCAATAAACATGCCATACAGCGCCACACTTAACGCACTGCCAATAGCCGTTGGCAGCACTTGACCCGCAACAGCTCCCAACACCGTGCCGCTGGTCCAACCAAGAATAGGCAGGCACTGCAGTCCTATCATATATGGAAATGTCAGAGTTTTTGCATGGCCCATCGCCACCGCAAAAATTTCATCCGTATTTGCAAAGGCTATCACCATGCGTTTCCAAAGCGATATATCCTCCGGCAGCTTTTGTGACAATGACAGACTCATAAGCGCATATCGCAGATTGATGACCAGTTGAGTCAATATTAGTTCTAACAAAGTTCCGCCCGAAGCGATTACCGCAATCCCTGCAAACTGACCTGCGCTGGTCATATTGCTAAAGCTCATTAAAGCTCCCTGAAAAGCATTCATACCCGATGCAAGCACCATAATTCCGACACTAAAACTTACAGACAAATAACCAAGCGCAATCGGAATACCATCTTTTAAGCCCTCTACAAATTGTTCTTTCATTTTCTTATCTACCGTCCATCCATTCATAACTTTTCATACATACTATTGTACAATTATTATCTGCTATTGTACCATAGTTTTGCCTTTTAGGATAGTTTCTTAGATATTGATAATCGTTAAATATATATAAAAAAAAACGAATGGCACTCTTTAAGTAACCATTCGTTTCAGTCAGAAACTACCGGTATTGGGGGTACCGCTAGTATCTTCAATATAAAAAGGGTTAGGTAATAGCTATTTTAGATTAAATTCTGTTACCGACTTTTAACTTGTGATATCGTGTTGATTGTATCAATATTTATTTTTTTAGGCAACCCTTTAGGAACGAACCGCAATTTTGAGGGAACGAACTGCATATTTTTGTGTTATGTAAACCATTTTCAATAAATACTAACTGACTTGAAAATTTATTTTTTCTTACTTTTTCTGTTACTCAGAATCACCTGGCAGACAAAAATGCCATCAGATGCGGAAAAGTCCACCACGCCGCCATACTTTGCAGCAGTGCTTAATATGCTCTCCACTCCTATACCTTCTCGCTCCCTGTTTCTGGGAATGCCGTTCTCAAACATGATATCAGAAGCACAGGTATTTTTGCATATTATGACCAACTTACTGCCTTTTTCTTCTATGGTTATTTCAACCCTCCGCTTTTCTTCCGTCTCCATACAGCCATTTACTGCATTCTCTAATATATTTGCAAGAATAGTTACCAAGTCATAATCTGAAACCCTCTCGTTTTCCTCCAGCCAGACATCCGCGTTAATCTCTATTCCGCTATGCTCACATCTACTGGCATAAGCGGACAGTACCGTATCTGCGGCATGGTTCTTACAGAAAGTCTCGTGGTATTTCTTATATTCCTTTTCATTATACTCCGACAGATAGGACAGTATTGCCTGATAATCCTTGTTCTTTGCATACTCTGCTACTACCATACTATGATGCTTGAAATCATGCCTTGTCTGTCTGGCACTCTCACCCATCTTTTTGTAAGAATCAACCTGTGCCTGCAGGAACTTTTCATTCGCCTGCAGCTGCTTCATACGATTGGTGCGTTCTGACTGTGCCATATACCAGAATATCATCACATACACAGCCACGGTAAAACCACAAGATGCTAAAAGCAGCACATCAAAAAATAATTCACGCCTGTTCAATTTCATATTATAGAACCAAAAGAGGGACTGTATAAAATAGCACATAATGGAAATAGCGCTGATCATCCTGTATCCGCTTCTTATCTCCTTATACATTCTAAACATTTTCTCCTTGAAAAAAAGCAGGTAAAAAATCAATACTGCCAGATTAAGTACTGCGCGCATCGTCCAAATAAACGGATTTCCTAATGTATAGGCATCTGCTATCAGTGAAACAATGATGATAATAATTGTATGCATACTACTGTACTCGGTAAAAAGGAACAATGACTTAACGGGATTGGATGCGGATATAAAGAAGCAGTACATAATACCATATAGGAGCAGTTCCGCCGCATATCCCATGAAAAGGCCAATAGGAACGGAAAAATTTTGAAAAGACACTGTACATAAAAAAGTGGCAACACAGGTATAGAGGATTGATGTAGCTATGACAATCAACCTTGTCCTTTTCCGGTCGTATTTCGGCTCCGGTACAATACAGCAAAACCATATAGTATGAAAAATATTATTGGCAAGAATGCCTATCAAAATTCCTATTGTACTCATTTCTGTTTCTCCCTATTACTAAGTATTACCTGACAGACAAAAACACCGTCCGATGCGGAAAAATCCACCACCCCGCTATACTTTGCAGCAGTGCTTAAGATGCTTTCCACCCCTATGCCGTCGTGCTCCCTGTTTTTTGGCAGTCCGTTTTCAAAAATAATATCCTTAATGCAGGTATTTTTACATATCACGACCAGCTTACCTCCTTTTGGTCCGATGGAAATTTCCACCCAGCGCTTTCCTTCCGTCAACATACAGCCGTTTATGGCGTTCTCAAGGATATTTGCAACTATGGTTACCAGATCATAATCTGAAACTCCTTCGGTTTCCTCCAACCGCACATCCGTACCGAGTTCTATACCGTTTTGCTCACATCTGCTCGCATAAGCGGACAACGTCGTACTTATGGCATGGTTTTTACAGAAAGCCTCCTGATATTTTCCCCGCTCTTTCTCATCATACTCCGACAGATAGGACAGGATTGACTGATAGTCCTTTTTCTTGGCATACTCCATAACTACCATGCTGTGATGTCTGAAATCGTGCCTTGTCTGTCTGGCGTTCTCACCCATCTTTTTGTAGGAATCAATCTGTGCCTGCAGGAATTTTTCATTCGCCTGTAACTGTCTCATCCGGTTAGTATGGTCTGACTGAGCCATGTAACGAAATATCATTACATATACCGCCACCATAAAAGCAAAACCGGATAAAATCAACACCACAAAGAAAGGTTCATGGTTTCTCATTTTATCATTATAGAATAAAAAGAGTGCCTGCATAATAAAACACATGATGGAGATGGCGCTTATCATCCCATATCCGCTTTGTATCTGCTTATACATCCGAAACAGGCGTTCTCTGAAGAAAAGCAGATATGGAATCAGAACCGCCAGATTCAGTCCGATACGAAGTCCCCAGATAACCACATTTCCTGAGCCTGCGTAGCTATTTGTCACAATGGATATGATGCCATAGATAATCGACCACATACATAAATATCCAGTCAGAAGAAACATCGATTTGACGGGATGGGAAGCAGATAACAGGAAGCAGAACATAATGATGTATATGATCATTCCTATCAAAAAAAATATAAAATAACTGAAGGTAATGGAAACCTTTTCATAGGACAGTATACCTGCATACCTTAAATAAGCGGGTATAAGCGTAATACACTCATAAATAAATGTTGTTCCTATTACGATAAGCACCGTCTTTTTTCTACTACACTTCGGTTCCGCTACAATATTGCAAAACCATATAATATGAAAAATATTAGTAATGATAACTGTTATTATTGAATTCATGACAAGGCTCCTGTATAATAAGCAATATAGTGTTTTCTTAATGTCTGATAAGCTCCTCTTGGAAGATATAGCTGCTGTTCATTGTCCATCTGTACTGCTTGACTATCCAGACCTTCTACATGGTCCATATTTATGATATACCATTTACCAATTCTGACAATCTCCTCATATGGTGTAAAGAGTTCTTCCAATCCCGTCATTGACATATGGACACAAAGCTGAGTTCCATCTGTCATATGCAGATACTGACGTTTTCCCTGTGCCTCACAATATACAATGTCATGCACCATTACACGAATAATCTTGTTATCAATTTGTAATGCCACATATTTCTGCTTTTCGTAATCAAGAACCTCAATCTGCTTATCTAACAGCGAAAAAAGGTCCGCCTCCGAAACAGGCTTGAGCAGATATTGTACCGCATCTAGTCGAAATGCTTCCAATGCGTGATTCTCGGAAGTGGTCAGAAATACTACCCTGCTCTTTTTTCCCATCTCACGCAGCTCTCTTGCCGCCTCAATTCCGCTTTTCCCATCCATATAGATATCCATCAAAATTAGATCAGGCGCATAACCTTCCTGCACCTTTACGAGCAACTTTTCCGCATTTTCAAATGTTCCTATCTCAAAATCCAATTCCGGATGCAATTTCTTATAGCTGCTTAACATCTCTTTGGTTTTCATCAATTCTGTCTGTTCATCATCGCAGAGAGCTATCTGATACATACTCTGCACCTCTTTTCTGTCAGCATATTATTTATAATTATATTTACTCTTCTTCCTCTGTCCACACCAAGGCACATTTCACAGCCTTTTTCCAACCTTTTAGATGCTGATCGCGTTTTTTATCTTCCATAGTGGACATAAATACTTTGCCAATCTGCCAGTTATCTTTGATTTCTTCCCGGTCTTTCCAATAACCTACTGCCAGACCTGCAAGATACGCCGCACCAAGAGCCGTAGTCTCTATACATTGCGGTCTGTGAACCGGTATGTTTACAATATCAGACTGAAACTGCATCAGGAAGTCATTTGCACTGGCACCGCCATCCACTTTTAAACTCTTTAAATTAATATTGCTATCCTGTTCCATAGCATGAAGCACATCCGATGTCTGATAAGCTATAGACTCAAGCGTGGCCCGGATAAAGTGTTCTTTAGTACAACCTCGGGTTATTCCTACTATGGTTCCTCTGGCATATTGATTCCAGTATGGGGCCCCCATTCCCGCAAAAGCCGGTACAATATATACACCTGCGGTATCCTCTACCGCCTGGCAATACTCTTCTGATTGGGTCGCACTTTTAATCATTCGCATACTGTCTCTGAGCCACTGGACACCGGCCCCCGCCACAAAAACACTTCCTTCAAGTGCATACTGCGGCTTTGTCTCAAGTCCTGCTGCAATCGTAGTCAAAAGTCCCGACTTTGAACTGATTGCCTGTTCTCCCGTATTCATTAAAAGGAAGCAGCCGGTTCCGTATGTATTTTTTACTTCTCCCTGTTCAAAACAGCACTGACCAAATAATGCAGCCTGTTGGTCTCCTGCTGCCCCTGAGATTGGTATCTCTCCACCCAAAACTGAAGCATCCGTATGTCCGAAGATATAGCCTGAAGGCTTCACCTCAGGTAATATGGAAGCCGGTATCCCAAAGCGTTCCATAATCTCCTCATCCCAGCAAAGCCTGTGAATGTCAAAAAGCATGGTACGGGAGGCATTGGTATAATCTGTCACGTGCACCCCGCCTTTCGTCAGATTCCATATCAACCATGTATCAACCGTACCAAATAAAAGCTCTCCTGCATCCGCCTTTTCCCTTGCTCCGGGTACATTTCTTAAAATCCATGCTATTTTGGAAGCACTGAAATAGGCATCGGGAATCAGACCGGTCTTATTACGGATAACTTCGTCAAAACCATCTTTTTTTAACTCTTCTATCATATCAGATGTTCGACGGCATTGCCATACAATAGCATTGTATACCGGCTCTCCTGTATGCTTATCCCAGAGAATCGTTGTCTCACGCTGATTTGTAATCCCGATTGCTGTGATCTGTTCCGGCAATATACCCGATATAGCCATACATTCCGTAGCCACCGCAAGCTGTGATGACCAGATTTCCATCGGGTTGTGCTCCACCCATCCGGGCTGTGGATAAATCTGTGTAAACTCTTTCTGTGACATGGAACAGATATTTCCTGACTTATCAAATAAAATGCAACGGGAACTTGTTGTTCCCTGATCTAATGCCATTATATATTTTTGCATACTCCCTCTTTTCTACTGCCTGAAACAGCTTTGTAATCATCATTAAATACCTTCTACACAATCATTCATAAACAAGCTTGTATGTTTTCATCTGTACTTACATCAACTCTACATTTGCCGTAGCCACAATATCGACCCCGGTATCACATACATTTCTTAGTATCACATTTCCTATATGAACCGGTGCAGACACTTCAATTTGTTTTAATTCTTTAACACAATCCATTATTTTGTCCTTTGGAATATCCGCCGCCGTTTTCACTGATACTACAGGCCGTTCACCGCCCTGCACTTTTACAAGGCTGGTAATAATCCGTCTCGGATCTGTCAACTCCTTTGTAACATAATCCGCGCCTCTGGGGCAGGTGTTGCCGGTTATGGTTTTAATTTCTTCGCCTTCCATTTCCACCGAAACATTGCACCCTAACGGACAGCGGATACAAACAAATTCTTTATTATTCATTTCAATTTTATTCCTCCATTTTAGAAGCATCTATATTTAATGATGCATATTGGGCGCAGTTTGGTTTACATAACTTTTACGCAAAATTTAAATTTATCCTAATTTAAATTTTTATGTTAAAATTAATTTCTTCCAAATTGTCTATCGCTTCAAGTTCTGATTTATTCAAAATTATCTGTTCCATTTCTCCGGGTAACAAGACTCGCTTCTTCTGATTTTTTAAAAGCTTTCCGTTACAGGATACCTCTATTACTGCATCCCGATACACATTATCTACTCGAAACCGGACTATTTGATTATCTTCCATACGGTCTATATTCACAGATGCGGGCACAGTGTAACGCACGCCATTTTGCACACTAAGTGGAATTTCTTTTCCCGTTGACGCAAGATCCCCGAACAGATAAGCTGCTGCTTTTTTGCCTGCCTGCTCTGCCTCCTGAGATACATAATCTACCAAATCATGTACATGCAGTACGTTTCCGCAGGCAAACACGCCCTCTTTATTTGTTTCCAGACTTTCATTGACAAGAGGGCCTCCGGTGACAGGATTCATATTTACACCCAGACTATCCGACAGCTCATTCTCCGGAATAAGTCCGCAGGATAAAAGTAATGTGTCACAAGCAACTTCCTCCTCCGTTCCGGGAATGGGTTTAGCATTCTCATCTACCTGTGCAATAGTAATACCTTCCACTCTTTCTTTGCCTTTGATATCAACCACGGTATGACTTAGCTTCAGTGGTATTCCGAAATCATCCAGACACTGAACAATATTTCTTTTTAATCCTCCTGAATATGGCATCAGTTCCGCTACCAGTTTAACTTTCGCACCTTCCAGAGTCATACGACGGGCCATGATCAAACCTATATCTCCGGAACCTAAAATCACAACTTCTTTCCCCGGCATTCTGCCATCTATGTTCACATAGCGCTGTGCCGTTCCCGCCGAATAAATGCCTGCCGGACGATAACCAGGTATATTCAATGCGCCTCTTGGACGTTCTCTGCAGCCCATCGCCAAGACCACGGCTTTTGCTTCTGTTTCATATAAGCCCTCTTGACGGTTCATAACCGTTACTTTTTTTAAACCGTTCTCTGCAGCCAGATCAACTACCATTGTATTCAGTTTATAAGGTATGTTCAGTGTTTTAACTTTCTCTATATATCTGTCCGCATACTCCGGTCCGGTCAATTCTTCTTTAAAAGTATGCAGACCAAAACCGTTGTGAATACACTGATTCAGGATACCGCCCAAGACAGAATCCCGCTCTAAAATTAGCAAATCTTCCACTCCGGCTTCTTTTGCCGCTATAGCCGCTGCAAGACCTGCAGGTCCTCCGCCTATGATCACTAAATCTTTCTTCATCATTGATTCCCTCCGATAAGAAAATTGGAGCCACTATCATTTTTACATATTTCGCTCATATCTTTTCCCAACTCTCTTGCCAGAATTTCAACAGTTTTGGGAGAACAGAATCCTGCCTGACACCTGCCCATTCCGGTACGGGTACGACGTTTTATGCCATCTAATGTAGTTGCACCAAGCGGTCTGTGTATGGCATCCACAATCTCTCCCTCTGTCACAAGTTCGCAGCGGCAGACCACATTGGCATAAAGCGGATTCTTTGCAATCAATCGCTTTTTCTCTTCAGGAGATGCCAACGCAATATTAGGAATACCTTTTCTTGTGACAATAAAATCTGGTTTTTCTGTTGAAGGCAAATATTCAAGCACCATATCCGCCAGGTATTTCCCCAAAGCCGGTGCACAGGTAAGTCCCGGTGATTCAATACCCGCAGCATCAAAAAATCCGGGTGCATCTTTTACCATTCCAATAATAAAATCACCATTTTCTTCATGTGCTCGAAGCCCGGCAAAAGAAGTGATTATCTGTCTTACAGGCAGTTGATTGACACTAAGCGCTGCCCGTTTCAATAATTCTTCCATTCCGTCTTTAGTTGTGTTTACGGCCTCAGGATTCTCTACATCCACTGCCGTAGGTCCAGCCAAAAGGTTACCATGAACGGTAGGTGTTACCAGCACGCCTTTTCCATATACTGTAGGTAACTGGAAAATTGTATGACTAACCAGTCCACCGGTCTTTTTATCCATCAGACAGTACTCACCTTTTCTCGGAATAATGTGAATCTTGTCTTCACTGACCATATTATGGAAGTTGCCCGCATAGACACCGGCGGCATTGATAACAACTTTAGCATCAAAACTCCCTCGGTTTGTATGCAGGCGATAACTTGTATTCGTTTTTTCGTTTACAGTTTTCTCTATATTCTGCACCTCTGTATTCAAATGAAACTCTACGCCGTTTACCGCAGCATTTTCTGCCAAGGCAATCGTCAATCCAAAGGGACAGACGATACCGCCGGTTGGCGCATGGAGCGCAGCTACTGCATTGTCCGAAATATTCGGTTCCAGATTTTTTAGCTGTTCCCGATTCAGAATCTCCAGCCCTTCCACACCATTTTCCTGTCCCTGATCATAAAGCTTCTGCAAGGAAGTCATATCTTTTTCATCAAAGCAAAGCACTAAAGAACCGTTACGTTTGAAAGGAAAATCTAATTCCTTTGACAGTTGTTCCATTAATCTGCTGCCTTCCACATTCAGTCTTGCTTTTAAGGTGCCCGGCTTTGCATCAAATCCCGCATGGGCAATTCCGCTGTTAGCTTTGGATGTTCCTTCACATACGTCAGAAGCTCTCTCCAATACCGCTGTTTTCAAATTATAGCGGGAAAGCTCCCTTGCAATGCTGCAGCCGGTAACTCCGGCTCCGATTATAATAATATCATACATGGATTTTCTCCTACCAAGTCCTATATAATCCGATTATAATTATAGAAGTTTCTCTGCCCACTCAGCTTCCTTAAATCCTGTAAGAACCATATTGTCCTCAACAATAAGCGGACGCTTCACAAGCATTCCATTGGTTGCAAGAAGATTAAGCTGCTCTTCCTCACTCATTGTATTAAGCTTGTCTTTAAGCTGCATCTCCTTATATAACATGCCACTGGTATTGAAAAACTTTTTAAGCGGCAGTCCACTTCTCTCATACCACTGCTTTAATTCGTCATAGGATGGATTATTTTCTACTATATGTCGATCGGTATATGTAATATTATGCTCATCCAACCAGCTTTTAGCCTTCTGACAGGTTGAACATTTTGGATATTCTATAAATTGCATTTTATTTTACCTCCTTTAACTTGTGACTTAAGCTGTTCGGTACTCCTCTTGGTCCGCGTACTGCATAAATTCCATACTCTTCTTTAAGTATGTCAAATGTAAACTGCCCATAATCATACTTTCGTAGAAGCTTAATCTTCATCACTGTAGTAATGGTCAAATTTTTATCCTCATAATTATAAGGTATATCCACTTCCACTGCCTTGCATTTGTAGAGGATTGCCGATACCGGCGCCGTTACATATATGAAGATTGTATCTCCTACTTTAATACTGCTACTCTGTTTCCATTTGATAATCTCCTCATTGTCAAAGGCGTGTTCAATATCATAAAACTTCGGATTGGCCGGAATTAGCCATTCCTTCGGCGGACGGATTTTCTCCTTCTTTTTCTTCGATGCGGTTGCAATAAAGCTTGAATCTATCAAATCATAGACCTCAGCCGCATCTACCGTACCATCCAAAAGCACTGTAATCCAATGTTGTTTATTCATATGATAAGCAGGGAGAATGCCCTCCTTCTGTATCAATATATCCCTAAACATTATATCATCAATTTTCAGATTGATTACATCGACATATCCGAAATCTGACAACCCCAGTTTATCTTTTTCGACACTCATCACCAATGCAAACCACTTCTTATTATCACTGTGACGAAAGACAGCATTGCTATCATACTTTGCCCAAGGATACTCCGGAGATATTTTATATTTCTTTTTAACGTATGCAAAAACCAGTTCACGCATCTTCCATCACCTTTGCGCCAGCAGCCATGCCATAATGTGAACCGCCTGCTGGAAATCACCTTTATAAATAAGCTCTTCAATCTCGGCTGCAGAATATTTCCTAACATTCAAAAACTCTGTCTCGTCAAGTTTCTGCTCTCCGGACTTACTACAATTTTTCGCCATAAAAATATGTGCGTAATTATCTGATATTGTGGCATTCGACGGTACTGTAAGTAAATGTGTCCACTCATCAGATACATATCCGGTTTCTTCAAGCAATTCTCTTCTGGCTGCTTCCAGTGCATCCTCTGATGCTGCCCGACTGCCCCCTGATCCATACTCCTTGCCATCCGTTCGCTCAATACCGCCTGCGGGAAATTCTGTTGTTACTTCCTTAATGCCCTGACGGAACTGCCTGACGCAGATATAATCTCCATCTGTATCCGATGCAACTATCACAACATAGTCTCTTCGGCTGTAACTGTAAAACGGTTCAAACACACTTCCGTCCGGGAATCGATAGGCAGAGCGCCTGAAATCAATCCATTTATCCTGCACGATATGTTCTGTGCTTATTTCCTCCCAGGTTAAATTGTTTTGATTGTCATCTGACATAGAATTCATAACATACTCCTTATAAACTTACTTCTTCCCTTCAGAACATTGGCACTATTAGTTCCGTCTGTCCATGCCTGATAATATAAATCATAAGTTCTCTAGCCAGTTCTTAACTTCATCTGCCGTACTCACCCGTTTTGCATTAACAGACGTCGCACCTTGCACATAAGGTCTAAGTTTCTCTGCCGTTTTGCCGCTTTCTGCGCTGAAAAATGCAACTAATGTTTTCATAGGGATTTTGCCTCCTTGTCTATAAAGTCTTCCCGCATCGGCGAAAAGATATCTAAAAGTATGCCCTCTTTCAGGCATACACAGCCATGCTCTATTCCATCCTTTTTCAGCATGCTGTCCCCGGGATTAACAATCTTCTTTTCTCCATCGATTGTAAATTCAAATTGTCCGCTCACCACATAGGTAATCTGTGTATGCGGATGATGATGCAGTGCGCCTACCGCATCCTTTCCGAAGTGGTTTTCCACAACCATCAGTTCATCCGTATATGCCAGTATTTTGCGCACGACACCTTCACCGCCGCTCTCGCCGTCGATTTCGTCATTATAATTCCATATCCTGTTTTTTTCTGTTTTCATCTGCTTTTCTCCTTGTTTTTATTCTACATCTTCATTTTCGGCCGACTTACAGAAGTCCGCGCTCTGCTGCCGCTCTGTAATAGGTTGCCAAAGGTACCATGCTCTGTGCGAAATCCTTGCTGCTGGCATTGCCTACAATCACCGCATCCCCTACGACCTTTTTGGCTCCAACAGCACCGGGAGTATTCGCCGATACAGCCTTCTTGAATGTCTCTATTCCGGGGCGCAGATAGTTCTCATCCCCCGACAGCTCATAAGCGATGGCCAGAGCCTCTAGAAGCAGCGTATTTTTTCCGATGCGATTCAGACTGGGAAGTTCCTTGTAATAAAAGCAGCCTAACTTCTCCATATAACAGTTTTCAATCAGATCATCCACCGCCCGAAGCATCATCGCCTTCAGCTCAGGATCAGGGAACTCCCTGTAATAGCGCATGACACTTCCGATTGCAACAGAGATCATAAATCCCACTCGAATGATGGTATTATCCGTGTAAGGGGCAAGCCAGTTGCCGTACTGTTTCTCCCAGACCTTAAAATCCTGCAGAATTCCGGCACATTTTGCAATCCACTTCTCATCACCGGTCTCCACATACAGTGCCGTAAGTGTCCGAAGCGCCCAGCCCGTCTCTCTGGCACTGGTTTCTCCTACCTTAGCGTACATGGGACTATCCAGAAGCCGCAGCACATTGTCTCCGATTCCCAGTGCAGTCTCAAGCCCTCTTTCGTCACCTGTAAAATGATAATAATCCAAGAGTCCTTCCACCCACTCATGGGAGCATACCATGACTCCGTCGATACAATGTCCGTTCGTATGTTCCCACTGTCCGCCCACATAGAGGGGATTGGAATGATAATGACACACATCCACATCCATCCAATGGCTGCAGGATGCAATGTTATAATCCAAGAATCTCCGAATTCCCGTGCGCACATACAAAAGCGCGCAGGCATGGGGATAATCATATTCATTATTACACCAGACCAGTCCATCTCCGCCCCGCCCCTGAGCTGTGTAATGGGAGTCGTAAGAATCACCGAAATTCAGCATTCCATAGGCACGGCAATGACCGTCGGCCTTTCCGACCAGACATTGCTCCACATCAATATCTAATTTGTCCGCAAAAACATCCAGCCACACCCCTGAGTTTTTGTGAGTCTCAGGAGACAGATACGGTCTGTCGGGCATCTGGTAAATCAGACTGCGGTTATCAATCTCTGCTAAATCCTCGTCAGCAGTGTGAAAGTGAAGCAGAACCTTCTGCTCTCTGGACATACCGGTCTGCATAACTACTTTTTCAACATGCTCGGGCACCAGCATAACGGAGATTCCCGTTTGATCCGCCTGCACTGCCTTGGGGTAATTTTGCTGTGCCTGAAATACTGTGGCACACACACCGCCCTCACTGTCTGTGACATCTGCAAAAAAGGTTCCGTAGAGTACCTCGGCAAAATGCTCATTTGCCTCTCCAAGCAGCCATGCGGAGTCCACCGTACGGCTCACGGCAGTGCCATTCTGTCCCAGATAAAAATCCGTCTTATAATTGGAGCTTCCCACACAGGTACGCACCTTCTCCACAGGCGTTTTATCCGCCGCCTGCTTAAGCTCCCCAACGCCCCTTACATGGAAAACAGGTCCGTCCCCAAGCTCCGAAGCATCCAACTGATCACCGCATCCTGTGGAATCCAGTTTCTCATATGTATTCATCTTCACAGTTTCTTCCGCTGCAATCTCACCCGGGGTTCTGAGAAGCTGAAATTTCAGCGAAGCCACATGAAGAGGCTCATCCGTGGTGTTAATGATTCGATAGGACACTTCAACCCAAGGCTTTCCCGCCCATGCAGTAAGCTTGCATTCAAAATCCACATGGGGCATACCGCTCTCTCCGAAATTTAAAACATTGCTGCCTCTCGCTTTCAGAACGGCGCACACAGGCCCTTCCTCCATGATCTGCCAAGTGCCAAACTGCACTTGATACTTCCGCCCCTCATCATCTTTCAGTAACGGACCTACAAACTGTTTATGTTCATAATCTCTTCCATGGGCATGAAGTTTTTCAAAAAGAGCATTGCTGCCATTCTGTACCCGGAAGAAAAATGGTTGTTGTTCGCCGCCGCAGACTGTGGACACCGTAACGCCCATTTCGTCCGCTTTGACATTCACTGCCGACCCGCCATCCTTTGTTACCCATCCGCAGGGTGCAGAGGTCTTCTTTTCCTCGCCCAGCTGGGCAGCTTCTATTTCATCCGTCTCATCGTGCAGACTGCACTGTAGCACTGCACCTTTATTAGCAGGCAGATCTGCCAAAAAGCGCAGGAATAAAAATCGCACGGACCCATCCTTATGCCGGGACGTCACCTTTGCCTGAAGGGGCAGTTCCCTGCCTTCCTGATACACCCTGACTCCGAAAAGTTCCCGAAGCTCCCCTTTCTTCACAGGTATACCAATATAGCAAGGTTCCGCAACTCTTTCGTAGCGATACAGTTTATCAAAATAAATATCTATCATAAGAAGTACCTCCTTCCCTACCTGTTATTATTTTATCCCATAAATTCCTTCTTTACCATGGGTAATTTGTCAATTTGCTTCCATAGTCTGTTCCACAATACTGTGCATCAAATCTTCCGTCAATGCGCCTTCAACATAGCCATATACGCTTCCATCTTCACTAATCATAAAAGTGGTGGGATAGGCCCGGATACTATATACGGAAGTAAATACTCCCAGACTGTCCATAGCTACAGGGAATGTATACCCGTTTTCAGAGAGGAATTCCTTAACATAATCGAGGTCTCCCTCTTGTCCAACGCCCGGTGCTGCAACGCCTAGTACAACAAGGTCTCCTTCATTGTATCCATATTCCTCATAAAGTTTTTGAATCTCAGGCATTTCACTGCGGCAAGGCGGACACCAGGTAGCCCAGAAATTCAGGAAAACAGTCTGTCCCTTATAATCAGACAGCGTATGGATATTCCCATTCTGATCAGTAAGTGTGAAATCAGGAGCCGGTACTACTTCTTCTAAACTGCTGTTGTCATCTTCATCAGAAACCGGCTCCTGACTTTCCACAGCTGCTTCAACTTCACTATTTTCAGGAATACTTTCCGCCTGCTCTAAGAACAGTCCGTCAAATCTTGATAGATAAGCGGTTAAACCGTTCATGAAACCGGTCAATGTCATGATTCCCATGAAGATTAAAAGCAACGCTCCAATTTTCACTGTGTACCGTACAACATTTTTATACTTTTTGAAAAATTCCAAAACAGTCCGAGTGAACAAACCTACTGCCAGAAAAGGCAGAACAAAACCGAGTGTATAAATGAATATCAAACCCAGACCTCTCGCTGCGTTTCCGGTAGATCCCGCTAATAGGAGAACACTGCTAAGCGTCGGACCGACACAGGGCGTCCATGCAAAACTGAATGTAAAGCCTAAAAGCAATGCCGGCAGCGGCCCCATGGTCATCTTGTCTAACCGAAACGGCAGTTTTCGCTCCTGCTCAAGTATATTAGAGTGCCCAAAAAGCCCCAACTGATATAGACCAAAAAAAATCATGATAATACCGCTGATTTTGGCAAACAGGTACTGATTATCAGAAAAAAACTGACCAAGAGCGGTAAACCCAAACCCCAGCAGAAAAAAAGCGGCACTGATGCCAAGCACAAAGAAGATAGTGTGCAGCAGCACGCGCCCTTGTGGATAATATATGGTGCCGTCTTCATCAACCTTTTTTGCACCCCCTGAAAAATATCCAATATAGAGTGGAACCAATGGAAATACGCAGGGGGAAAAGAAACTTAGCAGTCCCTGAATCAATACAGTTGTTGCCGTTACACTGATATCAAGATTAAAATTCATTTTGTAGCCTCCACATATTCTTACAAATAACAATAAAAATCAGACTGCTATTGTATGTCTCCATTAATAGACACGGTAACCACTTGCAAAGGAATGGACTTATTCTCCTCTGCAATGACCGTTGCACTTTTTACTACTTATCAATTGCTTGCATATGCGTGATACTTCCACTGCCTTACAGTAACTGTTCACAGCTTGACATGCGGTGGGTATACAATAAAGATGCTCGGTCATAATCTATCATTGTACGTCCCAATCTGAGGCAAACTTGACATATTCAAAGAATCCATAGTCTGCATTTGCGTTACTGCCAAATCGTGCAGTGCGATCAATCTTTCCGGTTGCAACTTTCCCTGCTCAATCAATATTGCATTGTAACTCTCCATATTTGCAAGAACCAGTAATTGATTAAGTGTTGCATAATCTCTGACATTTCCCTTTTTATCTGGATTTTCTGTACGCCATTGCTTTGCAGTTTTACCAAATAATGCCACATTAAGCAAATCGGCTTCACTTGCATATGTAAAACTAATCTGTTCCTTTGTTAATTCCGGCGGTATCAGATTTGTTCTAATTGCATCAGTATGAATGCGATAATTCAATTTTGAAATTTCACGATTCAAATTCCAGTTCAGAGATAGTCTGCTGTTTTCTTCATATTTTAACCGTCTGTAATCCTTAATAATATACAGCTTAAACTCCGGAGAAATCCATGAAGCAAATTCAAAAGCAATATCTGAATGAGCAAATGTTCCTCCATAACGGCCAGATTTTGAAATAATGCCGATTGCCTGTGTGGAATCAATCCATTTCTTCGGAGACATTGTAAATGCATTTGCACCAGCTTGGTTTTTAAACCCCTCGAATTCGAGGGGTTTAAAATCAGGATTATGAAGACTTTCCCATAAACCCAAAAATTCAATGACATCTCTATTACGCATCCAGTTCTGGATTACTGCTGTCGGATCATCACTTTTATACTTTGCAATATCTGTCAAAGAAATAAATTCATTTTCAAAATCAGTTGTATATATTCCAATATCAACACCTTTTGCATGAATGGTTTCTTTTATAAGTGCTTTTGCCATATATATCTCCTATCATAATTTTTATCTTTCTTCATCTATCCTATGTAATAAACTATCCTATTTTGTTTATTATGCTAATCTTCCATTTTGTCGTTTACCAATTTCTCATACTCAATCTGATATTTAATTAGTCTGGGTATATATTCCGGAGGTGTCCTTCTTCCGGCTTCCCAATCCTCTATCGTTCGAAGCGGAATCCCAAAATGTTCAGAAAAAGCTTTACGATTGAGTTTAGTTTCTTTTCTTAGATCAATAATTTGTTGATTTATATTATTCATAACCATCTCCTGCATTGCGTGGTTTTTAATATTGTACATCATTCTTCGCTATAAGACAAGTGTTATTTTTGATAAATACTAAGCTAAGAAATGTGTCGCTGCTTGAAGAATTCATGCTTCCTTGATATACTATGTTTGTAAGAACGGTATGTTTTACTTAAGAACACAAAACTACTTTATCTCTTATAGATTGCAACATAGATAATATCGGAGCGCATTCCGGAAAGGAGCCTATACTGATGAACACAATTCTACCAAAGAAAAGTATGACAGAAGAAGATATCAAACTACAGTATATAACTCCGGCTATCACCTCTAAATGGAATCTGCAAAAAATCACGATGGAGACTCCCGTCACAGACGGCAAGATTAATCTAAAGGGTAATTTTGCTTTTCGTGAGAAACCCAAACGTGCTGACTATATTCTTTATCTAAATACAAATAACCCGATTGCAATTATAGAAGCAAAAGACAATACTCACAGTATATCTTACGGTCTGCAACAGGCTATGACCTATGCACAGATGCTTGACTTGCCTTTTGCATACAGTTCTAATGGTGACGGTTTTGCTGAACACGACTTTTTAACAGGTAAAGAGAGAGAATTTGGTCTCGACGAATTTCCTACGGAAGCTGAGTTAATTGCACGATATAAGCAAGAATCCAACCAAGGCGCAGGACTAACCCCTACCCAAGAAAAATTGATTGAACAGCCCTACTATAGCAGTCAAACTACTTACCCCCCTCGTTATTATCAGCGTATTGCTGTCAACAGAACAGTAGATGCAATTGCCAGAGGTCAGGACAGAATCCTTCTGGTTATGGCAACGGGAACCGGAAAAACTTATACCGCATTTCAAATTGTTTATCGTATGCTGCAAAGCGGCATGAAACGAAAAATCCTTTATCTTGCTGA
>JAFLTG010000020.1 GCA_022510545.1 Lachnospiraceae bacterium | reverse complement strand
TCCTTGCTTGGAAAGTAATAATAGTAAGTCCCTTTGGCAATATGAGCTTCTGCAATAATCTCATCTATGCTTGTTTCTTCATATCCTTTTTGGATAAACATCTGATATGCTATTCTCAGAAGTTCTTGTTTTCGTCTTTCACCTTTTTCACCTTTCACTTGCATCATATACCTTTCATTTTCGACTATTAGTCGGTTTTGTATTTTGACTATATCACACAGAAAAGAAGTTGTCAACAAAAAACCGACTAGCAGTCGGTTTTTTGTGTATAAGTAAGGCCTGCATAAATACTAAGTTTTCTTTGCTCATTGTCGGAGCCAGAGACGCAAAGAAAACTTAGTATTTATGCAGGCCTCCACCATTTAAATCAAATCAGAAATGAAAATTAGAAGTTATCTAATAGCTCTAAATAGAAGTTATTATAATCTTTCCTCTCCTCTTTAGAAAATTGTATCGCCGTCTTCGGATGCTGGTTCAAGATACCGGTTAAAAGATATTCTACATCGTATCCCCACTTCACACCTGATTCCTTTAAAGGTACAATATGATTTTCAATGAATTTCAAAAGCGGATTTATCGTGTATTTCGGGTTCTTTAAGAATCCCAAAAGCAATTCACTAGGACAATTACCACAGCCGCGGCCAAGGCTGCTTACCGTGGCATCAAGGTAGCTTACGCCTCTTCTTAATGCTTCAAGTGTATTGGCAAAAGCAAGCTGTTGATTATTATGTGCATGGATACCCACTTTTTTACCATACTTATCAGCTATTTCCAGATACTTATCCGAAAGTCTGCTGATCTGTTCGGGATAGAGTGAACCATAGCTGTCCACCAGATAAATACAGCCCACGCTGCTCTGGCATAAAAGTTCCAGTGCCGCGTCTATATCCACTTCATTTGACTTGGAAATTGCCATAATATTTACTGTTGTTTCATAACCTTTCTTGGTCGCATCCTCAATCATGGCAACTGCGGCAGGAATTGTATTGATGTAGGTTGCGACTCTAACAAGGTCAACCGGACTATCCTTTTTGTTAAGTATGTCCTTTTTATAGTCAGTACGGCCTACGTCTGCCATAACCGATATTTTCATATCTGTCTTATTATCACCGACTATATCACGTATGTCTTTATCATCACAGAATTTCCACTTGCCGAATTTCTTTACATCAAACATTTCCTTAGATGCTTTGTAGCCGAATTCCATATAATCCACGCCGGCCTTGATATTTGCCTGATACAAATCCTTTACAAATTCATCTGTAAAAAAGAAATCATTTACCAGACCACCATCTCTGATCGTACAATCCACCACCTTAATTTCCGGAGTGTAGGACATTAAAGTTCTTTCTGTTTTGGCCATTTTACTTTTCCTCTCTTTCTTATTAATCGACTAAAATCTTTTTAAAGCTTTTCTTACCTTTTTTCACAATAAATTCTTCTGCTGCAATTTCATCCTTGGTATAGCACTTCTTGATATCGTTCTCACGCTCGCCCTTAACGGTAACTCCGCCCTGTTCCACTGCACGGCGGGCTTCAGAGCGTGAAGCTGCAAGACCTGAGGCAACCAGTATTCCAAGTATATCAATGCTTCCGTCTATGAACTTATCATCGGATAAAACTGCTGTAGGCATATTTTCGGAACTTCCGCCACCTGCAAAAAGTGCTTTTGAAGCTTCTTTTGCCTTGTCTGCCTCTTCTTGTCCATGTACCAGATTGGTCAGCTCATAAGCAAGAATCTCTTTTGCCTCGTTTAACTGACTGCCCTCCCACTTGTCCATTTCATCAATCTGCTCAAGAGGCAGGAAAGTCAGCATTCTTAAGCATTTAAGAACATCTGCGTCTGCCACGTTTCTCCAGTACTGGTAAAACTCAAAAGGTGTAGTCTTGTTAGGATCAAGCCAGACAGCTCCTTTTTGGGTCTTACCCATTTTGTTGCCTTCTGAATTAAGTAAAAGAGTTATCGTCATAGCGTATGCATCTTTACCTAATTTGCGGCGGATCAGCTCAGTTCCTCCAAGCATATTACTCCACTGGTCATCACCGCCAAACTGCATATTGCAGCCATATCTTTGGAAGAGTTCCATAAAGTCATAGCTCTGCATGATCATATAGTTAAATTCCAAGAAGCTTAAACCTTTTTCCATTCTCTGCTTATAACATTCTGCAGTAAGCATGCGGTTAACACTGAAATGAACTCCAATATCGCGGATAAACTCAATATAATTCAGTCCCGTCAGCCAGTCGGCGTTATTTACCATAAGCGCCTTCCCTTCGGAAAAATCGATAAAACGGCTCATCTGTTTCTTGAAACACTCACAGTTATGCTCGATGGTTTCTTTGGTCATCATACTACGCATGTCGGTTCTTCCTGAAGGGTCACCTATCATTGCGGTACCGCCGCCGATTAAGGCAATCGGCTTATTTCCGGCTTCCTGCAGTCTCTTCATCAGGCACAGTGCCATAAAGTGTCCAACATGAAGGCTGTCGGCAGTCGGGTCAAAGCCGATATAAAAGGTTGCCTTTCCATTGTTGATCAAATCACGGATTTCGTCAGCATCCGTAAGCTGGGCAAGTAAGCCTCTCGCCTGTAGTTCTTCATAGATTTTCATAGTAATCACTCCTCTGCTATTATTAGTTTGTTAAAATTTTAACGTTAATTTTTATGAAATATAAAAATATACAAAAATAAAATAACGCAAAAAAACCCCGTCCGTTTCTATTTCGAAAGGACGAGGTATAAACCCGTGTTACCACCTTACTTCACAAACAGCTCACGCTGCCTGCCTCACTAAGTACGACTGATATTATATATGATATACACCACATACACTATATACGTATGAAGTGGATATTATCAGTGATACTCTCCTGCTATAACGTGCATTCCTCCGTCATGACCTACTAGAATAAGTTGTTATTTTATACTAAAAACCGTATAAAAATTATCATCTTATTGATTCTGTCATGAAGCTCCAAGATGTATTCATAAAAGACTTCCCGCAACGCCTCTCATCAACCGGCTACTTTCTGTTCGTTTCATCATTTACTACTTGTTCTTTTCAACGCTTTTGATTTAAGAATATTCAATTGTAATTTCTAACTGAAATTAATCCTAACTTAAAAAATATATATTGTCAAGACAAAATATTTTATATACTACTTTTTGATACATATCTTATTTATTCGTCATAAGCTTAACCATAGCCTGATTCAGACCATCCACCGTCAGCTTATACATCGGAAACATCCCTTTAATCGCAGTCTCGGCTTCGCGCCAAGGCGCATGGCCCGGCGCCATTTTAGGATTCAGCCATACAATCTTTTTGTAGTGCTTCTTCATAAGCTGCAGCCATTCCATACCGGAGAGACCTCCGTTTGGCCCTCTGTAATTACCTGTATCGGAATAAAGCTCTTCCGGTGCCATAGCGGCATCGCCTACGATTATTACCTTATAATCACTGTCCAGATTTCTGAACATCCATTCCGTATCAATCCAGTCTCCATTTTCACACTCAGGTGTTTTATAAAGCTTAGAATAAATACAGTTATGAAAATAATAAGTTTTTACATCCTTATAATGATTGGATTTATGCACCGACTGAAAAAGCTCGTTCAACAAACTGCTGTACGGAATCATCGTTCCTCCGGAATCCATTAATAACAACAGCTTAACCGCATTTTTTCTGGGTCTTTCCATAACAATCTGAAGACAGCCGCCATTATTGCAGGTCTTATCGATTGTTGCATCAATATCCAATTCAGTCTTAGGAATATCCAGCTTGGTTGAAAACTGTCTGAGCTTACGCAAGGCCATCATAAACTGCCTGTTATCCAGAATCCTGTCATCTCTAAAGTCGCGGTACTTTCTTGCACCAATCACCTGAAATGCAGACTGGTAACCGGTAGCTCCGCCGACTCTGATGCCGCCCATATTGCCGCCCATGTTACCAAATGAAGTCTTACCCATGGTCCCAATCCAGAAACTTCCTCCGTTATGCTCGGAATCCTGATCTCTTAGACGATCCTTGAATTTCTGCTCAACTTCGTCTTTATCAATATGAACCTCTTCCTCGTTCATGACGCTTCGCATTTCTTCGTGATACTCGTCTATCATATCCGATTTATCCAGCCACCTGAGCATATTTTTGCTTATTTCATTCTCGGACTGTATGCCTTTAAATACCTCGTCAAAGGCCATATCAAATTTATCAAACTCAGTCTCGGACTTCACAAGTATCATTCTTGCGGTATAGTAAAAATCAGTAAGACTGCTGTTGCAAAGACCTTTATTAAGTGCATCCTGCAATGTCAGCCACTCTGTCATGGTGACGTGGAGTCCTTTTGCTTTTAAGGTATAAAAGAATTTACTGAACATAAGATGTGTGCCTTTCTTTTAATCGACTCTATGCCTTATAGTCTCTAAATCTTCGTCTTTTTTCACAACTACACCTATAAACGGAAGTTCCTCACGAAGTTTGTCCGTCGGAATACCTCCTATCTGCAAAGCATTGATCCAGTCAATCAACTCTGACGTGCTCGGTTTCTTACGTACATCTTTAATAGAACGAATCCAGTAGAATACATCCATAGCATCTTTTAAAAGTTTATCTTCCACATCAGGATAGTGAGTTCTCACAATTTCCTCCATCAATTCCGCATTGGGGAAATCAATATAATGGAATATGCATCTTCTAAGGAATGCATCAGGAAGTTCTTTTTCGGCATTGGATGTAATAATTACGATTGGACGCTGTTTGGCTTTTACAGTACGCCTGGTCTCATGAATATAAAATTCCATCTGGTCAAGCTCCCACAATAAGTCATTGGGGAACTCCAGATCTGCCTTATCAATTTCATCTATAAGCAGAATAACCTGTTCGTCCGAATCAAAAGCCTCACCCAATTTCCCAAGTTTGATATATCTTGCAATATCATCTACGCCCTCTTCACCAAACTGACCGTCATAAAGCCTCTGTATCGTATCGTAAACATACAAACCTTCTTGAGCCTTTGTCGTAGATTTAATGTTCCATACGATAAGCTTTTTACCAAGAGACTGCGCTACTGCCTGTGCAAGCATAGTCTTTCCGGTACCCGGCTCTCCTTTTATCAATAATGGTTTCTGCAAAGCAATAGCAACATTGACGCTTGCAAGCAGTTCCTTGGATGCTACATATGTTGAAGTGCTTTGAAATGCTGATGATGTTTTTTGTTCGCTCATAACTTCTAATCTCACCCTTTTCTTGATTAATATATAAATTTATGTTACGATATTTTAGTTATAAAAGCAAGCGAAAGGACTAAATCTTATGATAAATGATTTATTATCCAAATCCAAAATTACTATATCTTTTGAGGTTTTTCCACCCAAAAAAGAGGAGGACTTTCAGTCTGTTTTTGCGACACTGGATTCGCTAGCAGAACTTAAGCCTGACTTTATGAGCTGTACATATGGTGCAGGCGGTTCCAAACCCAAAAGGACTGTAGAAATAGCATCATATATACAGAATAAACTCAATATAGATACCATAGCACATATGACATGCGTAGGCTTTAAAAAGGAAGACCTTGAAAGTAACTGTGAGCTTTTGAAAAAAGAAGGCATCTCGAATGTGCTGGCTCTGCGCGGTGACAGACCTCAGTACATGACAGATGAGCAGTTTAACGGCAGGGAATTTTTCTATGCGACCGATATGGTTAAATATCTTAAAGAAAATACTTCTTTTCAGATTGCGGGTGCCTGCTATCCGGAGAAACATTATGAGGCAGACAGCTTTGAAATCGACCTTAAGCATTTAAAAGAAAAAACTGACGCAGGTGTCAGTTTTTTGATATCGCAGATGTTTTTCAGCAATGAGTATTTTTATCGTTTTGTGGACAAAGCCAGAGATGCCGGAATTAATGTTCCTGTTTGCGCAGGTATTATGCCGATAACTTCTACAAAACAGATTGGTACAAGCGTTACCCTCTCCGGCTCTTCCGTTCCCAAGGAGCTTTCTGATATTATTGCTAATCATGGGGATGATCCGGATGATATGCGTAAGGCCGGTATTGATTATGCGATTCGTCAGATTCTTGATTTGAAAGCTCATGGTGTGGATGGGGTTCATATTTATACTATGAACAGGATTAAGACTATGAAAGAGCTTATGGGGGCGATTGGATAATAGATGTCACAGGTAACCACCAAACAATGGAATGAGGTAATTGCAAATTTCTGTTATGAAGGTACGTTGGTGAGCGAAAGCTCATTAGAAAGCGGACATATTAATGACACTTATCTTCTTACATTTCATATTGCAGGTTTAGGGCAGGTTAAAACTATATTGCAACGGATAAACAAAGAGGTCTTTAAATATCCGGAAGAGCTCATGGAGAATGTTATGAGTGTCACCTCCTATCTTCGGGAACGTATTATCGAAAATGGTGGAAATCCGGAGCGGGAAACCTTGAATGTTATTTTGACTACCAAGGGTAAACCCTGCTATCTTGATTCCTATGGAGATTACTGGCGTTCTTATAAGTATGTGCCTGATGCGACCAGCTATGAACTTGTGGAGAAACCGGAGCATTTTTACGAGAGTGCGGTTGCCTTTGGAAATTTCCAGCGTCTTCTGGCCGATTATCCGGTAGAGACTTTGCATGAAACAATCAAGGGCTTTCACGATACCAAAGCCCGCTTGAATACATTTCAACGAATTGTGGAAGAAGACCCGCTTGGTCGGGCTGCGTTGGTAAAGGATGAGATTAACTTTGTATTGGAGCGTAAGGAATTGGCAGATATTTTTCCAAAACTTCTGGCTGAGGGGAGAATTCCATTACGGGTCACTCACAATGACACAAAACTGAGCAATGTTCTGATAGATAATAAGACGGATAAGGCTATCTGTGTGGTTGACCTAGATACAGTTATGCCTGGGTTTTCTATGAATGATTTTGGAGATTCTATCCGTTTTGGTGCAAGTACGGCGGCCGAAGATGAACCGGAACTGGATAAAGTGGATTTTAGTTTGGAATTGTTTGAATTATATACGAAGGGATATATCACAGGCTGTGGCGGGCAGCTGACGGAGCAGGAAATTGCGCTGCTGCCGATGGGTGCCAAAATTATGACATATGAATCCGGCATACGGTTTTTGACAGATTATCTTCAGGGAGATACATATTTCAAAATCCACAGAGAAAATCAAAATCTGGACCGATGCCGGACACAGCTCAAGCTGGTGTACGAAATGGAATGTCACTGGGACAGAATGCAGGAGATTGTTAGAAAGGTGACTTTTTAATTAATTCATCCATCAAATTCTGCAGTATTATGATATGATATTCTTCATCCTTGATGATTCTTTCCAATACGGCATTCACGTCATTATCACAGATCATTCCTATATGTCTTTTGTATTGATGAATCGCATCTTGTTCTGACTCAATATCGGCTAACAGCATTTCCCGTGGGTTCTCGGGAATCGTGAGATATTCCGGCGTCCACATCTGTTGACATCCATTGTTCATTTTTGTTGTGAAATCAACGCTGCCGCCAAGCAGAAAAATCAATTCTCCCAACTTCTGTAAATGTATCATTTCCGCCATTGCAATTCCCAGAATTGTCTGTGCCATATAACATTTTTCACAGGACATACGATTTTCATTGTTAATATACTGAGTGATTGCAGATAACTCCGATACGGCACCACAGTAATCAAAACTGAGTAAATCAGCATAGACCCGATTTCTCTCCTTTACCTGAATCGGTGGATATGGCAATTTCATCATAATGGGCTTCACGTTGACAAAACTACAAGAATTGGTAAGTGTATTACTATTTTGGGCTATCATGATATTTCCTCCAAATTTGTCTTTATACAATTAGTATATTCATAAATATTCGTATGTTCTATGCAACATTGTCAAGTGATGAATTAAATGCTATATTATGTAGTTGAAAAGGGGAGGGCGTTGAAATGAACGTAGATCTGACAGTCGGAAAACCGGAAACCGTGTTATGGAAGTTTTGTATGCCTTTGTTTGGCAGTATTATCTTCCAACAGTTGTATAATATTGCTGACAGCCTTGTAGCGGGGAATTTTGTAGGTGAAAATGCACTTGCAGCCGTTGGAAACAGTTATGAGATCACATTGATATTTATAGCTTTTGCGTTTGGTTGTAATATAGGATGTTCTGTCATTGTATCCCATTATTTTGGTGCACATGATCATAAGAATATGAAAACAGCCGTTTATACGGCAATGATATCCAGTGCCATTCTCTGTCTAATTCTGATGGGTATTGGAATGACCGGCTGCGAAAAACTGATGAGATTGATCCATACTCCGTCGGAAGTCTTTGCAGATTCCAAGTTGTATCTTGACATCTATGTCTGGGGACTTCCGTTTGTGTTTTTTTATAATATAGCGACCGGTATCTTCTCAGCGCTGGGAGACTCCAGAACGCCGTTTATCTTTCTGGCATTTTCGTCAACTTCAAACATTGCATTGGATATCGTGTTTGTTACAGCCTTTGACATGGGAGTTTCCGGAGTTGCGTGGGCGACGTTTTTATGTCAGGGTGTCAGTTGTGTTTTAGCTGTTGGTGTAGTATTTTCCCGCTTGAAAGGCATAAAAACAAATGACAGAATACCTGTTTTTTCCGTTGCGATATTTAAAAAGTTTGCAGCGATTGCCGTACCGAGTATTCTTCAGCAGAGTTTCATTTCTGTTGGCAATATTATCATCCAGCGTGTAATCAACGGATTTGGTGCCGGAGTTATGGCCGGATATTCAGCGTCAGTGAAACTGAATAACCTAGTCATCACCTCTTTTACAACACTGGGGAACGGCATTTCTAATTATACAGCACAAAATATTGGGGCGCGAAAACTGGAGCGTATTAGATCCGGATTCCGCGCAGGAATAAAGCTTGTATGGATGTTAAGCATTCCGCTGATCGTGATCTACTTTTTTGCGGGAAAGCAGCTTCTTGGGCTATTTATAAGCGACCCGACAGATGTGGCGGTTCAGACAGGTGTCGATTATCTGCGAATACTGTCACCCTTCTATCTGGTCGTATCATCAAAGCTGGTAGCGGATGGTGTCCTGCGTGGGAGTGAAATGATGAGAAAATTTATGACATCGACTTTTACCGATTTAATATTGCGGGTTGTGTTAGCGATCGTACTCTCGAGGACCTTTTTGGGAGCGACAGGTATCTGGTGTGCATGGCCAATCGGCTGGTCGGTGGCTACGTTTTTGTCTCTTTATTTTTATCGGACTGGTCCCTGGGGGAAGGAATGACAAAGAATGGGGAGATATTTCCTCCCCCCCCGCAGAGCAGGGGGTTTATTTTTACTGTGACACAATAAAACGACCGACACAATTTCTGTGCCGGCTGCTCTATTTATAACAATAGAAAATTCGTGAAGCGTGCTTTCTATTATTTATTTCTTTGTCGGTTTTGCAATCTCCAGACTCATTGACACCTGTGTTTCACCTATTGTTGTAGTCGTTACAAGCACCTGTGAACCATCCGGCTTGGTAATGATTTCTGAATCTGTCTTATTTTCGTCCACTTTCTTATTTTTTTCGTTTTCCTCTTTATTAGCTTTATCAATTTGGTCCTTTCTCTCCGCTCTTTCCTTCCTGCCATCCTCTATCGCATCAAGAAATCTCTTATAATCAAGATATCCCTGCAAATTACCTGCATCATACTGCATCTGCATAATATCCTTTACTGCCTGAATCCAGTTTTTCTTGATGAACAATTCATCATAGAACCAGCCTTCCATCCAGTGGTCACTTGCAGCCGCGCTCGCACCCATAAAAGAGGAAATCGCGTCTTTACAGCCTTTTTCATCTCCCAAGTAACAGGAATATGCATACATATCTATGTAATCACAGTTAGTCGGGTCTACCTTGGAAACATCTACCATGCGCTCAACAATATTTCCGTCCTTGTCCCATACTTTGACTTTATAAACCGGATTTGAAGTGTCATAGTCTTTTGGTTCATAGACGGTTACTGAATAATCTGCACCACAGACTGCGCTTACTGCCCTCTCTCCCTCTTCACTGTCAAAATAGTGCAGAACAAATGCACCGCCCTGCATCTGTGATTTTTGCACATTACCCATATGATTTGAGAAATTACTGCCTAATATAGTATTCTGAGTTGCCTCTTTCTGTACTTTTCTTGCTTCATACCCTAATGCGGCGTAAGTAGATGCTCCGATTCCTCCAATGCTCATTTGTTTATCCTCTCATATTTTGCTTATATTGTCTCAATTTTAATTTTATGATTATTTAAAATAAATTTATTGTTTCAATTGTTTCAACTTTTCCATAAAGGAATTATAGAATTCTTTTTCCCGCTGAAGATATACTTCATTTTCTTCTGTTACTGCTGCCAAAGGATTGGCAATCCTATCCAAAATACGATTTACTGCGTTGATACTACTTGCTAAGGAATTACCAAAAATATTATCATTACCACCTGTTAAAAAGTCTTGCTCCGTGGCAAGCTGCTGTAACACACTGCAATATCCGCTTGGGAACGGGTTGATTCCTGTTTCTTCTAAGGCAGCCTGCCATGCGGCTCTCACATCTTCCGGCACTGTGACCAGGTAGTAATCGCTCATATAGGCTATCTGCTTTCTGGTTCGTTCATCAGCAAATTCATATGTCCTGTTATTCGCTTTTAACTGCTCATAAGCTGCCTTTGCCTGTGTATTTGCTTCGGACTCAATGTAGCCTTGGCTGTTTTTGGAATATTTCATGCCATTCACATAAAAATCTTTGCCGGTATCTATTCCCATATAACCTAATACATTGGTTACGTCCTGTGTGAATCGCTCATATCCTTCTTTGCTATGAGCAACTGTCTTCATTGTGCCTCCCGCATTACGGAGTAAAGTATCCAGTGCGGTTGCCATACTTTGTGCTTTTAAATATGCGTCCTGATCATATGGATTATAACCTTCTTCTCCATGTACTTCTACTCCTTGCGGTTTTACCGTCAATACATATCCATCGTTGACACGAATTCTTGTACCAGCCGCTAAATTAATGGAATTACTTGCTTTATTAACAAATGTTCTTTCTGCTAAATTGATATGGGTTTTTAAAACCGTTATCAAATCTTCAACCGGCCGCATCCGGTCAAACATGAAATCTAATGCTTCTTTGTCTTTTATCGCCGTCTTATTTTTGTTTGATGTTAAACTCCTGGTATTTGGATTTATGTAGTATGATGATGTATCAATATTCATCTTTAAGGCCTCCATTATTTTATTCTTTGAATATCTTTGCTTAAGGCTGGCCGCCCCGCCAACTTACTTCTTACTCATAAAATCCCAATACGCCTGCATACTATACCTGTAATATGTCGCAGATTTATACTGTCTGAGTATTGTCATATCACTGATTGACTTTTCAAACATATTCATAAAGTTTCCTCTGTCGTGCAAACCCATTTCTCCTATACCGCCCTGAGGGACCATAGGGAGTGAAGAAAAACCATATTTCTTTTCAACACCAAGATAAGCTTCCAATGCTCGCATTTCTACAAAAGTTGCAGATGTTGGATTAATCTTATTGATATGTATTGTCTGCTCAAATTTATCTCCATTTTCATCAACACCCTTTGCAATTACAGTTGGGTCATCCTCTGTTGAATCTTCTGCGTATTTGATGTAAAAGGACAGTCCCGTACCGTTCCCGCCGGAATAAAGCATATCATCTGTTTTCATATAAACGATATGTCCCTTTCCTGCATTACCCGCTGTATTATTAATATAGTTTGAAAAACTTGTTCCACCGGATGATTTTGCAGATTTATTATTTGTGTATCCTGTTTGATAATAAGTTGACTGTATTCCGTTTATATTCATATATAATTCCTCCTATCTACCATATCCTTTCATAACTGCAGCCAAGAGTATCAAATATATTCTGCCATATATTAAACTTCTACATTTCAAATATACCTGCCGGGTTATTTCTGATATAATCAAATATTGCATTATAAGTGCCTTTTCCAAAAACCACACTCCAATTATTCCGATAATCTAAGTTATCGTTATATGACATACCATCATACCCCATTGATATAAGCCCTTGCTCCGCTCTTTTTGCCAGTCCCTTTATCTCCAGATCAGCCCATATATAAGCGGCATTTTTATCTTTTATCAGATTCGGGTATTTATTAAAATATGTTTCCGCAAGTGCCACATATTTAGCAATATCTTCTTCGCTCTGTAACAGGACTTTACCACCCCGACCTTCTTCGCCTTCTCTTAGCAGATATTGTATGCCTGTTTCATGATGTGTCTGTAGGGTAAATCCTTTTAATTCCTCAGTTTCAAGTTCATCTTTACCCATAACATTTGCCAAAGCGGTTTTGAGTTCATCATCAAGTACCAGCGCGTCATAGCTCATAGTCCCATGTTCTGAGATTAAAAACTGTTTTCCCGTTACAGAATCCTGTCTGATTACAATGTCCGAATAGGAAAACGCTCCTAAGTGTTCGCCTTGTTTATTATAAATATCAAAACATCCGGCTTCGTTATCCGGCACAATTTTGTAATTATCCGATTGATATGTTTCATAAGTCTGTTTCTCATCACGAATGCCATATGTGTATGAGGCAAAGTATGCTTCAACTGAACCGGTTTTATAAGATGTTTTTATGTAGCTACTGTTTGCATCTGCTTTTCCTGTAAAAGTGTCTGCAAACGAATTACCTACTGCACCTTTTACTGTATTTGTGTTAGTATATCCTGTTTGATAATAACCTGTTGATATTCCATTGATGCTCATTTTCACTCCTCCATACTAACATCTTATAATTTTTTAAGTTTCTCTAATAATGCTGAGTAAAACACCTTTTCCTGCTTAAGCATTTCCGCCCTTTCCTCATTGACTTTTCCAAGCGGATTCTCGATTCTGTCAAGGATATTTTTAACCGCAGCTATACTGCTCTCCATGGAATCTCCAAAAATCTTATCATTTCCTCCGGTCAAAAAATCCTGCTCCACGGCAAGCTGCGAAAGCGTGTTTTCACCACTGTAAAACGGATTCACTCCTGTTTTTTCCAGAGTATCCTGCCAAGCCTGTATTACACTTTCCGGCACACCGGATAGGTAGTAATCACTCAAATATGCAATTTTCTTTTTGGTCCGTTCATCTGCAAATTCATAAGTTCTGTTTGCCGCTATCTGACGTTCATAGGCTTCCTGTGCTGCAGTATTTGCTGCCGATTCAAAATACCCTTTACTGTTTTTAGTGTATTTCATTCCGTTTACTGTAAAAGTTTTCGATGTATCTATTCCAAAACATTTCATCACTTTGGTTACATCCTCAGTCCACTTCTGATATTCGGCATCACTAAAGGCTACCTTATTCGCCGTCCCACCGGCATTACGAAGAAGTTTAGTCAACGCACTTGCCATTTCGGCCGCTTCCTTTTTCGCAGTCTGGTTATAAGGGTCTCCATCGGATATTTCAACACCATATTCCCCAACCGTCAGCACATAACCGCCGGATACTATTATTTTTGCACCTTCCGCAATATTTACAGAATTGCCAAACATATTGACACTTGTTCTGTCAGCAAGATTGAGAGGCTTGCCCATTCCTCCCATTAACTCCTCAAGACTGACAGCTCCGAACTTTGTTTCATCACGCATTAATTCAGCGATTTCTCTTCTGTTTTCTACATTTGTGACCCTTTTTGATGTAGGCTGAAATGTATAAGGATTAATATAACATGTGTTATTAATATCCATTTTTTCTCCTTTTCTATTTTTACGGTAATGTTTATTCTACTCTAAAAATCCCAAAAACTTTTTCCACTCCAGATATCCCTTGAAATCCCCATAACTATAAGCAGACTGCATAATATCTTTTACGGTTGCCACCCAGTCTATTTTCTCTGAAAAATCCCAGCCTCCGATAGTTTTCTGTTCTGCGTTCTTTGCTGCCTTTGCTATGGCGGCCTTTAATACGGTTTCCTTAAAATCACCCTTGCCACTGTCTTTTAAATACGAAGTATACGCATACATCTCAATAGTATCACTGTTCTTAGGATCCACCTTAGACACATCCACCATCCGCTCTGTCACATTCCCTGCCTTATCCCAGGTCTTTACTTTATATACAGGATTCTCAGGATCAAAATCTTTAGTCTTATATACAGTAACAGATGTCCCATTCACAACATCCGCCCAGGAACTGATAGCAATATCCCCTGCCACCTCATCATTGCCATGCAAAACAGCAGGCGACATGCTTTCATTTGCCTGTATCGCATTCCCCATTTTCTCCGAGAAATTATTTCCGGATTTAGATTTCTCGATTATTGCAATTAGGTCATCCCTTGTTTTATTACTCTCCAACCTATGTTCCTTCAGCTGCACTGTTCCATATCCTGCCAAATAACGCGTTGTTTCTCCGACTCCATTAATACTCATTTTTCCTATCCTCCTACATCTAAATTTATCACATTAACTTTTAACCTTCTTACTACTAAGCGGCTCCAGCAATATCCCCGACTTTAAAGTTGAAAAAATCTGCATCGCAATCAAATCTATATTCCTTGGATGCACCGCTTCCCCATCTTCCGGTTTTAACGCTGCCAGCTGAGCAAAATATTCGCTCTTAGCGATTCTCTTTGCTACCGCCTTAGCCTCTTCCAATTCCTCTAACTGCTCAAGCAATTCTTTTCTACGCCTCTTTCTGCGCTCCCAGAAACTATCTTTTGCCTTTTCCTCATATACCTTCCGCCCATTTCCATGTCTAAATCCAAGATGCCATATTTCCGAGCGACACTCTTTCTTGGTTGCGCCAAAATGAAATACCATAAACTTTCCACCTGTGGTGCTGCTCCATGGGTCATAGCACATAAAATTTCTCTCAAGTGTATCTAAAACCCATTTTTCATATTCCGGGTCATTCTTCATGGCCTCAAATCCCTCATCCGATATATGTACCGCTACGGAATCCTGCATATTGGATGGATGAACGGGGAGAGATGCAATCTTATCATAAATGTAGAGTTTATATTCTTCCATTGTCATATTAGACCTGAATGTCGCAAGCATAGCTTCACTTTCTTCAGTCTTTTCTATAAGTTTTTCATAGAAGCCAAGTGCAGAAGCCGGACTCTGATTAGTCTGTGACTGATATGTTTTTATGATATTGTGGCAGAGTCTGGTCATATTGCTGAATTCCATTGAATTATTCATAATTTGTCCCTTTCTGCAAATACATCTTTGTTATTCCCATAATAAATCCTTTTGTAACTAATACGATTTAAATATGTAATAAGTTTCAGGAACATACTATATTGTAATCAGATGCATTATTCTTGTATTGAATTTAAAACATAATAAAAAAGCGATAAACCATTTTAAGATTTATCGCTTACTTAATGTAATGCAGTCTTTTAAAATCCACCTGCTATGCAGGTGTGTCCACGGTCAGCTCAAACAGGATATAGCAAACATACTCCATATTCTATGCGAGTCTTTAGACTCAGTGCCGGTAACAGCCCCTTATAGGGGCAGAGCAAACCACCGGCTAAGCCGGTGCATATTTAAAAATACCCCAAATTAAATGAATAAATATACACCCTAGTGCCGCGAACCATAATACCTTCCAAAGAAACTGCCATATTTCATCCCGTTCCTCATCCTCAGAATGTGGATACAGCCATTTATTCTCCGGATACTGCAAAATATGTTCTTTCAGTGATTGGTTAAATTCAATAACTATACCCCAAACCAAACCAAGCACTATCATGATGTTTAAAATCCAATATGTAATTGGAGCATCTGTCCAAGTAATAAAAAAGAGATGAAATAATCTATTAAGTATCAGTCCATCCACAATACTGCAAATAATAGTAAATAGCCTGTTGTTTAGATTCCATATTAATTTAAATATAAATTCCGGGACAAAAACACCCATAACCGCTATTGGCATTCCACTTCCACGACCAAACGGAGATGGTTCTGAAGTTTCAAAAGCCCACAATGTCGTCGAAAAGAAAGCAAGCGGATAGTAGAAAAGCACATATAGATTCCATAAAAATATTATAACTTTGCCTTTACTGTCATCCACTCTGTTATTCCTCCCATGGAATCAACGGATTTTCCAGCTTCTTATCCCGAAGCATCAGACTTCCAACCGCTTCCGCCGCAGATTTTCCTTCAAACAGCACTTCATTGACCTGCTCTATGATGGGCAGCTGCACATCATATTTCTTAGAAAGTCCCATTGCTGCCTTAGCAGAATAAACGCCTTCTACAACCATTTTTACCTCTGCCATTGCTTCATCCATTGTATAACCCTTACCGATTAAGATTCCCGCGCGTCTGTTTCTGGAGTGCATGGATGCACAGGTAACGATCAGGTCACCGATTCCGGTAAGACCGAAAAAGGTCTCCCATCTTCCACCCATAGTGGTTCCAAGTCTTGCAATCTCTGCTATTCCTCTTGTAATAAGCGCAGCCTTGGTATTATCGCCATAGCCGAGTCCGTCGGCGATTCCTGCCGCCAGGGCAACGACATTTTTAAGTGCGGCGCCAAGCTCTATGCCAAGCACATCAGGACTGATGTATACACGAAAGGCTTCATTCATAAGAATATTCTGTAAATACTCTGCGGTCTTCTTGGTTTTGGCACCTACGACAATTGTAGTGGGGATCCCTTTTCCCACTTCTTCCGCATGAGAAGGTCCGGACAATACGGCAACATCTGCCTGCGGTATTTCTTCTTCAATAATTTCAGATAAGGTCATCAAGGTATTTTCTTCTATACCTTTTGCAACGTTGACAATAATCTGCCCGTCTTTCACATAAGCTGACATACTCCTGGAAGTATCTCTCGTAAATGGAGAAGGCACCGCAAGAACCAAAACCTCGCTTTTTGTAACTGCCGCTTCTAAATCTGTGGTGAATTCCATATCTTCAGGCAGTTTTACACCCGGCAGCTTATCTTTATGCTCATGCTCGTTAATAAGCATCTCAATCTCTTTTTCCATAATGGACCAGACAGTCACCTTATGTCCGTTATTACTAAGCAAAAGCGCAAGTGCAGTTCCCCAGCTTCCGGCCCCGATTACACTGATATTCGCCATGTTATTCACCATACCTTTCTTGTTTTTCTTTATGAGTCAAGTAAGTTTTTCTCTCTTCACCCTTAATAAGGCGTATAATATTTTCTCTGTGTTTATAGTACGCCATAACTGTCAAAAGGGCAGCTACTATGTACATCTCTATCAAATGCTCCTGACCCATATTAAAGATTCCAAGCTGTCCAAGCACAACAAGCTCAATCATAAAGCCTGCATATACTAACAATGAACCCAACGATACGTAATGCGTCGTAAAAAAAGTACCGAAAAACAGTACAACTCCTACCGGTATAAAGTATGGATGAAATGCAAGAATGAGTCCTGCCGTAGCGGCTATTCCTTTTCCGCCCTTAAAATGCAGATAAAAAGGGAAATTATGTCCAAGAATCGCTCCCGCAGCAGCATATATTTTCAGAAGATAAATCATATCCGGATAGTTATCATTAAACAAAAATCCTGTAACGACTATCGCAAGTATGCATTTTATAATATCTCCAAATAGTACAATCAATCCGGCTTTCGTACCAAGTACGCGCATCGTATTAGTTGTTCCGGCATTGCCGCTCCCGTAATTCCTTATATCGATTCCATGCAGCTTGCCATAAATATATGCAGTCTGAAAGAGTCCGAAAACATAACCTATCAATAAACAAATTATCCGTTCCACTTAACGTTCTTCCTTTCTTTCCCTTATGATAAACTTAAGCGGTGTGCCTCTGAAACCAAAAGCCTCCCTAATCTGATTTTCAATATATCTTGTATATGAAAAATGCATTAATTCCTTATCATTTACAAAGATAACAAAGGTAGGCGGTTTGACAGAAACCTGTGTAATGTAATAGAGCCTGAGTCTTTTTCCTTTATCTGAAGGAGGCTGCTGCATTGCTACCGCTTCCGTAAGGATTTCATTGAGCACTCCGGTTGCAACCCTCATAGCATGATTCTCATATACCGCATCGATAAGCTCATACAGTTTATGAAGTCTCTGACCTGTCACGGCAGAAATAAATGTAACTTCGGCATAGGACATAAAAGAAAGTATCTGCCTGATTTTCTCCGTAAATTTATTGGTAGTCTTATCATCCTTTTCAATCGCATCCCACTTATTGACTGCAATTATGGTTGCCTTTCCTCTGTCATGGGCAATTCCGGCAATCTTGGCATCCTGTTCGGTAACTCCCTCCGTGGCATCAATCACCAGTACAACAATATCGGCTCTCTCCACTGCCGATACGGTACGTATGATCATATAGCGTTCAAGTTCTTCCTTAATCTTGTTCTTACGCCTTAGACCTGCGGTATCTATGAAAACATATTCTTTGCCGTTATAAACTATGTCAGTATCAACCGCATCTCTTGTGGTTCCGGCAATATCGGATACAATAACACGGTTTTCCCCGATAAGTTTATTAACGATAGATGATTTGCCCACATTCGGTTTTCCGACAATAGCTACCTTGGTGCGATCATCCTCTTCTTCCTCGGCCGCATCCTTGTCAAAATAGGAGGTGACCTCATCCAGCAATTCTCCAAATCCCAGCTTATTCACTGAGGAAATCGGAAAAGGCTCCCCTATTCCCAACTGGTAAAACTCATATACGTCTGCCATATATTTTTTAAAATCATCCACTTTATTGACGGTCAGCACTATAGGCTTCTTAGAACGTCTAAGCATATCCGCCACTTTGGAATCGGCATCTATAAGTCCTTGTTTAACATCTACCATAAAGATTATGACGTCCGCGGTATCAATGGCAATCTGGGCCTGCTCCCGCATCTGTGAAAGGATGATATCCTTGCTCTCCGGCTCAATTCCGCCTGTGTCAATTAAAGTGAAGTTCATATTAAGCCATGTAACATCGGCATAAATCCTGTCTCTTGTAATTCCCGGTGTATCTTTTACAATAGATATTTTTTCTCCGGCCAATGCATTGAACAGCGTTGACTTTCCCACATTGGGGCGGCCGACAACCGCAACGATAGGCTTGCTTTTTTTCTTTCCCATTTTATCTTTCCTATTTTAACTCTACTTATTGTTTACCTTGCATATTATATCTGTTAATTCAAATTTTCTATATCTATTTTTAATATAGCATTAACAAAATCATATCCGCTTGATTTTACAATATCTGCATTGACTTGTAAAGACTTTTCGACCTCGGAAACCGTAATATCGTCCAAAAAATAATCTTCTCCGCTTCTAAGCACATTTTGCGGAAGTAATATACGTTCTCCAAGTCTTTGTCCTTTTAACTGCTTGATTATATCCTGCCCTGTCAAAAGACCGGATACCGTAATTCTCTCTCCAAAAAATTCATTAACTATGGCATAGACATGTATATTCAACTTCGGAAAAAGCTTCATAATAGTTTCAGCCATATGAAGGATATACGGATATGCCAGGGTTCCGGTCACAATTGACAATTCTTCATCAGCTATCTCCACAGCCTTCAATTTTCCTATTGCATCATTAAATTCATCCAGTTTAAGGCGCAGCATACCCACGCCATTTTCCAGCTGCAAATATCCATCATACCGTTCACTCTCCGGCAGTTCCTCTCCTGCCATTATATACCATTCATCGGAAGCATGTACAAAATGAAGTCCGTACTCAGGATAAATTTTCTGCTGCCACCTATGTATACACTCTAAAACACGCACAGCGTCTTCCTTTTCAAATGGTTCAAGCGGATATAAGCCCTCCCTGTATCTGGAGAGTCCCACAGGAACTACGGATACACTCTCAAGATGCGGAAGATAGGCTGTCAGATCCGAAATGCTGCGTTCCAGTTCCTCACCGTCGTTTATCCCTTTGCACAGAACAATCTGTCCATTCATAGTAATTCCTGCATTATAAAGCTTCTGCACGCAATTAAGCGCTTCCCCTGCAAAACGGTTATTTAACATCTTGCAGCGAAGCTCAGGATTGGTAGTATGGAATGAGATGTTTATTGGGGACAGATGATACTTTATAATACGCTCTATGTCATTATCCGACATATTGGTCAGTGTCACATAGTTACCCTGTAAAAAGGACAGTCTGGAGTCATCATCCTTAAAATACAGCGTTTCACGCATTCCCTTCGGCATCTGGTCAATAAAGCAGAATATGCATTTATTGCGGCAGGAACGGTATTCGTCCATAAGCCCGTTCTCAAACTCTACTCCCAGATCCTCATCGTATTCTTTATCTATTTCAAGCAGCCATTCCTCACCGCCAGTCTTACGAATCAAAACCTCTATATATTCATCCTGTATTAAATATTGGTAATCAAATATATCTTCTATTTCATTGTCATTGATTTTGAGCAGCTCATCTCCAGGCTCAATACCAAGTTCCTCAGCTATTGAATCTTTTTTCACTACATTGATAACATGTGTTATTTTACCCATTAATATGATTTCCTTTTATAAGTTTAAATCAATAATACCCGAAAATTCTTGACGTGTCACTATCAGAATGTTATAAAATAATTGATATGCTTTTTACAGATTGGAGAAAATTATGCCTAATATAGAACAATTGGAAACTGCGATGCCGGTTGCGCCGATGAAGCTTTTAACAACCAAGGCGGCTCTTCCGCTTGCACAAAGAATCAATACTTATCTGGTAGAGTTCAGACAGAATCTAAATAACAGCTTCAAGAACGACCCTGCCTTTTTTGGATATATGGAGGATAATTATCTTTCAGAGGTTGAATGCCCACGTTTTGGAAGCGGCGAAGGTAAGGCTATTCTGGATTCTTCTGTCAGAGGAAAGGATATTTTTATTCTTACAGATGTCTGCAATCACAGCATTACTTACCAGATGAACTCTTTTATCAATCATATGTCTCCTGACGATCATTATCAGGATTTAAAAAGAATCATCTCAGCAATCAACGGAAAAGCTCACCGCATCAATGTGATCATGCCTTTTCTCTACGAGGGCAGACAGCATAAAAGAAACGGTCGTGAATCACTTGACTGTGCTTATGCTATTGAAGAGCTTATGTCTATGGGAGTGTCCAATTTTATTACTTTTGATGCACATGACCCCAGGGTGCAGAACTCTGTTCCGTTAAAAGGCTTTGATAACTATTCACCTCATTATCAGTTTATGCTGGCTCTGCTGCATACTGCAGGTGACCTTTTAATTGATAAAGACCATACTATTGTAATAAGCCCCGATGAGGGTGCGCTTGATCGGGCTGTGTATTTTGCCAATGTACTCGGCGTAGATACCGGTATGTTTTACAAACGCCGTGACTACTCTACTATAGTAAACGGCAAGAACCCTATTGTGGCGCATGAATTTCTGGGAGATAATATCGACGGTAAAGATGTCATCATCATAGACGATATGATTTCTTCCGGCGGAAGCATGATCGATACCGCCAGGCAGCTTAAGAAAATGAATGCCAAGCGTGTGTTCGTATGTGCGGCTTTTGGCTTATTCACCGATGGACTTGCTGCTTTTGATGAGGCTTATGAGAAATGCTATTTTGACCGTATTATTACTACGAATCTATGCTATCAGCCCCCTGAGCTTAGGGACAAGCCCTATTATCAGGAGGCCGATATGAGTAAATTTATTGCTACTATTATCAACTTTATGAACCACGATGTTTCAATGTCAAATATTTATACACCTACCGAGAAAATCCACAGCGTCCTTGCCAAATATAATAACAGGGAAGAGGATGCGCTGGACGGTTGAAATCCGACTAAATTAAGGGCCGACACAGGAAGCTTATTTATGACCGTTTAAGTCATTGAATACAGCTTCCTGTTTCATTTTACAATTACTGCATAACGGGAAATATAAGAATAACCTTGAATAAATCACCGTCTAATTGTATCTCGAAAGTACCATGTTGTGCTTCGGTCAGATTCTTGGCTATCGACAGCCCCAGTCCGTTACCCTCTGTGGTTCTGGATTCATCCCCTCTTTTAAAGCGTTCCGTAAGCTCTTCGGGATTGCAGTTAAGTTCACTTGCAGAGATATTTTTAATTGTAATCTCGACCTTCTCACTTAACTGTCCACCGTCTTTTGCAATAAGATTAATGGAAACATATACTCTTGTACGCTCTAATGCATATTTATATACGTTATTAAAAAGATTTTCTATCACACGCCAGATACTTTTGCTGTCAGCCTCTATTATCACATTCGATGCATTACCGCTCATAACGATGCTTAAGCCTTTTTCCTCAAACTTCTCGGAAAACTCCCCTATTGTCTGATTGAGAAGCTCAGTAAGATTTATTTTTTCAAAGTGCAGGCTGATGTTGCCCGATGATATTTTGCTGGCTTCCACAAGGTCATCAATCAATTGCTTCAGACGCTGGGATTTTTCATCAAGTACCTGGACATATCCACGAATCCGCTCGTTATCGGTTTCTTCTCTCTTGATAAGATCCACATAATTGATGATTGACGTAAGCGGAGTTTTTATATCATGTGAGACATTTGTAATAAGCTCGGTTTTCATTCGCTCGTCTTTCATACTTATTTCTACCGCATTTTTAATTCCGTTTCCTATGTTGTTAACTGCTTTTGCAAGCTCAGTATTGTCTCCGTGCAGACCGGACAACTCTATCTGATAGGAAAAATCTCCTTCCGAAATCCGCTCAATGCCTTTTACTATATCCTGTCTTTCTTTTGCATCATGATAAAGAAATACTCCGATTATCAGATCAAGTATAATTGCGATTATAATACCGATTATATTGATATCAACTACCAATACCATCATTATATTAAATACAACAAAGATGCAATACGGCATCCAGGTCGCAACTATGATATTGCCATTCATGCGGAGTTTATCTATCCAGTCATTACCTTTTTTAATAAGTTGTCTCAGACAGCTGTTCTTCCATAAGACCCTGGCTTTAATCCTTCTGATAAAGCTGTAATAGAACAAGCAGAAAATGACGTCCACTACAAATACCGCTGCTCCGATAACAAATGCCAAGGTAACCGGATTATTGGTATAAATTGTCTGTAAATACGTTCTGTAACGGTTATTATAAAGTTCATTTACAAAAACGGCAGCCGCACTGAATGCAACAATTATTCCTGCGAGTAATATAATCGTAACTTCGGTATGGACTTTATCAAATTCAGTCAGGTTTATATAGGTATTTCCAGCCTCGTCAGTCTCCCTTCCGGTTGTGAGGGTGAGATATACAATGAGTATCAGATACACAACAAGTGCAATTACGGCAAATACTCCCCACTGCCAGAAATATGGCAGATAATTTTGATACCCTGATGCACCCTGTGCTATTGCATCTTCTATGGGATACCTTGTATCTACGCCTATCCATATTTTTATATCCTCAGGATACGCATAGTCATATTTCATAACTATATCTCTTATTGTATTTTCTTTAATCGATGTGTTGCTTTCATACCTCATTACCGACGGACTATAATAAATATATTTGGCAAAACATTTTCCGTCATTAGAAGAGAAAATATCGTTGAAAACAGTTACAATATCACCGTTCTTAAGTCTGTTCTCTACGTCATTTATGCTTATGATATCTTCCATATTAGTATAATATTCGGTATTGCCGCCCACCGTCTTTTCAATATAATATCGAATATTGGAATTATTGTAGTCATATTTATCCATAAAGCTTAAATACTCTTCGTAATTGTAGCTAAGATTCAGCATTGCCGTAGAGACATTTTGGCAAAGTTCATTATAGCTTGGCAGGTCTGCGGTATAATTCTCAACATTCTTACCATCAACAGTCTTATATCGATTTATTAAAACATTGATATGTACCTGTTCTTGTGTATCTTCATCTGAATCATAATATTCGGTTTCGGTATATGTATCTCCGTTATATCCATCATAGGACAACATATTGGCAGATACCCCATCAACAAACGTATAGTTATCAATATTTGACTTCATATAATTTGCATCAGAAGTATTGTAGTACTTACTGTCAGGATCGACAATTGTCAACATGGTCTTGTCACTTAGAAAAGAACTTAGTTCCTGATAAGTCATATACTGAGTATCGTATGCCACACCGCCGTATTGCTGCCATTTAAGCAAATCCTCCAGATAATATCTGGCGGTGACATATTGCTCGGGTATACCGGAATCACGATGATTATATGCCGTTACATCAATAACTTTTTTGCCGTAAAATTTCCCGCCTGCTTCTAACTGGCTCCTTATTACTCCGAATCTTATTATATCTGCCACAGACTGTCCGTAAAGCATATCAAACAGCTCAGAATCTTCGTATGCCTTATCACTGTCCGAAGCATCCAGCACATATCCTTTTCCGTCTATTATCACAGTAGATCCCGTTGCCACCACAAAGATTGCAATCGCCGCAGCAAAAAGTAATATATGCTGTAATAACGTCAGGCAAAATCTTACCTTTTTTCCGGATATTCTTTTTTTCCTTTTTACAACATTTTCTTTTACATCAATATCATTTTCATTTTTATCTCCCATTTCCTTCATGCCCTGCTCCCTTCTCAGTAATCTACACTACTGTTTTTCAATCTTATAACCAACACCCCATACGACTTTCAGATATCGAGGTTCTTTGGGGTTGATTTCAATTTTCTCCCTGATATGTCTGATATGTACCGCCACCGTATTGTCTGCTCCGATTGCCTCTTCGTTCCAGATGCTTTCATAAATCTGGTCGATTGAGAAAACCCTTCCGCAGTTTTTTACAAGTAAAAGCAGGATATTATACTCTATAGGCGTCAGCTTAACAGCCTCACCATCTACCGTAACCTCCTTGGTATCGTCGTCAATACAAAGACCGCCTACCCTGAACAATGCGTTATTATCCACATTAAGATTGCCCAGCATAGTGTAACGCCTTATATTGGACTTAACCCTTGCTACAAGCTCAAGCGGATTAAAAGGCTTGGTAACATAATCATCTGCACCTATATTCAGCCCCAGAATCTTATCACTGTCCTCCGACTTGGCGGAAAGAATTATGATAGGAATACTTGAATATTCCCTGATTTTCAAAGTAGCATGAATACCGTCAAGTTTAGGCATCATCACATCAATAATCAGCAGATGTATGGTATTTTCTTTTAAAATCCTGATTGCCTGCTCTCCGTCATATGCTTTGAAAATCTGATATCCTTCCTGCAACAGATAAATCTCTATTGCGTCTACTATCTCCTTATCATCGTCACATACCAGAATATTGGCCACTTGTTCCACCCCTCTTTCGTTTGTTTGGTTATAAACTAACATTAAAACATAAAGGAATATATGGGATTTTTTTTAATATTTTCTTAAGTTTGTTAAATAAGTCCTAAAAAAGCACCTAAATTGCCACGTTTTCCCTGACTTGCCCTATGGGAAAACAAATAGTCCGGATTGCAACAGGTACAAATATCGGTGACCTGTATTTTCTCAGGCAAGACACCGGCCTCTTCAAGTATAATCTGATTTGCTCTCCACAAATCCAACTGATACTTACCCTTTCCTTTGGATAAAAGAAGCTGCTCGCTTTGCCCGGCTTTGCTAAACTCATTTCTAAAGGCCTCTGCCACGTCCTCACTTACCTCATAGCAGTCCCAGCAGATTGATGGTCCTATGGCAGCGAGGATATCTTCAGGCTTAGTCCCGTATTCTTTACGCATCGCATCTATGGTTACCGCTCCCATTCGTCCAACGGTTCCTCTCCAACCGGAATGAGACAATCCAATCGCCTTATTTCTTACATCAATAAAAAAAAGCGGTACACAATCCGCGTAAAATGTGGCAAGTACAATGCCTTTTACATTGGTTATCAAACCATCGACGTCAGTATAATCTTTGGGATATAGGATGCCCTTTCCTCTGTCCTTATCATCAACTACTCTGACATTCGTAGTATGAGTCTGGTCTGAGCATACTATATCAGATATCTCACAGCCAAGCAGGGCTGCTATGCGGCGGTAATTTTCGTCTACCGCTTCTTTATTGTCACCCCGGGTGTAGCTTAGGTTCATGGATGAAAATATACCGCTGCTTGCGCCGCCTAATCTTGTGGAAAATAAATGGCGTACAAGGCCGGTATTTTCAAAAAGCGGAAAGGTGAGATATTCAGCCTCTCCGCTTGTGTTGCGCTTCATCTTAAGTGAAGTGGATTTACGTTTTATGTTCATGTTCAATCCTTCCGGAGTTTAGAAACTCCTACTTTATTGAAAATATTAACAATAATAAAATGCATCTTTATACCACATAATTTCATTGTCATCGATTGCTACTACATCGAAGCGGATTGGTGTATTATCGGGACAGTGATGAATCATTCTGTAATAGTCGGAAACGCGACAAATTTTATGTTGTTTTTTGTAATTGACAGCTTCAACCGCGCTGCCTTTGGATGTGGTTTTTCTGTATTTTATTTCAAAAAATACAAGGTATTGTCCGTCGTATCCGATGATATCAATTTCACCCTGACGGCAGCGGAAATTGCGTTCTTTTATTTTGACTCCGTTTTGTATAAGATAGTCACAGGCAGTCGTTTCTTTATCTGCTCCTATTGCTCTGGTATTCATTATTTTTATATCCCTTCGACAACCTGCTATCTATTCATCTTAGCCTTGATCTTATCCATGGAATCAACAAACACAAGGATTTCAGCTACAACCTCATACAGCTCCGGGGGAATCATCTCACCGATGTCAAGACGCGACAAAGTATCTGCCAGTTTGTCATCCCGGTGTACGGGAACATCAGCTTCCTTGGCCTTTTCAATAATACGCTCGGCAAGGGCACCCCGTCCTGAAGCAATGACTCTGGGCGCCTCATCGCTGGGATCGAACTCCAGTGCGATTGCCTGCTTAACTTTATTTTCTTTCTCTTGTGCCATATCTTTCCCCCTTAATTTAGGCCCTCATATCAAATGATGTGTGGCTTAGCACCGGAATATTTTTGCTCTGCTTGATTATCTCTTCCATTATGTTAGTCTCTTCCGGCTCTTCATCGTCCTTTAACCTGAAATCTGCTTTCATCGAATACCCGCGTTTCTCAAGCCGGTCATTCAAAATATGAATGTGCTCCGCAATCAGATCCAATGCGGCTTCATCCTTAAGTGTGAAATTGGTACTTACCTTGTTCTGCGCGGTATTCATGGTAACATATACGTCCATAGGTCCCAGATTCTCCATATCCAGGTGAAGCAGGGCTGTGACAGTACCATCCTTATTGGCAAGGCTCTTCTTGTTAGTATACACATACAAATCGCCGTGAGCCTGATTGCCTTCCATTTTAAGCGGCAGCTGTACATAGGTAAAAAGGTGGTTTATCTGATTCATAAAATCTATGTTATTTTGTAAGTTGTTTACACTCTTAGCTCCTGCACTGTCTGCCTTATCTACCATCTGGAAGGCCTCACTTATCTTGGCCGTCTGCTCTTTAATCCTTTCATAAAGCCTCTCCACATTCTCTTTGTCTGCCACTTCCTCCGGCTTTATCAACCACGAATTGGACATTTGAGACTGTAATAGGTTTTGGAATGATCTGCTTCCAAATAAATCTTTTAGCGATTCATGAAAACCTTCTTTAATAAAATTGGCGTTGCCTGCAATCAAGTCATTGATTTGGGAAAGGGTTTCCTTCGCAGAAAGCTTACCTTCAGATATCTGCTTCGCCATCTCAGGATCGGCACCGAGCTTCTGTATCATATCGCCAAGCTCGCGCCATGCTCTATCCGAAATATTGGCTTTGTCGGCAAGCCCTCCTGTCGCTTCATTTACAGCCCCATTTGCGGCATTACTGTCATTAGCGGCACTATTTACCTCTCCTTCTTTTAAAGCGGCATTTAGGACGTCTGACGCTTTTTCAGAGGCAGCTCCATCTGCAACCGTCTGTGCTGTGTTCTGAAGTGATTCGGTATTTTCTCCTTTTATTCCGGCTTCATTGACTGTGTCGGTCAATTCTTCAACCAATCCATCGGTAAATACTTTGGCTACTGTCTCTCCCGCTGCTTCTCCGGCTCCGGACAATTCCGCCCCGGCATCAGCGTTTTCACCTATCAGTGCTTTTATTATCTGTTCATAAAAGGAAGCAGCCTCATTATCTTTTCCTTCTGCAATCAATTCCATATACGTCTGTGGAATCTCATCCATAATCTGCTCCGTACTCTGTAAAATCTGATGTTCATAATTCTTATACATTCCAAACTGCTCAATGCTCTCTGCGGAGATAGGCATGCCTAAACGTATCATCTGCATAATTGCATTCGGGTCCGCATTGGGAAAATCTACCAACTGTCTGTTAACATATGCTATTGATTCTCTGTCAATAGGCATACCTTCCTGCATCATGTCTGACACCATTTTCATATTATCCATAGTTTCCGGCAGACCTGCGGCTGCCAGTGCCCTCATAATCGTAGCCTCATTTGCCATATTGGCATAGAGCGGCACCAGAGAAAGCAATGAGTTATTATTGGTCCTCACCTCAAAGCTCATACTCTGTCCAAGTGCAATATTCAAATCACGTTCCAACTTTGCAGTAAGGATGGTCTCCGAATCCAATGCAATCTGCACGGTATTTCCGTCTTTTCCGACCACCTCTCCCTGAATGGTCTGACCCGGCACCATATTTCTAAGCTCACTCATCGCACGGTAATTTCCATCACCTGTCGCATATGCTCCTGAAGTTCCGGCTGAAGTATTGGATGGCTTGACCCCACCGGTCAATGCTTGAAAAATATTTCCCAGATTCAATTGTTAACCTCCGTAACAAAATGTGTGATAAAAGTTTTTCTGTGGATCGGGCATGGTCCGTATTTCTTAAGCGCCGCTATATGCTGCGCAGAACCATATCCTTTATTGGATGCAAAGCCGTATTCGGGGAATACACTGTCATATTCGCACATCATGCGGTCTCTTGTCACTTTAGCCACTATGCTTGCCGCACCTATGGAGATACTTTTGGCATCACCTTTGATTATCGGAATCTGCTCCATAGGCAGTTCAGGTATTGTGACGGCATCATTCAGCAGTAAATCCGGCTGCACACTTAATCCTGAAACAGCCTCTCTCATCGCCTCGTAGGTTGCCTGCAGGATATTGATTTCATCAATCCGCTCCGGTGTGGCATATCCGATACCGACCGATACAGCCTGCTCCATTATAATCTCATAAAGCTCTTCTCTTTTTTTTTCGGATAGTTTCTTAGAATCATTGATATATAAAATGTTACAATTTTTGGGTAATATTACAGCTCCTGCCACTACCGGTCCGCAAAGCGGTCCTCTTCCGACTTCATCTATACCGCATATGTAGGAATAAGAAGCATATTTCTTCTCATAAAACTTAAGCTTCTCTGTACGCTCTACTTCCTTTTCATATGCCAAAAGACGCTTCCTTGCAGCCGCAAGTGCCTGTATGACTCCACTTCTGCCGTCATTTTCGTATATCGAAAACAATTCAGGCAGCCCATCATACTCAGCTGCCTGTAATTTCTTTTTAATCTCTTGTATCGATTCCGCCATAATCCAACCTGCCCTATCTATGCTTAATAAACCCAAATTTACCTAATGGCCATATTCTCAGCCACGCCCTTCCGATAATATCTCCGCGTTTAATATTTCCCACCGACGGATCCCTGCTGTCTGAACTGTTATTCCTGTTGTCCCCTAATACAAAATATTCATCCTCGCCCAAAGTAATCGGCGTATATGCCCTGCCGGGATCGTCTATAATCTCTTTTCCATAGCTTTCATCCAGAAGCTCGTCGTCAATGTATATATTTCCACTCTCGTCAATAAATACAGTTTCTCCGGGCATACCTATGATACGCTTGATATAATACGTATCCTCTTTATACTGAAACGGAAAAACAATAATATCAAAGCGCTCGGGTTCCTTAAACTTATAAGTAATTTTATCTACAATAAGATTATCTGCATTATTCAGCTTAGGCTCCATTGAGCTTCCGCTCACCTGTGTCCTCTGCCCTATAAAATGAATTACCAGGTACGTCAGACACAGTACTACTAACAGATATAAACTGGTATTAAATACTTCTCGCAGCACCTTTTTCATTTAATCCAATAACCTTCTTTCTATCACAGCCTCATCCGGTTTTTCCAACGTAATCCTTCCCAGCCTTCCGCTTCTGAAATCATCCAGTAAAATAGACGCGGCCTTCTCATAATCAATTTCTCCGCCCTTTTTATAACATTTTCTGTCTTCACAGATATGCTCTAAAATCTGCAGCGGTGTATTGACTCCTTCGGTCAATTGATATCTTTCAGTAAGTTCTTCATTATAGTGTATCACCAAATATGCAAGTAAGTCCATTGCAAGTTCTTCTATCTGTAAAATATCATCATTCATGGAACCTATATATGCAAGTTTTCTGCCCACATCCTGATTTTCGAATTTGGGCCATAAAATTCCCGGCGTATCAAGAAGTTCCAAATCCTTATTCAGACGAATCCACTGCTTCCCTTTGGTAACGCCCGGTTTATTTCCGGTCTTGGTACAGGCCCTGCCTGCATAGGAATTGATAAAAGTTGATTTGCCTACATTAGGAATCCCTGCTACGATTGCGCGAACGGGTCTGTTTTTAATACCTCTTTTCATATCTCGTTCTATTTTCTCCTTGCAGGCCTCCCTGACAGTCCCCTGAATCGCTTTGATTCCGGCACCCGATTTGGAATTGATTTCCAGCACAAAGAAACCTTTCTGCTTAAAATATTCCAGCCATTCCTTATTGGCTGCGGCATCTGCAAGATCGGATTTATTTAAAAGTATAAGTCTCGACTTGTTTTTTCCAAGTTCATCAATATCCGGATTGCGGCTGCTTAAAGGGATTCTGGCATCTACAATCTCTATGACTAAATCAATCAGCTTGATATTTTCCTGCATCATACGCTTTGCTTTCATCATATGACCCGGATACCATTGATAATTCATTTTCTTCTCCCCTTTTTATTCGACCAATCCCATTTCGCTAGTTTCGGTTTTAAAGCGAAACCATGCTTTGCCTATGATATTATCTCCTCCGACCGGACCGATATTGCCGGAACGACTGTCCTCACTGCTATTGCGGTTATCTCCAAGCACAAAATATTCACTGTCATTTAATACAATCTCATTTTCCGCAATTCCCGCATCAACTATCTTATCAAAACTCTCATCTTCTTCAAGCATCTCACCATCTATGTATACTTTACCGTCTTTAATCTGCACAGTCTCACCCGGAAGCGCTACTACCCTTTTTACATAGTAATGTGTTTTCTGATTACCGTTTGGAAGAAATACGATAACATCACCTCTCTTAGGCGATGAAAATTTATACACAAAGCGGTTTATCAGTATCTCTTGTGCATTATACAGTGCAGGCTCCATGGAATCTCCGATTACACTGGTTCTCATTCCGACAAAGTAAGTAATTGCAAATGCAAGAAAGATTGCGATAAATGTTCCGATCATCAATTCAAATATGTCTTTTAAAAGCTCGGAGTTTATCTTTTTTTCCTTCTGATAAAACTGCAATCCCTTTTTTCTTTTTGACAAAATAACACCTCTTTATTGCAAAAACAGTTACCTCAAATAGCTTTAAGGTAACTGTTTGGATTCATTCTTATTTTACCAGTTCTTTTACTTTCGCTCTCTTACCTACACGGCCTCTTAAGTAATTAAGTTTAGCACGTCTTACCTTACCTCTTCTTACTACTTCAATCTTCTCAACATTGGGAGAATGAAGCGGCCATGTCTTCTCTACGCCGACACCGTTTGATAACTTTCTTACGGTAAAAGTTTCTCTGTTGCTTGAGCCCTGTCTCTTAAGTACAGTGCCTTCAAATACCTGAATTCTTTCACGGTTACCTTCTTTAATCTTTCCATAAACCTTAACCGTATCACCTACGTTAAACTCCGGTACAGTCTCTTTTACCTGAGCTGCTTCGATTTCTTTGATAATTTCGTTCATGTTAAATCCTCCATTCTTGCTTTTGGGATGTTCATAATACTTTCTGTACCAGAGGACCATCTTTTTCACAACATTATTAATTTATCACATGATAACAGAAAATGCAAGTATTATTTTATTTGCCTTTTCTCCCACTTCTCATACAGATCCGGTCTAAGCCGCTTCGTTCTCTCTATGGACTGCTCAAGTCTCCATTCATCCACCTTTGCATGATTGCCCGAAAGCAGTATCTCCGGAACCCGCTTATCCCGCCAGACTTCAGGTCTGGAATACTGCGGATACTCAAGCAGATCATTATGAAAAGATTCAGTTGCCGCCGACTCATCATTATGAAGCACTCCCGGCACCAGCCTTGCAATTGCATCAACCATCACCATTGCAGGAAGCTCACCGCCGGTCAGCACATAATCTCCAATCGAAACATAATCAGTAACAATTTCCTCTAAAACCCTCTCATCTATACCCTCATAATGACCGCAGAGAAAAACAAGGTTATCTTCCCCAGCCAGCTCTTTTGCCATTTCCTGTGAAAAGGTTTTGCCCTGCGGAGTGAGGTATATTACTCTGGTGTGTTTATCAGAGGTTTGTTCAATCATCTTTTGCACCGCCAGATAAGTATCATAAACCGGCTGTGCCTGCATCAGCATCCCGGCGCCGCCGCCATACGTATAATCGTCAACTTTACCGTGTTTATCTGTCGTATAATCCCTTATATTAACGGCATTCAGCGAAATATTTCCACGCTCAATCGCTCTCCCTAAGATGCTGGTATTCAACCCCTGCATGACCATATCCGGAAAAAGCGTCATTATATAAAAATTCATCACATCAACCCATCCATAACATGTACGGTAATAACCGCATTATCCATATCAATATTTAAAATACAGTCCTTAATAGCCGGAAGCAGCAGTTCTTTTCCCTCTGTCATCTTGACAACATACACATCATTTGCCCCGGTCTCAAGCACATCTTTAAGCTCGCCCAAATCTTCCCCGTTATCTGATACAACCCTAAGCCCGATCAAATCCGCAACAAAATACTCATCCTTCTTAAGTTTTACTGCATTTTCCCTTGTTACAAGAAGTTTGGCACCCTTGTATTTTTCTATATCATTAATGGAGTCATATCCTTTAAACTTAAGTATTGCGTACTTTTTAAAAAATTTGACTCCCTCTATTGTCATATTAAGCCGCTCTTTGCCATTGTCCAAAATGACTTCTTTAAGTTTCTTAAAACGATTCACATCATCCGTAGTCGGAAAGACCTTGACTTCCCCGCGGATACCGTGTGTCTGCGTAATCACTCCAACCTGTAATTCAGATATCATATACTCCTCCAGGTAATTCTTTATTACTGTTTCCGATACATTTTTCTATTCTACAAAAAAGAGTTGGCCAGGCAGCCAACTCTCCAAGAATTGCGACGTAATTCTTGTATACAATAGAAAGTACGCTTTGTCAACTTTCTATTGTCATTAAATAATCTCTACATCCACTCTCTTATTTTCCTTGGATGATGCCGCTTTTACAACCGAGCGGATTGCTTTCGCAATACGCCCCTGTTTGCCGATTACCTTACCCATATCGTCTGCTGCAACATGAAGCTCGATGGTAATGTTACGTCCATCTTCTTTTTCTGTCACAACTACTTCGTCCGGATTATCGACAAGCGCCTTTGCAATTACTTCAACTAATTCTTTCACAATCCACCTCCAAAAGTCCGGTCAACAAGTTCTCATGCCTATTTCTGGATAATTCCGGCATTTTTGAAAATCTTGGTAACAACTTCCGTAGGCTGTGCACCGTTAGTCAGCCATTTTTTAGCTGCTTCCTCATCTACCTTAAAAGTACTTGGATTGGTATTGGGATCAAAAGTTCCGATTTCAGCGATGCACTTTCCGTCTCTGGGAGATCTGGAATCTGCTACTACGATTCTGTAAAAAGGTACTTTCTTCTTTCCCATTCTTCTTAATCTGATTTTTACTGCCATTTTTCTGCCTCCATTGTATAAATTATTATATTTTAAGTTTACCTAAACCGCCAAACAAGCCTTTTCCCTTTTTGCCACCAAGCATACCGGGCATCTGCTTCATCATCTTCTGAGACTGTTCAAACTGCTTGATAAACCTGTTTACAAGACTTATATCCACTCCTGCGCCCTTGGCAATCCTGTGTTTCCTGCTGGGATTAAGGAGCTTGGGATTCTGCCGCTCCTGTGGAGTCATACTAAGTACTATTGCTTCCATTCTGTTCATCTGTTTTTCATCTATCATGGATTCAATATCGCCAAGTTGGTTTCCGCCAATTCCAAGCATACCCATAATACTGGAAAGGCCGCCCATATTGCGCATCTGCTTCATACTTTCGAGATAGTCCTCAAAATCGAACTTTCCCTTCTTCATGCGCTCAGCCATTTGCTTTTCTTTTTCTTCATCGATATCGATGTTCTGCTGAGCCTTTTCAATCAGGGTAAGCACATCCCCCATTCCCAGAATACGGTTGGCCATTCTGTCCGGATAAAACTGCTCCAGATCGGAAAGTTTCTCTCCCATACCCACATATAAAACGGGTTTTCCGGTAACGGCCTTAATTGAAAGCGCCGCACCGCCTCTGGAATCGCCGTCCATCTTGGATAGGATGACACCGTCAATACCAACTTTGTCATCAAAATCCTTAGCTACATTAACAGCATCCTGACCGGTCATAGCATCGACTACCAGCAGGGTCTGATGAACATCTACATTGGCTTTGATTTCCTGCAGTTCCGCCATCATTTCTTCATCTATATGCAAACGGCCTGCCGTATCTAAAATAACGACATTGTGTCCATTCTTCTGAGCATGTTCCAAAGCTGCCTTAGCTATATCCACAGGCTTGTGGTTATCACCCATGGAAAAAACATCTACTTCCTGTTTTTCGGCATTTATCTGTAACTGCTTAATTGCTGCCGGTCTGTATATATCACAGGCAACAAGTAAAGATTTTTTACCTTTTAATTTAAGTTTCCCGGCTATTTTGGCCGTTGTGGTCGTCTTACCTGCACCCTGCAGACCGCACATCATAATTACGGTAATAGATTTGCCCGGCTGCATCTGTATCTCTGTAGTTTCAGAACCCATTAAGGTTACCATTTCTTCATTAACGATTTTGATAACCATCTGGCCGGGATTGAGACCGTTCAGCACATCAACGCCGACTGCCCTCTCCTCTACGGATTTAACAAACTGTTTTACTACCTTAAAATTGACATCTGCTTCAAGCAAAGCCATTTTTACTTCCTTCAAAGCAACCTTGACATCTTCTTCGGTCAAGCGGCCTTTGCTTCTTAAGTTTTTAAATACATTCTGTAGTTTATCGGTTAAACTTTCAAATGCCATATAAACCTCAATTTCTATTTAAATTAGAGTTCTTCCAAAATTTCTGCCGATAGCTGACGCACCTTTTTACAATATGATGATTTATCATCTATTTCTTCATTTTCATAAAGCTCGGATAATCTGTCTATTTCTTTAATCCGCTCTTTAATCTTCATAAATCGCTCTATCAGCTTTAACTTATTTTCATAGCCCATTAATGCTTTATCACAGCGCTTTACGATATCGTGCACACCCTGTCTGCTGATACCCTGCTCAGTGGCAATTTCACCCAGAGAAAGATTTTCATAGACTATGCCTTCATATATCTGTCTCTGATGCTCAGTCAGTAATTCTCCATAAAAATCATACAGCAAACCCTGTTCTACGATTTTTTCCAAGATAACAATCATGCCTTTCTCAGCCTGCGATATTTGAGCCGCAGGCACAAATTCGCGTGTGAAAATTTATTTTCACACTTACCTCATCAGATTACTTGCTGTGACTCAACTTTTGCTATTTTACTATATATAAAAGGACCTGTCAAGTAGTTTTTCTTGACGAACTGATGTTCTTGTATGTTCGTCTTTGTTTCTCTTTGGGTAAAATAAAGATTTGTTCGTCTTGTATCGTCTTTTTATGTGTTTTTGTACCAATTTTGTCACAATGTTTGTCACAATCTATGAGATCCTAATACTCTGTGCAACATCTTCTCGCTCTCGTGCTTTTTTCTCTGTAAGATGTGTATAAACATCTAGTGTTACGGATGTAGATTTGTGACCTAAGTTCTGACTGACAACCTTTACATCTGCTCCTACAGAATAAGCAAGGATTGTATAAGTATGCCACACCATGTGCGGACAAAAATTATTTATAATCTCTGTGTGATTTAGCTCCGCCTCTTTGTTGTGTTGGTCTACAATCCTTTGTATCAGTTCTCTAAAACTTGGCTCATTCCACACATTGCCAATCGAATTATAAAATAAAAATCCCGACCAATTATAATCTTTAGTGTATATCAATAATATCACATCTTGAAAAATAGAAAATGAAAAAAGGACAGCTGTTACACTGCCCTAATCCCAAATGTTTTCAGTTGTTTTCTAAACACTCACTTACGCATGACTTGGAAAATTTGCTTAAACTTTGCCTGCAGTTATTGATCATTGTTTTACAAAAACCAACATCAATATACCATTCGTTCATTCTCAAAGTACATACGGTAACATTGTGCATTGCAATAACCTATTTATAAAATGTAGATTTGAGCAATAACACAAACCTTATATGAGTATTCATTTGGCGCAAAATCCAAACTGTTATGCAACGATTTTATTTTCTATCTCAAAAAATGAAAATAGATTACAATGTTGATGATAATTGAGCAACTCTCTTTCTCTTTTCAGAAAAACCAACAAGGACAAAATCTATCGCACTAGCACCATTCTTCCTCCTTACAAACAAACCTCATTTTCAGCATTCCTCCAGTGTATATACATATTATATTTTAATATATATGCATATCATACCAAATAGTTTCTTCTTTGTCAAATATTAGCCATTATCTTGCTTTTTTTCACAATTTGAATCTTGCTTTCCGTCGCAATCCGTATCTTGTATTTCTATATTACATTTATCTGTATCATAATCGAGCAGCACTGCCGTCACACCATCCCCAGGAAGTATCCAATCTAAAAATCTTAACATACATCCTGTTTTGGACTTAACAACCCGCCTTCTATTTTTATTACCTAATGACATAAACCCAAACCCTAGGACAGTTATATCATATTCCGGATTATGAACATTTAAATGAATACAATAGTGTTTACATGGCTTACTCACCCGGTGAGTATATACCCGATCATTAATACTTACATATGTTTTGTACAAAACATCTATATCAAGTTTATCAACAAAATGTAATTTATTTTCTATAGGATTAGTATCAATGTAGAAACGCTTCGAATAATTATGCCCCGCTTCTTCATTAACATCCTCAGAGCTAATATCTATGTCTTTAATTATTTTATTGTTTATTTTTAAAAACTCTAATTGTACTGTTTTCTCTCCTAAAACAGGCTGTGCCATAATATCTAACACATTACTAAAAAAAGTTTCTTGTCCATTGATAGTAGATACAGTGGATGTTCTCCTTATTATTTTTTCAATATATTTTTTTTCTTCTATTTCTACTATATTGTAATCTACATAAACAATATATTCTTCATAAAAATAATCTTTTAAAATATTATCAAATTCCGCATCAAGTACATTGACAATATTATTATCTCCTAACTTTTTATCTGGCATATAAATATTGGAGATTAGGGCTGACTTTAGTTCCTTTTTTCTTTTTATATCTAGTACATTTAGAACATCATTTTCTGCTAAAACTTCACATATCCTTTTTCTTGTGTAATTTACATAACCAAACCATTCAACCATCAGTGAACTTAGAGACAATGCAAGCAAAATTTGTCCAACACTTGATATAGCATCTGCATAATTATATAGTAGATGGTTGCTATTATTCTTAATATCAACTGATAAGAAAACAAGCCCAACTCCCAATAAAATTAATAGCACTGCAACTAAAATCAGAGAAAATCTATTAAAAAAAACTTCTGCTCGCTCTCTCTTTTCCAAATTTGTTCTCTTCTTTGATCTAAACATTATTATCACCTCTTATCTTTTGTCTATTTAAATACTATACTACATTTATAAATAATGCAACAAGATATAATCTTTTGTATAAATAAAAAGCACCCTATACCAAATCAAGTATTGAGTGCTTTCAACCCTTACATTTCCTTTTTTCTGAAATTGTCACAACATTGTCACAAAATCTCTATTGTAACCCTTGCATATAGTTTATTTACTGTATTTTTATTAAATTCATATCAAGTAGTTTTTCTTGACAGGTCTGAAATATTTTGCTCAAGTTTTACATACTATCCATGAATGTTATTATTATTCTTCTCCTTTTCCTTTTCCAATTTCTCAATTTCATCATCAATTTCTTTAATCCTATCATTAAGTTCCTTCTTTTTCCATCCGTCAAACATACCTAACTCACAAAATTGACCATATATTTTTAACTTTTCCCCGCGTAATCGATAAATTCTGTTTTCGTTTTCATCCTCTTCGATGCTTTTTCTAATTTCCTGACAAATTGATTTTGCATCCCTATAATCCCCGAATTGAGCAAACATTTCTTCAATCTTAT